>JBAXUN010000030.1:0-22527 GCA_037129655.1 Actinomycetes bacterium
TTAGGTCTTGTCGTTGTCGACGAGCAACATCGCTTTGGTGTTGAACAGCGCGCGGCACTATCAGCGAAATCGCGTGATGGGGCCCGACCTCACGTACTCGTCATGACGGCCACGCCGATTCCTCGGACGGTTGCAATGACGGTCTTTGGTGACCTTGACGTGTCAACGCTTTCCGAACTCCCGCAGGGCCGTGCGCCGATCACCAGCCACGTGGTCCCCGCCATCGAACGACCAGACCTCCTCGCCCGGGTATGGACGCGGGTGCGCGAGGAGGTTGACGCCGGACGTCAGGTGTACATCGTTGCCCCTCGAATCGGTGATGGATCATCAAGTTCATCCGATGAAGATGTTGACGAGCCGAATGGCGCCGCAGATGCGACGGCCGCCCGTCGACCACCAATTGCTGTTCTCGATTTGGCGCCCGCCTTGGCTGACGGTCCCTTGACCGGACTGCGCGTCGAAGTGCTCCACGGTCGACTGCCGGCAGATGAGAAGGACGACATCATGCGTCGATTCGCAGCCGGGCCGACATCCCCCGATGGAATCGACGTGCTGATCGCAACGACTGTCATTGAAGTCGGTGTTGACGTCCCAAACTCAACGGTGATGGTCGTTATGGATGCTGACCGTTTCGGTGTATCTCAGCTCCATCAGCTACGTGGTCGCGTGGGACGTGGTGGGCATCCGGGCCTCGCCCTGCTCGTAACCGAATCACCGCTGGGATCACCTGCTCGGGCAAGGCTGGATGCTGTCGCAGCCACGATCGATGGATTCGAACTCTCGAGGATTGATCTCGAGCAACGTCGTGAAGGTGATGTGCTTGGGGCCGTTCAATCTGGACGAAAGTCGAGTTTGCGGATGCTGTCAGTTCTGCGCGATGAGGACATCATCGATGCGGCCCGCGACGAGGCAACCGCCATCGTCACCCGCGACCCAGAGCTCGCAACGGCGCCAGCGCTGGCGCGTGCGGTTGCCGCCCTGTTGGATGAAGAGCAAGCCGACTATCTGGAGAAATCATGACCTCGACCTCACAGCAATTCACATGCGCTGATGGCCGCGAACTCGACGTTCGGCTCAGCGGTTCGGACGAGCCCGATGCAACCGTCGTCATTTATCACCCGGGCACGCCGAGCAGTGGTCGAGTTCCAGACGATCTGGTCCGCGTAGCGCAGGAGCGAGGGTTGCGTCTGCTGTCGTGGTCACGGCCGGGCTATTCAACGTCAACTCGTCAGCCAGGACGCAGTGTGGCCGACGTGACGAACGATGCTCGCGAGATTCTTGACCGACTCGGCATTGCCACAGCATTCACCATCGGTTGGTCTGGGGGTGGACCACATGCTTTGGCATGTGCGGCACTTATGCCAGATCGCATTCGCGGAGTCGCATCCCTTGCGGGTGTCGCGCCCTACCGTGAATCAATCGACAGCCTCAATTGGATGGCTGGAATGGGTCAGGACAATATTGATGAATTCGGCGCCGCACTGGCTGGGGAGTCAGTGCTTGCGCCTGCCTTGGCGGCGGCTCGGGAAGGTTTGGTTGCAATAACGGCGGACGGCATTGTCGCGGAGATGGAGTCGCTTCTCCCCGATGTAGATCGAGGCTTCATTGGATCTGGATTTGGTGAGGATCTCGCTGCGTCATTTCGCGAATCAGTGTCAGTAAGTGCTGACGGGTGGGTCGACGACGATGTCGCATTTACCCGCCCATGGGGTTTTGATCTGGCCTCAATCACCGTCCCCGTTGCGATTTGGCAAGGCTCAGAAGACTTGATGGTGCCCTTTTCGCATGGCCAGTGGCTAGCTGCTGCGATGCCGTTCGCTCGAGCTAACCTCATAGAAGGTGAAGGCCACCTATCGGTAGTCGTCGGCTCTATTCACGACATTATCGACGACCTGATCGCGCATCCGTCGTCACCGAGTCCGTTGCCATAGCCATGACGGTTTCACCATCTCGTCCTTACGCGTGTCGTGGCGCCCGATGACGCGCATCATCGCGGGTACGGCACGTGGTCGGCGGCTAGCGGTCCCGACGACTGGTACGCGACCAACCTCGGATCGTGTTCGAGAGGCGATGTTCTCGTCGTGGCAAAGTTCCTTGGGAAGTTTGGCCGGAGCTCGCATTGCGGACTTCTATTCCGGCTCGGGAGCCGTCGGGCTTGAGGCTCTCTCGCGTGGTGCAGGGTATGCACTCATGGTTGAGATGGACCGCAAGGCGGCCGACGTAATCACGGCAAATATTGCGTCGGTGGGTCTGACCGGTGCGCAGCTGCGCATGGATGATGTCAGCCGCATGGTTCAAACAGCACCGAGCGAGCCATATGACCTGATTTTTCTGGACCCACCGTACGAACTTGGAAGGGAGGTTCTCGAGGAGGTGCTGTCAAACCTCGTCGAGCATTGCTGGTTGAGCGCAGAGGCCACCGTGGTCATTGAAAGGGCGGTTCGGACCGCTGTTCTGGATTGGCCGGACGGCTTTGAAGTTGCCGAGCCTAAAAGGTACGGTGACACCGCGCTGGTGACGGGTATTTGGTACGGTCTCGACACGTGATCGTCTGACGTTGGGTAGTTCGAGGTAACACCTCACGAGGAGGAGATTGTCGTGCGTAAGGCGGTTTGCCCCGGATCTTTCGATCCCGTTACGAACGGGCACCTAGACGTATTCGTCCGTGCCAGTGAGATCTTCGATCAGGTCGTTGTCGGAGTGCTTATCAACAAGACCAAGAGCAGCCTGTTCACAGTCGATGAACGCATCGACATGCTTCGCGAAGTCGTTGCCCCGTACCCGAATGTCGTGGTGGATTCGTTCCATGGCTTACTCGTTGACTACTGCCGCGAGAACGATATTCCCGCAATCGTTAAAGGTCTTCGAGCCGTCAGTGACTTTGATTACGAACTCCAGATGGCCCAGATGAACCACCGCTTAGCCAAGGTTGAAACTCTCTTTATCAGTACAAATCCCCTCTACAGCTTCCTTTCATCGAGCTTGATCAAGGAGATCGTCACATACGGAGGCGATGTCACCGGCCTGGTCCCGGATTCGGTGCGCGGACTACTAACCGAGCGACTGCAGGGTGCAAACTAGCCGAGTGGGGGATACTTGGTTTTAGGTATCCATGCGTGAGCCCACGTCCGAGTGGACACGCTGTCTCAGATACCGGTCAGTACGCCGCACGGTGTGAGTGCATCGGATCCTAGAAAGGGCACACGTGGACATCCACGACAAACTCGACGACCTCTCTGCTTTGGTGGAGAGCGCCCGGGCTATGCCCATGTCAGCATCCTGTGTGGTTAACCGGGCGCAACTGCTCGATCTCCTTGACGAGGCGCGAGCGCTGCTGCCGGAATCGTTGGCACATGCAGATGACGTCCTCGCCGACCGTGAGGTCATCATCGCCGATGCACAGCGAGATGCGGTTCTGATCATTGAACAGGCCAAGGAAGAGGCGCGAATCTTGGTCAGCAAGGAAGAGATTTTCCGCGCGGCTGAAGCGGAGTCGGATGCAATTTTGACCGACGCCGATGCCGAGGCACTACGCATGCGCCGTGAAACCGATGACTACGTGGACGCCAAATTGGCCAACTTCGAGGTCGCGCTCCACAAGACGATTCAGGCCGTCCAACGGGGGCGCGAGAAGATTCATGGTCGTCAGGATTACGAAGAACTCGCACCCGACGATCTGCCGGGCTAGTCCCAGCCCGATTTTGTGGGCGCGGACGAATGCGTCAAGGCGCGTTCATTTGGGTCGCACGGTGATTCTCCGTTACTCTTGCGTGTCGGCCTCGCTGAAGGCCGTTTCGTCTGAATCCAGCACTGGAAGGCCGCCCTGAGCACGTTGAACCCGCGTTCGCCCCTTGTGATCGATACTCATGAGCTGGGGCGCCGAGCCGGGTCTTTGCGTGAGGTGACCTACACAGCGCCGGCTCCAGAAGAAATCGGTATCAGCGCGATTGGGGTCCCGGCTGGCTCGGATATTGAGTTGAGTGTTCGACTCGAGTCCGTTGTCGAAGGGGTCCTGGTGACGGGAACGGCGGTGGTGAACCTCCTCGGGGAGTGCAGCCGCTGCCTGGATCCCATTGCTGATCAGATGGATGTTGATCTTCAAGAGCTTTATCGTTACCCCGAGTTGGACGCTTATGGGCGGCACAACAAGGATTCGGTGGGCGACCAAGACGAAGGCGACGAAACGCTGTACCTCGACGGGGACCTGCTAGACCTCGAACCGGTACTGCGCGATGCAGTGGTGCTCGATTTGCCTATTGCACCGATATGTCAGGAAGATTGTCTCGGGCTTTGCCCCGAGTGTGGGTTGAATCTCAATGATTCGCCTGCACACAGTCACGACGTGGTAGACCCCCGATGGGCGGCGCTAGGCGCTCTAGGGAACAGCACGGAGTCGGCATCAGCCGACGATGAGTTGCCTCAGGTAAGTCCCGAAGACCGAATAGACCGAGAAGAGAGCTAGGGCAATGGCCGTTCCGAAGCGGAAGACTTCCCGCAGCAACACCCGTCACCGCCGTTCGCAGTGGAAGGCCAAGATGCCGCAGATCAACCGCGTCGTGCGCAATGGTCGGGTTGAGTACCTCATCCCTCACCGTGTTGACGCCGACGGCGAATATAACGGCCGCCAGGTCATCGACCTGTAGTTCGGTTATGGATCAGGCGCGCGTGTCGAGCCCGATCTGTCGCGTGACGAACGCGTCTTTCACCTCCGTCTTGGCGGAGGCTTGTGTATCCACTGCGTTGAAGTGTGGTCAGTGATGTCAGATCTTGGCTCTGTCGACCCGTTCATTGCGGGTCGAGTTGAACTCATGGGTCGGCTCGACGTGGTTCTCGATGATGCAATTCTCGAGCGTGCGTTGACGCACCGATCCTTTGCTTACGAGAACGGTGGCATTCCCACCAATGAGCGCCTGGAGTTTCTTGGCGATTCTGTTCTCGGCCTAGTCGTCACAGATACGCTCTTTCGCCAGCATCCGGATTTGCCTGAGGGCCAGTTGGCAAAGCTACGCGCGGCGGTTGTGAACTCGCGGGCGCTAGCCGCAGTTGGTCGCGAGCTTGGGCTTGGCGACCATGTGCGGTTGGGTCGTGGTGAGGAAACCACCGGCGGTCGCGATAAGGCGTCAATCGTTGCCGACACCGTCGAGGCGGTTATCGGAGCCGTCTATATCGATCGCGGCCTAGAGGTCGCCTCACAGTTGGTTCATCGACTCTTTGACCCTCTCATCGAGCAGGCCGCCGCGCTCGGCGCTGGACTGGACTGGAAGACCTCACTCCAAGAGTTGTGCGCCAGCCTGAGTGTTGGGGTTCCCGATTACGTCATCGAGGAAAGTGGGCCTGATCATCAAAAGGCCTTCGTCGCTCGAGTGAAGGTGGGCGAGGAACTGTTTGGCGCCGGCCACGGGGCGAGTAAGAAGGAGGCTGAGCAACATGCCGCCCAGGCTGCGTATCAGTCCTTGCTCCAGCGGCAGACCTCCAGTGAATTGCCTGGCTAGTGCCTGAGTTACCTGAAGTCGAGGTCGTACGAAGCGGCCTGGCTCGATTCGTTACGGCACGTACGATCGCCGGCGTTGACGTGCTTCATCCGCGTGCCATCCGTCGCCATGAGCCAGGTTCACATGATTTTGCCGCTCGGCTCGCAGGTCGGCAGATCACCTCAGTGAGTCGTCGGGGTAAGTACCTCTGGTTTGTACTTGATGGGCGTGATCTCGCGGTCGTGGGCCACCTCGGAATGAGTGGGCAACTGCTTGTTCAGCCATCCGATGCTCCGGATGAAAAGCACCTGCGGATCCGAGTCAGATTCGCTGATGGAGGCCGTGAACTGCGCTTTATCGACCAACGCACATTTGGCGGCATGGCCCTCGACGAACTTGTGAGTGATGGTGCGCACGGTCTGATCCCCTCAACGGTGGCGCACATCTCACGTGATCCACTTGATCCCACCTACCAGAGTGCGGATTTCGTTAGGGCACTGAAATCTAGACGAACCGGGTTGAAACGAGCGCTGCTTGATCAGACGGTTGTGTCTGGGATCGGCAATATCTATGCCGACGAGGCGCTCTGGCGGGCGCGACTGCACTATGCCTATCCCGCTGAAGCGTTGCAGCCTTCGCGGGCTCGGGAACTTTTAGTCGAGGTTCAAGATGTGATGACGCAGGCGTTGGCTCAGGGCGGTACCTCCTTCGATGCCCTCTACGTCAACGTCAATGGTGAGTCGGGTTACTTCGACGTTTCGCTTAATGCTTACGGTCAGGAAAACGAACCCTGTCCACGTTGTGGCCGGCTCATCGTCCGCGAACCGTTCATGAACCGATCCTCCTACCGGTGCCCCAACTGTCAGCGGACTCCCCGGAATGCTCGATGGTGACCGATACACCTTCCGAGCCGCTGCGAGTTACCGCGTGGGTTAGAGGCGAGGTTCAAGGGGTCGGATTCAGATGGTGGACGAGAGCCCAAGCCCTCGAACTCGGCCTCGTAGGTTGGGCTCGCAATACGCAAGACGGCGGGGTTGAGATCGTTGCCGAGGGTCTTGTGCAGGACTGCGAGGAACTCGTGCGACGGGCCGAATCAGGGGCGACTCCGGGGCGTGTTGACTCAGTCGTTGCTCAATGGTCTGCGTCCAAGGGTCTTGAGGGCTTCTTTGAGCGTTGATCCGCCGGGACCCGGATTACCAGTCGTGGAGATTTTTCAGGCCCATCAGGGGACTCCCGCGCCCATGCTGCCAATCAGGGGGTAGGGTGAAGTTCTTCCCCGTGACACCCCGACGCCGACTGCGCCTGGAGCCACCCGCGTGCACCTGAAGAGTTTGACCCTGAGGGGCTTTAAGTCCTTCGCGTCTTCGACGACCTTGCACTTCGAACCGGGCATCACGTGTGTGGTCGGTCCGAACGGCTCGGGTAAATCCAATGTGGTTGACGCCATTGCTTGGGTAATGGGTGAGCAGGGCGCGAAGAGCCTGCGCGGCGGCAAGATGGAAGATGTCATTTTTGCTGGTACGGCCGGTCGGCCACCGCTTGGTCGCGCTGAGGTTGTACTCACGATCGATAACACTGATGGTGCTCTGCCGATCGACTATTCCGAAGTCACCATTTCGCGGACGATGTTCCGTAATGGTGGCAGTGAGTATGCGATCAACGGCAATCCGAGTCGGCTGCTCGACGTACAGGAACTGCTGTCCGATTCGGGTATCGGCCGAGAGATGCACGTCATCGTCGGCCAGGGGCAGCTCGACCAAGTGCTGTCGGCTAGCCCCGAAGAACGTCGAGGCTTCGTTGAAGAAGCGGCAGGTGTGCTCAAGCACCGCAAGCGTAAAGAGAAGGCACTGCGCAAGCTCGATGCGATGCAGAGCAACCTCACCCGCCTTCAAGACCTCACCACCGAGTTGCGTCGTCAACTTAAGCCTCTCGGACGTCAGGCGGAGGTTGCTCGACGGGCGGCGGTGATTCAGGCCGATCTGCGCGATTCGCGTCTACGACTGATGGCCGACGATCTGATCACGCTGACGGATAACTTGGATCAAGAGGTAGCAGACGAGACGGCGTTACGTGATCGTCGCGGCATCGTCGAGACCGCACTTGAAGCTGCGGTAGTTCGGGAGACCGCGCTTGACAGCGAGATCGCCGGCGACTCGCCTGCCTTCGCTCAGGCCCAAGACACATGGTTCCGATTGTCGAGTCTGCGCGAACGGGTTCGATCGACGTCGGCCCTGGCGGGGGAGCGCGTTAAGAATTTTGTCCCAGAGCCGGAAGAAGAGCGGCGCGGTCGGGAGCCCGAAGACCTTGAAGCCGAAGCAGCCGCAGTTCGGGCTGACGAGTCAGCACTGCAGCGTAAAGTCCTCGCCGATCGCGAACTGCTCGCAGAGTCCACGACGGCTCGCGCGGCGGTCGAAGCTGACCTGGCGGCGGAAGAGCGGCGGCTATCAGCTTTGGTGCGGGCAGCGGCCGATCGGCGCGAAGGTTTGGTACGTCTTACCGGGCAGGTACACGCCGCAGCGCAGCGACTTGACGCGCGCACCGCTGAGCTCGATCGACTCTCAGCGCAGATTGCCGAAGCTCGATCTCGTTCTGAGAAGGCCACAAATGACTTTCATGCCTTGGAGACTCAGGTAGCTGGTCTTGATGAGGGCGAGGTCGGTCTCGACACTGAGCATGAATCTGCTGAGCGCACGCTGGCTGAAACTGAAAATCGCCTTTCTGCCCTTCGTATCTCCGAGCAGGAGGTCGAACGTGATCGCCATGCACTCGCGGCCCGCGTTGAAGCACTTGAGCTAGGGCTCGCTCGTAAAGACGGCGGCGCAGCAGTTATGGCTGCTGGCGAGCGCTTGTCTGGAGTTCTCGGCACGGTCGCCGCTCTCGTTCAAGTTCGCAGCGGGTATCAAGTAGCCGTTGCTGCAGCACTGGGTCCGCTCGCGGATGCGGTGGCAGTTGGTTCGGCTGGACGTGCTGTCGATGCCCTATCGCTGTTGAAGTCGGACGATGCCGGTCGTGCCTCACTTCTCGTGGGCGGTGTCAGCACACCTGATCGCTCCACGTGGCCTGAACTTCCCTCAGGTGCTCAGTGGGCCATCGACGTCATCACCGCTCCGGATGAACTTCGCGGGTCGCTTTTGATCGCCCTCGATCGTGTTGCAGTGGTTGAGGATCTCACGATCGCTCAGTCTTTGGTGTCCACCCGCGATCTGATCGCGGTGACGCGCGACGGCGATGTGCTCGGCCCAGGTTTTGCCTACGGGGGCTCGTCCTCAGCACCGTCCTTGCTCGAAGTGCAAGCCGCCGTCGATGAAGCCCGCACCAAACTTGCTGACGTGACGCACGCGGGTGAGCGAATCCGCTTTGAGCTCGGTGTAGCGGCTGCCGCGGTCACTGAAGCCCAGTCGGTCTACGACGAAACGTTGAGTCGCTTGCACGATTCTGATGCGCGGATGGCCGCCGTGGCTGAGCAGCTTGGTCAGCTCGGTTCAGCCGCTCGCAGTGCCACGGCCGAGGCAGATCGACTTGCCAATGCTGTTGCGGCCGCGCGCGAGGCTCGTGATTCTGATGAGGCGACCCAAGACGAGCTTCGAGCCCGACTGATTGCCGCTGAGGAAGCCCCTGATGAGGGTGATCCGTCCATCGACGAACGTGATCGGCTGAGCGAGGCAGGTGTCCTGGCCCGCCAGGCTGAGGTTGATGCGCGGCTTGGGGTTCGTACGGGTGAAGAGCGGCTGCGGGCACTCACTGAACGCGCCGACCAACTAGAGCGTGCAGCAGTTCAGGAACGGCAGGCTCGCGTTCGGCAGATTGAACGACGTGAGGCACGGGCCCGTGCTGCAGCGACGGCCTCTGCAGTGCTTGCAGGTGCGCAGGCGGCTCTTGATCGACTCGAGATTTCTATTTCGATTGCATCCGGTGAACGTGATGCCGCCGAGCAGGCCAAGCTGGCACGCGAGAAAGAACTGACAGTGGTGCGCGCACAGGTACGTGAGCTTCGTACTGAGCTCGAGATGCTCACGTCTTCGGTTCATCGCGACGAGATGGCTCGTGCCGAGCAGCGACTGCGCATCGAAGCCCTTGAGACAAAGGCGATGGAAGAGTTCGGTATCGACGCTGAGACACTCTTCGACGAATACGGTCCCGATGTCTTAGTGCCCCCGTCTCAAATCGCCCCCGGCGATGAGGTCGATCCCAATGCACCTGCGCCCGAGGCGTACCCGTACGAGCGTGACGAGCAGGAAAAAAGGTTCCGCTCGGCTGAACGTCAGTTGAACCTGCTCGGCAAGGTCAATCCGCTCGCGCTTGAAGAGTTCAGCGCCCTAGAAGAACGTCATCAGTTCCTCAATGAACAGCTCGACGATCTCAAGCGGTCACGTGCGGATCTGCTGAACATCGTGAAGGACGTTGATGAGCGGGTTCAGCAGGTGTTCTCTGAGGCGTATGCCGACGTCGAACGCGAATTTGAATCCGCGTTCAGCCGGTTGTTCCCGGGCGGCGAAGGCCGATTGATTCTCACTGAACCAAATGATCTCCTCACTACGGGTATCGAAGTAGAAGCTCGGCCGCCTGGCAAGAAGGTCAAGCGGCTCTCGCTTCTATCCGGTGGTGAGCGCTCGCTGACGGCGGTCGCGTTCCTCGTAGCTTTGTTCAAGGCTCGACCAAGCCCGTTCTACATCATGGACGAGGTTGAGGCGTCGCTTGACGACGTCAACCTTGGTCGCCTGCTCGAACTGCTCGAAGAATTGCGCGCTGATTCGCAACTGCTGGTCATCACCCACCAGAAGCGCACAATGGAGATTGCTGATGCGCTCTACGGTGTGTCGATGCGCGGAGACGGCGTCACGACTGTCATTGGTCAACGCCTGCGCGAGGATGGCGACGAGGGCGAATCCATCGACGTCACCTCTGAAGCGCTCCCGGCCTAGTCTGCCGCGTGAACATTAAAGTCGTCTGGAGTTAATCAGTAATGACACTTATCGAGTACGTCCTCATTGGGCTGGCCGTACTGGTCGCAGCCGGGGCCACTGTCGGCTTCCTCCGTCGTGGATCGACTCCAGTATCGATTGAATCACCCGCTCCGACCGCGCAGATTCCCTCGGCCCCAAGCGACATCGCGGTCGATGAGGTCATCGTCGAGCCTCCGGCTTCTGTCGATGAGGCGCTGCCCGAACCGTCCGCCGGTCGGCTCGCACGTCTGCGCTCGCGCCTAGCTCGATCTAACTCCGCGGTGGGTCAGGGTCTGCTCGCGCTGCTATCGCGTGACCACATTGATCAGGCCACCTGGGATGAAGTTGAAGAGACACTCCTGGCCTCCGACCTTGGCGTTGCACCAACACAAGAGCTCATCGAGTCATTGAAGAAGCGGGTTCGCGTCGATGGAGTTTCCGATCCGAGCGCTGCACGCACGATGCTGCGTGAGGAACTCATCGAACTTCTTGATCCGCGCATGAATCGTGAACTTGTGACGCATGCAGACGGACGTCCGTCGGTGATTCTCATCGTTGGCGTTAACGGCACTGGTAAGACGACAACCACTGGCAAACTCGCTCGTTCGCTGGTCGGTGATGGTCGCACTGTCGTGCTCGGCGCTGCGGACACATTCCGCGCCGCGGCGTCGCAGCAGCTGCAGACATGGGGTGATCGTGTCGGCGCCACCGTCGTCACCGGACCCGAGGCGGCAGATCCAGCTGCCGTCGCCTTCGATGCCGTGCGTGAAGGTATCAGTCAGGGTGCGGACGTTGTCGTGATTGACACTGCTGGCCGCCTGCACACTAAATCCGGTCTCATGGACGAACTCGGCAAGGTTAAGCGAGTTGTTGAAAAGCAGTCGCCCGTTGACGAGGTTCTCCTCGTTCTTGACGCGACCACCGGTCAAAACGGGGTTCGGCAGGCACAGGTCTTTGCTGAGGTCGTCGATGTCACTGGAATCGTGCTGACCAAACTCGATGGCACCGCCAAGGGCGGAATCATCGCTGCCGTTCAGCGCGATCTGGGAGTGCCCGTCAAACTTGTCGGTCTCGGTGAAGGCCCAGACGATCTAGCGCCATTCGACGTAGAAATGTTCGTCGACGCACTCTTGGAGTAGACGTTCGCGGTTGGTCGCTCGGCGCTGCATCGTTATCTGATCACGCTGGCGCCTCGATTCGGACACACGGCCGTAACATGCGCGATGCAAACGTCACGTGACTGAAACGTAGGACGCATAGGTCTGCAACATAACTCCGATGTGATTGCCCTAGTTCGACGCATAGACGCGCCGGATGCCGAACATGGCATCGGACGCGTCTTTTCCATTTCATGGAGGGGAACATCAATGGAACTATCTGCAGGCGATACCGCGTGGGTGTTGGCTAGTACGGCTTTGGTTTTACTCATGACGCCGGGCTTGGCCTTCTTCTATGGCGGAATGACGAAGGCGAAGAGCACTCTAAACATGATGATGATGTCGTTTGCGTCTATCGCAATCGTCAGTGTTCTGTGGGTGATCTACGGCTTCTCATTGGCCTTCGGTAACTCAGGAAGCGGCTTCTACGGAGCGTTTAGTCTCTCGGGCCTGAGCTCAGCGGTAGGCCAGCTGACCAACAACGGTGGAATGTATGGGATACCGCTGCTGGCGTTCGCCGGATTCCAACTCATGTTTGCAGTGATCACCCCAGCATTGATCAGTGGTGCGATAGCTGATCGAGCAAAGTTTCTGACGTGGTGCATCTTCATTGTGCTGTGGGTGACGATCGTCTACTTCCCGGTCGCGCATTGGGTTTTCGATTTCGGTGATAAGGATGCCGCCGGCAACATCACGGGTGCAGGTTGGCTGGCGTCGAAGGGGGTCCTGGACTTCGCTGGAGGTACTGCTGTGCACATAAACGCTGGTGCCGCCGGTCTTGCGCTCGCTATCGTCCTTGGCCGCCGCTCCTCCTTCAAGAAGTCGCCCTCACGTCCGCATAACGTTCCTCTGGTCTTACTCGGTGCGGGCTTACTGTGGTTCGGCTGGTTCGGCTTTAACGCCGGATCGGCACTCGGTGCCACCGACACAGCAGCTCTTGCACTTATGAACACGCAGGTTGCCACGGCGGCGGCACTTGGCGGTTGGTTGCTTGTTGAGCGCATTCGCGATGGTCACGCAACGAGTATTGGTGCAGCCTCTGGTGCCGTTGCTGGCCTCGTCGCGATCACCCCTGCTTGCGCCTTCGTTGCGCCATGGGCGGCTGTACTGCTCGGGCTGCTCGCGGGCATGATCTGCTCACTTGCAGTCGGCCTGAAGTACAAATTCAATTATGACGATTCGCTAGATGTCGTCGGGATCCACTTAGTGGGCGGAATCGTTGGCACGCTGTTCATCGGATTCTTCAGCACCACCGTTGTTAACTCGTTTGGCGCGAACGGTTTCTTCTACGGCGGGGGCTTCGACTTGCTCGGCAAGCAGACCCTTGGTGTTGTTGCTGTCGCTGGTTACTCGTTCGTCGTGACGTTGATCCTGGGTCTGGCTCTGGAGAAGACTCTCGGCTTCCGCATCAGTCGCGATGCAGAACTCGAAGGTATCGATATCGCTGAGCACGCTGAGACGGCGTATGAGTTCGAGGGTCTTAGTGGTGCGGGATTTGGTGGCGGAGCACTCACGGCCAAGACGAAAGTTCTAGCAGGCGTAAAGGACGAGGAGGTCACGGTATGAAGCTCATCACGGCAATCATCAAGCCATTCAAACTCGATGACGTGAAGTCAGCTCTCGAGGCATACGGCGTGCATGGCATGACCGTTTCGGAGGCAAGTGGTTACGGTCGGCAGCGCGGACACACGGAGGTTTATCGTGGCGCCGAGTACACCGTCGATCTCGTACCGAAGGTGCGCTTAGAAGTGCTGGTCGATGACGATGATGCCGATTCCGTTCTCGAGGTGATCGTTAAAAGTGCTCAGACCGGGCGAATCGGTGACGGTAAGGCGTGGATGGTTCCGGTCGATGCCGTTGTCCGTGTTCGTACTGGTGAGCGCGGAATCGAAGCGCTCTAAGTGACGATTTCCAGCGCCGACTCGATGTCGGCAGATGAACTAACGACAACGTTTCTCGCTGCGCGCACATCGCTGCTCGCCCGCGAGGACATTGCCTCTGGTGAACGGCGGCGTGGGCTCACAGAACTGACCGATCGTTGGATTCACGGCCTGTTCGTCCTGTCCGGTGCAGCCTCTATCGGGGCCTCGCTCATCGCGGTGGGTGGTTACGGCCGTGGAGAGTTAGCACCGGGAAGCGATATCGATCTGGTCCTTCTACACCCGGCTGCGGCGCCTACCGCGCGGGTAAATGAAGTAGCCGATGCACTTTGGTATCCGATCTGGGATTCGGGAATCAAGCTCGACCACGCCGTACGTGTGCCAGCTGAAATGCGACGGTTGGCTGCGGCCGAGCTCAAGGTCGTCCTCGGATTCCTTGACGCCCGAACCGTTTCGGGTGATGAGGCGCTGACAAAATCGGTACGCGAGTCGATTCTCGGTGATTGGCGAGCACTTGCTCCCAGGCGATTGTCCGAGCTTCACGAGAACGTAACCGAGCGTGCTGCGCGTGCCGGTGAACTTGCTTATCTACTCGAACCGAACTTGAAAGACAGCCATGGGGGTTTGCGTGACATTGTTGCGCTTCGCGCTGTGGCCGCATCATGGATCACCGATGCTCCGCTAGCCGGTCTCGTTCCTCATCGTGAACTTCTTCTGGACGCGCGCGATGCGTTGCATCTGTCGACAGGTCGTGCCACCGATGTTGTCGTTGCGCAGGATCGCGTCGATGTTGCGAGGCGATTGGGGATGCACGGTGAGGACCCCTCAGATGAACTACTGCGTTCGCTCTCATCGGCCGGACGAGCTATTGCCTACGCATCTGATGTCACGTGGCATCGTGTTCAACGGTTGCAGCGGCGAAGCACGGGCCGACTGTTCAACCGCACTCGACGGATCGGCTCACAGCAGAATGATCGCGCACCACTTGCAGATGGAGTTGTTGTCCAAGACGGCGAAGTGGTCCTCGCGGTGGATGTTCAACCGGGGCTGGATTCTGTCCTAATTCTCCGGGTAGCGGCAGCGGCAGCCCAGGCGGGATTGCGCATCGCCCCTCATGCTGTCGAGCGTTTGGCACTCACGTCTGCACCGCTGCCCGTTCCGTGGCCAGCAGAGGCTCGCGATTCGTTGGTATCTCTGCTGGGAGCAGGATCAGCTGCGGTTCCCGTCTGGGAAGCTCTCGATCAGCAAGACATGTGGAGCCGGCTCATCCCAGAGTGGTCAGCGGTTCGCAGTGCGCCACAGCACAATCCGGTGCATAGCTACACGGTTGATCGCCACCTCGTCGAGGCCGCCGTACAGGCAGTGCCGTTTACGAGACGAGTGGATCGACCGGATCTGTTACTCATTGGTGCGCTGTTGCACGACATCGGAAAGGCTCGACCCGGCGATCACACCGAGGTGGGCGTTCGTCTCGTAGACGGTATCGCTCCGCAACTTGGATTCGACCAGGCTGATTCACAAGTCCTAAGGCGGATGGTGGAGTTTCACCTTCTGCTTCCGGATACCGCAACGCGCCGAGATCTGGACGACCCAGCGACAGTTAGCGCGGTCGCCGATGCGGTTGGGGATGAGCGGCTGTTGGACCTCCTCCATGCACTCACCGAGGCGGACGCGGCGGCAACGGGGCCGGCTGCGTGGAGCGACTGGAAGAAGGTGCTGGTCGATGAGCTCGTGTCGCGCACGAGGACGGAGCTACGCCGCCGTCAGGTAATCGACACGACCCCATCGCCAGTGGGTGACATTGGTGTCGGACTGGTTGTGAAATCCGCACTTGTACGAACTGTGGATCGGCAGCGTATTTCTGAAGATGTCGAATCGGATGCGGTTGTTGTTTATGCAGATCACGACGAGCACGTCTCGGTGATAACGGTGATTGCACCCGATCGCACGGGCCTTCTGTCAACCGTTGCCGGAGTGCTTTCGCTCCACCGGCTTGCGGTGCGAGGTGCTCAAGTCGAGACGGTGCGTTCACTCGGTGGTGAATTGCGGGCTGTTCAGGTTTGGACAGTTCTACCGGTTTTTGGACAAGCGCCGCCGGTGAGTCGACTTCGTGAAGATGTTTCTAGGGCAGTTGCCGGTTCATTCGATGTGAACGAACGGCTCGCCGCACGCGAGCGGACTTATCCAGCGCCGACGGGGACTGCGGATCCACGCGTTGACATCGTCACAGGTGCCAGTGAGCGCGCGACAGTGCTTGAAGTGCGCGCTCACGATGCACCTGCCTTGCTGTACCGGGTAACCTCTGCGATCGCCGAGGCTGGGGCGAGTATCACTGCGGCTCGGGTGGCGACTTTGGGCTCGGAGGTAGTCGATGTTTTCTACATCGTCGACGCAGCGGGTGAACCATTGAATGACTTCGAAGGCGATGCTGTGATCGGTGCTGTGCGTGACGTCCTGTCCGACCCGGTGCCGCAGTTCTGAGCCTCGTCAAGCAGCACCACGGCATAGTAGAGATGGGGTCGGCGCGCTAAGCCCGGGCAAGTTAGGCTGTACGAGCGTCCACTGGCGCAGGTCCGCCCCGCGGTGGGGCCGGAAGCCGTACTTGTAGGGATGATCTTTGTTCACCTCGCTGTCTGATCGGCTCGCAGCCACGTTCAAGAACCTGCGTGGCAAGGGACGGCTGTCCGAAGCCGATGTCGATGCCACCGTCCGGGAGATTCGCACGGCACTTCTCGATGCCGACGTTGCGCTACCCGTGGTGCGGCAGTTCACGGACCGCGTTCGTGAACGTGCGCTATCGGACGAGGTCAATCAAGCGCTAAATCCCGCCCAGCAAGTCGTCAAGATTGTGCACGAAGAGCTCGTCGGCATCCTTGGTGGTGCCACCCGACGTCTTCAGTATGCGAAGAATCCGCCGACCGTTATTTTGCTCGCAGGCCTTCAGGGTGCGGGTAAGACGACGCTGGCCGGAAAGTTGGCGCTGCACCTGCGCGATGCCGGGCACACACCACTGCTGGTGGCCGCCGACCTTCAGCGTCCGAACGCGGTTGATCAGTTGAGTGTTGTTGCAGAACGCGCTGGCGTCGCAATACACGCACCCGAGCCAGGTAACGGTGTGGGCGACCCGATTGCCGTTGCGCGCAGCGGTATCGAACTTGCCAAGGCCAAGTTGCACGACATCGTCATCGTCGATACCGCTGGCCGCTTGGCGATCGATGAAGAACTGATGGGCCAGCTGCGACAGGTTCGCGACGCAATTCAGCCCGATGAGACTCTTCTCGTCGTCGACGCGATGATCGGTCAGGATTCTGTCCGTACCGCCGTCGCCTTCGATGAGGCAATCGGTATCGACGCAGTCGTCCTGTCCAAGCTTGATGGTGACGCTCGCGGTGGTGCGGCCCTGTCGATCGTCACCGTCACCGGAAAGCCAATCGTTTTTGCATCGGTGGGTGAAAAGCTCACCGACCTTGAGACCTTCCATCCAGATCGAATGGCATCGCGCATTCTCGATATGGGTGATGTGCTGACCCTGATCGAGCAAGCAGAAAAGGCGTTCGACGCTGAACAGCAAGCCCGGATGGCTTCCAAGGTTGCCTCTGGTGATGACTTCACGCTCGAGGACTTTCTTGAGCAGATGATGGGCCTGAAGAAGATGGGCTCACTCACCAAAATCCTCGGGATGCTCCCCGGGATGGGCGATATGAAGGCGCAGTTAGAAGATTTCGATGAACGTGAGTTGGACCGAGTCGCGGCGATTATTCGTTCGATGACCCCGGCCGAGCGCGCCGATCACAAGATTCTCAACGGCTCGCGAAGGGCTCGTATTGCCCGTGGCTCCGGTGTCGAGGTCTCCGCGGTCAACCAACTCGTGGATCGCTTCGTCGAAGCGCAGAAAGTGATGAAGCAGATGCGCGCTGGGGGAGGCATGCCGGGAATGCCTGGGATGCCGGGACTCGGCGGGGCAGGTAAGCGTGGCAAGGCGAAGCAAAAAGCCCAGGTTCAAAAAGGCAAGGGCGCCAAGCGCAGCGGTAATCCTGCCAAGCGCTCAGGTGCTGACACGGCTGTCGGTACCGGGATGATCCCGTCGCCTGATGCCGGTTTCGGCGGGTTCGATCCGGCTGAACTGGCCGCTCAACTCGGTGATCTGCCCCCGGAGTTCAAGGGTCTTCTGGACGGTAAGTAACTCGCTTCTGGACTAAATCCGACCGCGATTTAGTGCTACGGCCCGTCATCTGGCACGATAGGCGGGTTATCTCGTCATCGTGGGCGGCCCTCTAACCGGTCCACAGTGAATGAGGTCTTCGGAAGTATGTTCGTCGCACCCCACGCGAACGACGTGCCTCCACCCACTTATCTCGAGGAGAAGTCCACCCCGTGGCCGTCAAGATCAAGCTCAAGCGCATGGGCAAAGTGCGCAACCCGCAGTACCGCATTGTCATAGCCGACGCACGCACCAAGCGTGACGGCCGTGCCATTGAAGAGATCGGCATCTACCAGCCCAAGGAGGAGCCGAGCCTGATTCGTGTCGACTCCGAGCGGGCCCAGTACTGGCTCAGCGTTGGCGCACAGCCAACCGAGGCTGTCACTGCCATTCTCAAGGTCACGGGTGACTGGCAGAAGTTCAAGGGTCTGCCCGGCCAAGAAGGCACCCTTCGCGTCGCTCCGGCCAAGGTCGACAAGAAGGCCGTTTTCGAGGCCGCCGCACTTGAGGCTGCTAACGAGCCCGTCAAGGAAGCAACGACGCCGAAGAAGAAGGCTGCAGCCGAGCCTAAGGTCGAAGAGGTTGTTGCCGAGGCGACAACCGACGAGGTTGCCGCTGAAGCTGTGGCCGAAGAGGCTGTCGCTGAGGTTGTCGCCGATGCTCCTGAGGCTGCTGCAGAGGCACTTGCTGACGAGGTAGTTGCCGAGGCTCCGCAGGCCGCCGAAGCCGTTGCCGAAGAGGCAGTTGCCGAGGTTGCAGAAGAGTCGACCGAGGCCTGACGTGCTAGAAGACGCACTCGAACACCTCGTCAAGGGGATCGTTGATAATCCCGAGGACGTCGAAGTACGCCAGCGCACGGGTCGTCGTGGCCCAAGCCTTGAGGTCCGAGTAAACCCCGAAGACATGGGTCGCGTGATTGGTAAGAGCGGTCGTACCGCTACTTCCCTACGCACCGTTGTCGGGGCTCTGGCTGATGGTAAGGGTGTACGTATCGACTTCCTCGACGTCGGCGAACGCTAACTGTTAAGCGCCGGGCGCACCATGCAGGTCGTCATTGGTCGGATCGGTCGTCCTCACGGGATCCGTGGGGAAGTCACCGTTGAGGTCCGCACTGATTCACCAGACGATCGGTATGCGCCCGGCGCTGTTTTATTGACAGAGCCGGCCGCCAGTGGCCCCCTGACGGTTGCTGCGGTTCGCTGGCACCAGGGTCGAATGCTCTTAGCGCTCGAGGGTGTTCTCACCCGCAATGCGGCCGAGGCGCTGCGTGGGGTGATCCTGTCGGCATCGGTTGATGAGTCCGATGCACCGCAAGACCCAGATGAGTTTTACGACCATCAATTGCGTGGGCTTCGAGCTGAGTTGGCCGACGGCAGCGCACTTGGCGAAGTCGCCGATGTGATTCATCTACCGTCGCAGGATCTCTTGTCGATTATCCGTCCGGATAGTCGCGAGGTGCTCGTACCCTTCGTCACCGAATTCGTTCCGACGATCGATGTTGCTGGTGGCCGCGTGGTTGTAACTCCGCCGCCCGGACTACTTGAACTCGATGATCCCGAGCCGGATCCTGCGCCAACGACCGGCGAGTAGATATGCGCATCGACGTTGTCACGATCTTCCCGGACTACTTAGGGCCACTTGAGGTATCGCTCGTTGGTAAAGCGATCGCTGCTGGCACGCTGGACCTGCGCGTTCACGACTTGCGTCAATTCACCCATGACCGTCATCGCACCGTTGATGACACGCCGTATGGCGGTGGGCCCGGCATGGTTATGAAGCCCGAGCCGTGGGGCGAGGCTCTTGATTCAATTCTTGATGGGGTGCAGCGCAAACCCCGCTTGGTCATTCCCACTCCGAGCGGCCGCCAGTTCGATCAGGCCGTCGCGCAGGAGTTTGCCGACGACGGATGGCTGATTTTCGCCTGCGGCCGGTACGAAGGTATCGACTCTCGAGTCGCCGCTCATTTTGCTGAGCGCATCCGAATCGACGAAGTCAGCATCGGCGATTACGTACTGGCCGGTGGTGAAGTCGCTGCCTTGGTGATGATCGAGGCCGCAGCGAGGCTACTTCCGGGAGTTCTTGGCAATCCACAAAGTGTCGTGGACGACTCATTTGCCCCTGGGGCCATGGAGTCGCTACTTGAGGGTCCGATTTACACCAAGCCGCCCACCTGGCGAGGCTTGGAGGTGCCGGAGATCCTGCTTTCTGGTGATCACGGCCGGATTGCGGCGTGGCGCCGCGCCCAAGCCGAGCAGCGCACGGCCCAGTTCCGTCCAGATTTGCGCGCGGACTAATTGCTCAACGCGCGGACGAGCGGACCAGATCTGGGTGGAGCTGCCTCGATTTCATGCTGCAGCCGGGCCTATGGCACACTTGGGGAGTTCGAGCGTCAGATCCTGCCACAGGGGGGTCAACGCAGGCCGGCTCAGCGCCGGCGAACACAGCATGATTTCCGCACCATTCGAATCCATGTACGTGGGTGACCTGTGGCCCTCACCAGGAGTACACAATGAATACGCTAGATCTCGTTGATGCCGCGTCGCTCAAGAGCGGCATTCCGGACTTCCGCCCAGGTGACACCGTCAAGGTTCACGTAAAGGTCGTTGAAGGTAACCGTTCGCGTATCCAGGTCTTCCAGGGTGTAGTTATCCGTCGTCAAGGTGGCGGAGTTCGTGAGACCTTCACGGTCCGCAAGGTCAGTTTCGGTGTCGGCGTTGAGCGTACTTTCCCCGTGCACACACCCATCGTTGACAAGATCGAGCTTGTAACTCGCGGTGACGTTCGTCGCGCCAAGCTCTACTACCTGCGCGATCTTCGAGGCAAGAAGGCCAAGATCCGCGAGAAGCGCGACAACGTCGCCAAGTAGTTCATCGCGCGTCGTTCGACATGATCTGCGATTCGCTTCTGCCCTCATTTGGGGGTCGGGAATCGCGATTTGGGGGTCGTTAGCGTCTGCCGAAGTTGCTCTTGGGCAGGTAACCTCATAAAACCATGACGAATTCTCTGGGGGCGGAGCACATGACGACACCTACACCGGTAGGTGCGTCCGGCAGTCATGCTCGGCCCGATCCGTCAGGTGAAAAGCGTGAGAAGTCGCTTCTGCTGGAGTTCCTTGCTCTCGTCGGCATTGCGTTCGTTTTAGCTTTCTTGGTCAAGACGTTCCTAGTGCAGGCGTTCTTCATTCCCTCGGGATCGATGGAGAACACCCTCGCCGTCGGTGATCGCGTTCTTGTGAACAAGACCGTCTATCACACTCGACCAATCGAGCGCGGCGACATCGTTGTCTTTGATGGTCTTGACTCGTTTGCACCCGAATTCACGATCCCCGCACCGGGTAACCCGATTTCGCAGGTAACGTCATGGTTGGGTCAGTTGGTTGGATTCGCGGCGCCGAATGAACGCGACTTCGTCAAGCGCGTCGTTGGAGTTGGTGGAGATCACGTCGTGTGCTGCGACGTTCAGGGCCGTGTTTCTGTGAACGGTGTGTACTTGGATGAGACCTCATATCTGTTCCCGGGCAACGCGCCGAGCGACGTGCCTTTTGATATCACCGTTCCGGATGGGAAACTGTTTGTGTTAGGGGACCATCGCGCCGCGAGTAGTGATTCACGTGCGCACCTCGGGGACCCTGGCGGCGGATTCGTCCCGGTTGATCGAGTGATTGGTCGTGCTTTTGTGATCTTGTGGCCATTGCAACATGCGCAAGTACTGCCTATCCCGGAGACATACAACCAGCCCGGGTTAGCGCGGTCTGGAACGTGACCGAGGCCAACCCGCAGGATCGTGTGGCCGAGCGACGCAAAGAAAACTCCGAACCATCTCTCGGCCGTGAGTTGTTCATTATCGTTGTCGTTGCCCTGTTGCTGTCATTTTTTGTACGCACGTTTCTCGCACAAGCCTTCTTCGTTCCCTCTGGATCTATGGAAAATACTCTTCAGATTCAGGATCGGATCCTGGTCTCCAAGTTGAGTAATCACTTCGGTGGCGTCCAGCGCGGTGAAATCGTTGTGTTTAGCGATCCGTCGCATTGGCTCCCAGATCCCGAGCCGCCAGCTGGAATTGCCGGCGTGATTCGTAATGCGCTGATGTGGGTCGGACTGCTGCCATCGGATACCGGTAAAGATTTGGTGAAGCGCGCCATAGGAATAGGCGGCGACAACGTCAAGTGCTGTGACGCGGGAGGTCGCATTGTCCTCAATGGTGTGCCCCTCGTCGAACCGTACCTAAAGCCGCCTGGTTCAACTGATCAGGTGCAGTTCAGCATCACCGTGCCACAGGGTCGCGTTTTCGTGATGGGTGACAACCGTGGGGATTCGTCTGACTCTCGCTATCACCTCACTGAGGAAAACGGCACAGTGCCCTTGAGTAACATCGTCGGCCGAGTTGCTTTCGTGATCTGGCCGGTCGGGAACTGGAGTGGTGAAGCGATCCCGGATGTGTTCAACAACCCGGCGCTGAACAACCAGCCTGCACCAACTGCGTCAACACCATCGGGTGAAGCGGCTCCTGATTCGTCGTCTCCATAAGATGTAGTCCGACATGGTGGATGTAGAACGCACACAGCGAAGATGCTCGCGGGTTCTAGCCATTTCGCCGGCTGGTCGAGTGCTTCTACTCAAAGGCCATGATCCCGCTCGCCCCCAATTCGCCATCTGGCATGCTCCAGGTGGCGGGGTCGAACCTGGCGAGAGCGCCGAGCAAGCCGCAATTCGTGAATTCTTTGAAGAGATCGGCGCAACCATCTCGCTTGGTCCGCACGTGTGGAATCGGCTAAGTCGGTTCTCCTATGACGGCGTTCCGTACGAACAGTATGAGCGCTATTTCGTTACGTATGTGGATGCAGAGTTCGAGCCATCCTTTGTGAACATGGCCGAT
>JBAXUN010000031.1:0-22143 GCA_037129655.1 Actinomycetes bacterium
CGCTCTAGAGCGCGCCAAGTTTCTGAAGTCGGTTAAACGACCAGTAACCGGGGATTGTGGGAAGCCAGAACGTCAAGAGTCGAAAGAGCAAGGTTGCTGAAAGAGCAACACCTGGATCGAGACCCGCTGCAGTAAGTCCCGCTACGTAGGCCGCTTCGACAGCGCCAAGACCGCCGGGGGTTGGCGCTGCCTGCCCGATTGTGGATCCAGCGAGATAGACCAACGCGATCGCTGCGAAGTTGGACTTACCAGCGCCGAATGCTTCACAGCACGCGATCATGCACGCGGCGAATGCGGCGTTCAGCAATAGAATGCCGCCGATACCTTCGGCCAGCTTTGCCGGCCGTTGGGCGATTGTGAGCAGCCGTGGGCCGACTTCAGCCAAGATGGGCTGGACGCGATCCTTAATGAGTTTGCGCACGGCGGGAAGCAGCAGGAGTAAGGCGGCGACTACGAGCAGGCTCACGATGGCTATGACGGCCCACATTGGTGGAGTGAACGAATGCTCCATGGCCTGGCCAGCCGCGATTCCGGTGAGGAAGAGCAACCCGATGTGTATGAAGAAGGCAAATACCTGTGAGACACCGACACTTGCGGAAGCCAATGCCGGATGCAAGCCAGACTTTTGCAGGTAGCGGACGTTAATCGCCACCGCGCCAATGGTGGGCGGTGAGACCAAGGTTGCAAACGAGGCCGCGAGTTGCGCCATGAATGTTCTTACGTGTTGGAGCTCCTCAGGTACGAAACCTGAGAGCGATAGCGCGGCGCCAATGAATGTCAGGACTGACAGAGCCAACCCGACAGCAGCCCATGTCCAGTTCGCGCTCTTGAGCAGATCAACAATGTTGACGTTGGCAAGCTGGGTGAACAGGACGTAGGCCGCAATTGTCCCGGCCACGATGGTCAACAACGTTCGAGGTTTGATCCTGCGCAGATCCAGGGGCTGGACTTCCGCTGCGGATGGACGAAGTTCGATGACGGTATCGCGCAACTGCACAAGAACATCCTTGTTCTTCCGCATTCGCTTTCGAGTTTCTGGTGAAAGTGCAACTAACTGAAGAGCGGGCAAGGCACGCGCGATCTCGTCTGCACCAAAGACTTTGACGCCTGCCGCAACGGCGCGATCGGCATCTGCAAGCAGTGCGAACGAACACAGCATTTCGGCCAAATCGATCCGTCGTTGCACATCACCAGCAGCGATCTGGCCATGTTGCATTCCGGTCAGCCAGATCTTTCCGTCGTTGTCCTTGACCATGTGCTCGGGTGATAGAGAGCGATGCGCAATGTGATCGCCGTGAAGTACCCGCACCGCCCGAGCGACACCAACCAGATCGCTATCTGTCACTGTCCCTGGATCGGCGTCGGAAAATGAGGGGCCATGGATTTCTTCGAAGGCGAGTAGAGATGCGTCTGGCCCGACCTCGGTCGTGACGAGGAGTTCAGGAACCGGGGCGCCAGCTGAATGGGCTGCATACGACATCAGAGCACTGTGATCGATCTGCGCCCTCATCGAGAAGCCAGCATTGGTTGGGTCCGTGCGTAGGCGAACCTGGTTCCACAGTGCTGCGGCTAGTCCGGCGCCTTCAAGGTCGCGATCGAACACGACCACGCGCATGTGTTCGTCACGTGTGGTGTGTGCGTCGTACTGACGACCTCGAGCAGTGCTTTTAGCGGCCCGCAGGAGTGTCAGCGGGAAGCCGGCGGCCTCAAGGGTGGAGGCAACATTAAATCCGCTCGGTCGCGTGGTCGCGGTGCCCAGGACGTAGCGAACAGCGAGTCCGACCGCCCAGCCGAGTAGCAGCGACAATCCGACGGATGTGGCGGTCCACGTGCCACTTGTTACCGCACCGATCGCTATGGCTGAGACGGTCAGCACTGCCGCGATCGTCCAGCGACCGCGGCCAACGATGCGGCTCACGGTGATGAACGCCACGAGGCCGGCGATGATCGCATTGAATGCGGAACGCTGCTCGGAAGCGGCGGCTCCAGTGATGGCTACAACGAGCCGAGGTGAACCATGTGAAATTAAGAGAGCCGAAAACAAAATTGCGATGGCTACCGCGACGAACATTGCGCCAAGGGCTTCAAGTAACTGACGACCGCGCTTGCGAACAAGCAGATCGATTCCAGCAACGATTGGAAGCAGGATTACGCCAAAGCCGGCGATCAGGTTGACGATGGCCACGATGAAACCCGGCAGACGGTTTCCGGCCCCAGTGATGTCCGACTCGATACCAGCACTCGTCGCAGTCAAGAAGTAGGCCAATGCCATTAGGACTGCCCCGGCGGCCACCGCTATCACCACGCGAAGGAGATCCGTTGGCCGTCTGACTCTGCGTGGAAACACCCCATCCTCGATGACGAGGGTGCTGTAGCCATCGTCATCGCTAAGCACGAGGGCATTTTCGGGCGCGGTCACTATGTGATCGTGCCATCTTCGGAGCCGAACGTCGCGTAAGGGGGCAAGATTAGCGCCGTGGGCCGTGAACCTGATCCGTTGGATGTGTCGATCGGGCTGCCGAGCGAGTTTGCCGAGCGAGTTTTAGATCTCGTCGAAAAAATACCGTCAGGGTGGGTGATGACCTATGGTCAGGTCGCTGATCACCTTGGCTCTGGTGCCGCCAGGGCAGTGGGAACGACGATGGCTCGCTATGGCTCAGGAGTGCCGTGGCATCGGGTGATTAGGTCTGATGGACGACTCCCGACTGGCCACGAGGTGGAGGCCCTGGCCCGGCATCGACGTGAAGGAACACCGATGCTCGCCAATGGGGATCGTGTGGATATCAAGGCGGCTCGTTGGTTGGGCCAACCCGTCGAGCGCGCCATCGACGTATCGCAGTGAATTGTCACAGGTACGTGATGAGATCTACCTGTGACTGATGTGGCCTCCGCTCCTGCGCTCAAGCTGGATCGCAGCCGCCCGTTACCCGTCGACGCACCCGTCCTCGACGAGAGTCAGCGGCGGGTCATCGCCCATCGTGCCGGAGCGATGCTCGTACTGGCTGGTCCGGGCACAGGTAAGACGACCACCCTCGTTGAGGCGATGGTGGCGCGCCTACTTAATGAGGCGCCGCTCAGGCCAGATCAGGTGCTGGGTCTTACCTTCGGTCGCAAGGCTGCTGCGGAATGGAAGCAGCGGGTCACCGCTCGGCTAGGCGGCGGACTTGTGCCCACGATCACCACGTTCCACTCATTTGCGTACGCACTTGTTCGCGCTGAGTCCGATCCGCTCGCCTTTGTTGAGCCGCTTCGGCTGCTGTCGGGCGCTGAACAGGAGGCGCGCTTACGCGAACTTCTAGACGGTTCGGTGCGCGATGGGCATGTGCAGTGGCCGCACGATCTGTCTGCCGCCCTTGGCACTCGGGGTCTCGCGGCTGAGGTTCGATCCGTCATAGCCAAGGCGCGCAGTTTAGGCCTCGACCCGCAGGATCTTGAGGCGCTGTCGGCACATGCCGACGTACTTGGTCCCGCATGGCAAGCGATCGGTCGGTTTTTCGGAGAGTACCTCGACGTACTCGACGCCGAGGGTGTTACCGACTACACCGAAATCATTCATCGGGCGTCGATTCTTGCTCACGACCCGCAGATTCAACATGGGTTGCGCCAGAGGTATCGGGCTATCTTCGTCGACGAGTATCAGGACACAGATCCTGCGCAAGTTCACCTACTGCGCGGCCTAGTTGATCCGTCAGCGTCTTTGATTGTCGTTGGCGATCCCGATCAATCCATCTACGCGTTCCGCGGGGCTGATTCAACGGGTATTGCAAACTTCCGTGATCGATTCACGCAGGGTGACGGTTCGCGAGCCGAGGTTGTTGTCCTTCAGCACACGCGACGATTTGGCCCGATAATCGGCCAGGCGGCAGCGAAGATTTTACGTTCGGCAGCGATCACCGGAATTCCGTCGGAGGTCGTGCGTGCGCATCGCAATCTGATCTATCAGGCACCCACTGACGGGGTGGTTGATGTGCGGACCTTCGATAGTGAGTCATCCGAGGCCGCCCATATCGCCAATATTCTTCGTAGAGCTCACCTCGAGCGCGGAGTTGGCTGGGACGAGATGGCAGTGCTCGTCAGATCAGGACGACGGTCAATCGGACCGTTACGACGCGCACTTGGTTCAGCAGGAGTACCGGTTGAAGTCGCGGCTGATGAGATCCCGCTCCGCGAAGAGCCCGCACTGGCCCCATTGCTCCTGGCGTTGAAGGTAGTCCTCGATCCGCATCAGGCAGATGAGTCCGAGATTTCCGCACTTCTGCTGTCACCTTTGGCTGATGCGGACCCGTCAGATCTACGCAGGCTCGGCCGTGCCCTGCGGCGGATCCAGCGTGAAGAACATCCAGAAGAGCGACCAACCCCCTCGTCTGCGCTCGTCTGCCAGCTCTTAGTTGAGTTGATCGACAATCCAGATGCCCCACTTCCGATTGCGTTGGGGTCCAACAGCCGTGACGTGCGCGCTCGCGGTGCGCTCGATGCAGTTCGTCGGCTCGCGGCAGTTATCCGGGCGGGCCGTAATTCGATTGGGGCACAGGGCAATACCGAAGATGTCCTATGGGCGGTTTGGTCGGCGGCCGCAGCTCCGCAAGGTACGGGATGGCCTCGGCGACTTGAGGCGGCTGCGCTACGCGGAGGTGATGCGGGACGGCGGGCTGATGCAGATCTCGACGCAATCGTTGCATTGTTCGCGGCCGCTCAGCGCGCGGAAGAGCGTTTCGGCGGACGGCGAGGGATCACAAACTTCATCGCTGATCTCACTGAACAGCAGATCCCAGCCGACACCCTCGCTGATCGCGGTATCCGCGGCCCGGCGGTTCGCGTGATGACTGCCCATCGGTCGAAAGGTTTGCAGTGGCGCATCGTGTGTGTCGCTGGTGTGCAAGAGGGTATCTGGCCCGATCTTCGCCGCCGCGGGACCCTTCTTGCGGCAGATCGGCTTGAACGATCAGGTATGGCCGATGCCCCTTCACCGGCCGCCATGCTTGCCGAAGAACGAAGGCTCTTCTACGTTGCGTGCACCCGTGCCAGTGAGGAACTGCACGTATCGGCTGTCGCCTCGCGTGCCGATGATGGGTTGCAACCCTCACGATTCGTCGAGGATCTGCTCGGCCGTGAGCTAACCGCTGCTGAGCACGTGTCTGGGCGTCCAGCGCGCCCACTATCGGTTTCGGGTCTCGTTGCTTCACTGCGGATGGCATCTGTTGATCCAGCGCTGGAGCCGAATCTTCGGCATGCCGCGGCTCGTCGACTGGCCGTCCTAGCTTCGGCCGTCACTGCTGATGGTCGCCCCGTTGTCACACATGCCCATCCGGATCAGTGGTGGGGCATGAAGTTGGCGACGGTATCACCAACGCCGATTCGACCCCCGACTGTGCCGCTGGATTTTTCGGGTAGTCAGCTGTCGTCGATCGGTGATTGCCCGCTCCGATGGTTTCTTCAGCATGAAGTACACGCGGACGTGAGTCGAAGCACTGCCCTGGGCTTCGGGTCAATCATTCATGAACTTGCCGATGCCGTTGCCCGCGAGGACATTCCTGCTGAAGAGGCAGTCCTGACGGGATACATAGATCGAGTGTGGGGTGAGCTTGGCTACGAGGCGGCCTGGTACTCGGCCGCAGAGCGCAGTTCGGCTGTCGATGCGTTAGGCCGGTTTGTGGCCTGGCATAAGGGTCGTCCAGAACGCCAACTGATCGGCAGTGAAGTGGGATTTGATCTGACGATTCCTATTGGCGCACATGGTGTTCACCTGCGAGGTTCGTTCGACCGCGTCGAAGTTACTGTTGACGGTTCGGTACACATTGTCGATCTCAAGACGCAGCGCAATCCAGAGTCAAAAGAGAAAATAGAAACCCATCAGCAGTTGGGGCTCTACCAACTCGCCGTCGAGCATGGTGCTCTAGATGAGATCCCGGAGGCAGTTCGTGCGTCGGCCGCGCTGCCTCCCGTGGGAACGCCCCCGTCAGTTGGCGGAGCCGAACTCGTACTTCTACGCCTTGGAAAAGACCTTCCCAAAGTGCAAGGGCAGCGGCCCTTAGACCCGGACAACCGCTGGGTCGAGCAAGCACTTGAATCAGCTGATGCACTTGTTCGGTCCGAACAGTTCCCGGCTGTTACCTCGTCGCGCTGCGATAGCTGTTCATTCCGCGTTACCTGCCCTGCGCAGGACGAGGGACGCGAGGTAATCCCGTGAGCCTGACGCCATCCGCTGCTTCATCATCGTTCACCATTGACGATCTTCGCCGCCTGCTCGGGATCGAATTCAGTGATGAACAAAGTGCTGCCATCACTGCACCCCTTGAACCCTTTGTCATCAAGGCAGGAGCTGGCACGGGTAAGACGACGGTGATGACGGCCAGAGTGGTCTGGCTTGTGGCGACGGATCAGGTGCGTCCTGAGCAGATCCTTGGGCTGACCTTCACCACGAAGGCCACAGCTCAATTGCAGGTGCGGGTGCGTTCGGCTCTACGCCGACTGTCAGACGACATGCACGGTGTGCCATTTGATGAGATCGGCGAGCCAACCATCTCCACCTATCACGCCTTCGCTGGACGGTTGATCGCCGAACACGGCTTGCGACTCGGGGTCGAGCCAGGCAGCAGCGTCTTAACGGAAGCTGCATCGATTCAGCTCGCATTTCGTACGGTCACACGCACTCGTCGTGACCTGTCTGCGATGGGGTATGCGCCCGACACGGTGGTTACCCATCTGCGTAAGTTGGATGCCGAGTTAGCTGAGCACGACGTTGAACCAGAACGGCTACGCGAGTTCGATGCTGAACTCCAGCGCTCTACCGATGAAATAGCGAACAGCCGACCACGCCGTATAAAGCTGGTTGACGAGGTGATCGAAAACTCAAGCAGGCGAATTGAAATCTCGAATCTCGTTGACGAGTATCGAACAGCTCGGCGCAAACGTGACGTGTTGGATTTTTCTGATCAGATGCTGATCGGAATGCGGTTGGCCACGCAGTTCCCAGAGGTTGGTGAACTTCTGCGCGATCAGTATCGCGTCGTACTTCTCGATGAATATCAGGACACCTCCGTTGCCCAACGAATGCTGTTGACAGGATTGTTCGGTGCGGGCCACCCGTTAACGGCCGTCGGCGATCCACTACAAGCCATCTACGAATGGCGGGGGGCGAGTGTGGCCAATATCGACGACTTCACCGAGCACTTCCCGTTGTTAGATGGGCGTGAGTCGCATGTCTACACGCTTCAGGAAAACCGTCGATCCGGTGTCAACATTTTGCGCGGAGCCAATGCCCTCAGTGAGTCCCTTCGGGAACTGCACGACGTCGCGCCATTGATCTCGCCGGAGGCAGGCAAGCCACCTGGCGCACTTCGCATCGCACTACTCCCGACGTTCGCCGATGAGGTGGCGTGGGCAGCGGATCGGATCAAAGAGCAGGTCGATAGCGGCACCTCGCCGCACGAGATTGCAGTGCTGGCACGCAATAACAAGGATCTCGGGCCAATGATCGGAGCACTTTCTGATCGTGGTTTACCCGTTGACGTCGTTGGCCTCGACGGTTTACTTGCACTTCCAGAGGTTGCTGAAGTGATCGCGATTCTCGATGTTGTGCATGACTCAGCGGCAAATCCGTCACTCGTGCGTTTGTTGACAGGGCCGCGCTGGCGCATTGGTGCGCGTGATCTCGCGCTCCTCGGTGAGCGAGCCAACAGCCTTGCCGGTAATGCGCGAATCCCGAATGATGCACCGCTCGAAGCGCGACTCGATGGTGCCGTTAGCGGTGTTGATCCAGCCGATGTCATATCTCTGCTCGATGCGATAGAGGATCCTGGCGACCTTGGATACGATCCGGCCGCACTAGTGCGGTGTGAGCAACTTGCGGCAGAAATTCGATACTTGCGTCGGGGGATCGGTGAACCGCTCCCAGACTTAGTGCACCGCACCATCGTGACTACCGGTCTCGATATTGAAATGGCTGCATCCCCCGAAGTGGCCGCGCTCGGCCGAGCTGAGAACCTCGCTGCATTTACCGACTTGGTTGCGGGCTTTGCCGATGTCGAAGGCGACGCCAGCCTCACTGCGTTTCTGTCTTGGCTTCGACTTGCTGAGCGATTCGATCGAGTTCCCGAACTTGATCGTCCCACCGCGCCACAGGCAATCTCCCTCATGACGGTGCATCGATCCAAGGGCTTGGAATGGCCGGTTGTCGTAATCCCGGGAATGACCGCCAAGGTCTTTCCGTCGGAGCGTGGCCGGGGACGTTGGCCATCGAATCCGGGGGTTCTTCCCTACGCCCTTCGTGGCGATGCGGCCTCTCTACCCGTTTTCGGTGATGTGACGACTAAGGGTGAGGCGCTGTTCAAGCAGCAGTGCAGTGACCTTGAAAGTAACGAGGAACGCCGCTTGGCATACGTTTCCGTCACCAGGGCTGAACGACTCCTGATCGCCTGTGGCTCGTGGTGGGGTCCACATCAGACCCGGCGGCGGGGGCCTTCGGAATACCTACTTGCCCTGCGCGATATGTGCATTGAAGGGGCCGGTGAGGTCGACGAATGGGCAGAGCAGCCTGACGACGACGACACGAATCCTGCGCTGGACGTAACGTACGAGCGTCAATGGCCTCCCGCCGCCGATGGTGATGTGCAGGATCGTCGCTGGCAGGCTGCCGCTGAAGTCCATGCGCATCTTGGGCTATCAATTGATGACCTACGTGCTGAATACGACGAGAGTGCCGATACCAGCGCAACTGCACTACTCGACGGGTTGGCCGGGCCCGATGTTGAGCGTCTTCGTGGCTGGGATGACGATATTGCCCTTTTGTTAGAAGAGCGCTCACGGGAGCGCTCCGAGAAGCGAATCGTGCCGCTGCCACAATCACTGTCAGCATCGGATGTAGTTCGGCTCGCTGACAACCCCGAGCGATTCACTCGACGGCTCGCTCGTCCGATGCCAACTCCACCAGCAGGTGCCGCTCGGCGAGGCACTAAGTTTCACGCGTGGGTTGAAGCGCACTACGGGATTAGGCCGCTACTTGACCCCGACGATCTACCTGGTTCGGCCGATCCCGACGTCGACAGTGATGCTGATGTCGAAGCGATGCAGGAGGCATTCCTGCGCTCGTCATTTGCCGATCGCACTCCAGTGGCCATTGAAGTGGATTTCACGCTGGTGCTCAATGGTCGTGTTGTGCCCGGACGAATCGATGCTGTCTTTTCCTCGCACTCTGCAGATGGCGAGTTGCTCTATGAGGTCATTGACTGGAAGACGTCGCGACGGCACGACTCTGATCCGTTGCAGTTGGCGATCTATCGCATTGCGTACGCCGAGTTAATGGATGTTCCGCTTGATCATGTCGCCGCGGCTTTCGTCTATGTCCGCGATGGTGCCGTCGTATCGTTCGATGATCTGCCTGATCGTCAACAGTTGGAAGCGATTCTCGCTGGAGAGCAAGAAGATTTCTGACAGCTGAGACGTTCGCGGTTATAGATCGAGATCAATGCTGACAGCGGCGTGATCGCTAACCGACAACGGTTGCACCACCGCTGGGCTCGCAATCGCCGACGGCATGAGTCCGTCAGCGAGGATGTGGTCGAGTTGAGCGGTTGGTCGCATAGACGGGTAGGTGGCCTGCTTCACTAGCGAGGTGTAGCCGGTGATCCGCGCTGGAAGATTGCCGGGCAGGTTGAAATCACCCATCACAATCAAAGGTCGGGGAAGCCCTGCGAGCCACGTTCTGAGTTGTCTCAACTGCTTGACGTTGTAACCGGGTACGAAAGACAGGTGCGCGGTGGCAACCGTGAAAACCCCATGCTGGCCTTGGATTACCGCCGCGATCGCGGAACGTGGCTCATCTGCCACTTTGATAAAGCGCGGGCGTGGCTGCGACGGCACCATCAGGGGCAGGCTCAGCGGAGCGGGGTCGAACCTCTCGGTTTGCCACGAGAGCACCGGCAAGCGTGAAACGAGTCCGACCCCGTACAGCGGTGTTTGCTCGATAGCGTGCCCGGCATCAGCCGAGCCGTGGATGTGCGAGTCAGAACCAGATGTCCAGCCTTGCTCGCCGGGTGTTCCGGAGACTGACGCGGCGAAAAGCCAATGCTCTGCGCCGAGAGCGTGAGCGACCGACTCCACTTGGTGTGCCATTGCACTGCGTGGTTGCCAAACGTCGACTTCTTGAAGGCCGATGATGTCCGCGTTGATAGCGCACACGGCCTCTCGAAGTAAGGCATCGTCGCCGGGTGGCATTGCGGCAACGGGCTGTTGGCTAGTTGCCGTCGCGCCAAGAATTGGTACGCCGTGCAGGAGGTTGAACGTTGCGAATCGAATGGTCACGTGGTTACGCTCGCGCCGCTTCTTCAACCGGCTTTGCTGTCTCGCCAGAGCGTGCACGCATCCACTCTCGTGCTGGCTCTTCGACGAACTTCCACATGAGCCACGCGATGACAAAAGCGCCAATGAAAAGGCCTATACCGCCTAGCGCGTAAAGAAGTCCTCCGTCGATGTTCAACTTCGTCATCACCGCGCGCCACAATCCGTACCACACCGTGTGGGTCATGTAGAGCGAGAACGAGATGAAGCCGCCAAGGATCACTTTGTCCTTGGACAGGAATTTGGACGGGCCGCGGCTGGTCAGTGCTAGGGACCCGATCCATGCGATCAGTAACGGCACCAGCATCAGATGCCATTTTGGTGGCAGATCAGCGGCATTCGACATGTCTGGGAAATCAGCCGTCGTCCACTGAAGGCTTGGAACATGACCCAAGATCAAAGAGGCGAGCACAATCGCAATCGGGAATGCCACCGAGAGTGTGGTGGCTAGTCGTTCAACTCGACGCTTGGGGCCATGTGGTGTTTGCTCGGTGAAGCGCTGAACGATCAGCAGCGTAATGCCGCCGGCGGTGAATTCGGTCAGGATGCGAATCGTCGAACCCCACCCTGAGATGTAGTACGGGTCGCTGCTGTAGAAGATTCCGTAGGCCAACAGGGGGAGTAGGGACGCACCCCAGAGCAGTCCCAGCATCTTTGTCGAGAGTTGGTTGTGCATCCGGAACAGCAACAGCACCAAGAACGAGAACAGCAGGTACGCGAGCCACTCCATGGACAACGACCAGGCCGGGAAGTTCCAGCCGCGCGTCGGATTCGGGCCCCACTCCTGGATCAGAAGTACCTGCTTGACATAGTCCGTCGGATTGAGCCAACTGCGGGCAGCAGCATCTGCACCCCCGAACTTCATCTGCGCTAAGACGGCAAGTCCGGCGACGTTGAGCATGACGAAATGCACTGGATAGATGCGCGCTAGTCGCAACCACAGGAAGTGTCGGGTCTTCGACCAACTGAGTTCTGGGCCCATTTTCGTCAGGTAGGTGTGCGTCAAGATGAATCCCGACAGTGCGAAGAACAGATCCACGCCCAAGCGGCCGACCCGAAGAACATCATGCACGCCGGGGACGAGCAGGTGCATCGTGGCGAGGACTGGTTGGTAGTGGTAAAGCAAGACCCACGTGGCGGCGATTAAACGCACACCCGTCAGCTGGCCGATGAAGCGACGCATATCCCTACCTCAGAAGTACAAGTGATACCTCGATCCTCGCATGCCATGGAGGTGTCGGCGTGCTCACTCGCCGTGGCCTCTGCTTGAGCGGGTGCTGACGCGGCGACGTAAAGTCTGACCTGTGACCACCGAACTCATGACACAGCTGGCCCTAGCTCGAGCTGAGATCGATCGATCCGAGCATCTTCGAGATGATGAAACGTGGTGGGCTTCGGTTCAAACGCGCTCGACAACTGCGTTTCTCGTCGTGCATCGCGGACAGGCTCTGGTCGCGCCGTCTCCGTCAGGAATTGGATTGGTGTTTCACGACGTTGACGAAGTGCCGAGCGGCGGAGTGCGCGTCCTACTAGGTGTTGGATCCGATGACCAGGCATACGTCGGCGTGCTACTCAACGATGACGAACCGCGGCCGGAGGCTCTAGCTGAGCAGCAGTGGAGCGGATTGCGTGAGTGCGGCGCTGAACTCAATGCGCGCGATGCAGGGCTCTTTGTGGCCGCTGCTGCGCTAGCGAACTGGCATCGAGCGCATCCCATGTGTCCCAGATGTGGGGTGGCATCGCAGCCTCATCAGGCCGGTTGGTCCCGTAAATGTCCACAGGACAATTCGCAGCATTTTCCACGTTCTGATCCAGCTGTCATCGTGTTGATTACCGATGATGCTGATCGGGCCTTGCTAGGTCGCCGGGTTGATTGGGAACAGGGCTTTTTCTCCACGTTCGCCGGATTCGTTGAGGCGGGTGAATCTGCAGAGATGACAGTTCACCGTGAACTTTTCGAGGAGGCCGGAGTGCACGTTGACTCCCTGACGTACCTTGGCTCGCAGCCATGGCCGTTCCCCGCGAGCCTCATGCTTGGATATAGGGCTCGATTGGCCGCAGGTTCACCCGATGCCAGACCCGATGGTTCAGAAATTGTCGAAGTGCGCTGGTTTTCTCGCGACGAGTTGGCTGCAGGATGTGCTGATGGATCTGTGCGCGTCCCGCCAGCTGTCTCTATCGCTCGACGACTTATCGAAGACTGGTTTGGTGCGGAACTAGATGGATCTTGGTCGCGTCCGTAGGCCGGTTGCGGTTCGAGTTAGGCCCTTTGGGGGAACAAATGCACGGGAAGTTCAAGTCCTAGTTATCCACTGCTCATAAGGGGTGATGAGCGGTTGTGTCGCTGATCGGAATGCAGCCTAATTGTCTTAGTCGTGATCTGGATTCACGAGTGATGGCTGTCTTAGGGAGTGCGATGACCGTTTTCGAATCGGTAAAGCTGGGAGAACCAGCGAATGCCGAAAGTTTGAGCGGCCGTGGGCACCTTCGGGTTATTGAAGACGATTTCCGACTGCGTGTGCTTTTGGTCGATGACGATGAATTTGCGCGCAGCGTGCTCGGTGATGCTCTGTCTGTGAGTGCCGAGGTCGTCACTGTTTCGAGTGTCGCGCAGGCTCTCAAGGAAATTGACTCATTTGATCCGCATGCTGTTGTGACGGACCTTGATCTAGGGCCTGGGCCCGATGGCGCCGAACTGCTCCTCCTGCTTGCCGAGCGTCGCCCGTGGATCGGACGAATTGTGCTCAGCGCACATGCGTCACACATCCTGGCCGTCGGCCGTGGGACGCCGATTCCAGAGGGCTCGGTTTACTTGGTCAAGTCTGATCTTCGAGCCGTTTCTGATGTCTACGACGCGATCTTGCTCGCGATCGATACCTCGCGAGATGTAGAACAACCTTCCGTGATTTCTGATGGCCGCATTGCCGTCACTGAAAAGCAGGCATCGATACTGCGACTGATCTCGCTGGGAATGTCCACGTCGGCGATCGCTAACGAACTCGATGTCTCTGAGCGTGCGGCCGAACTGGCTATCGAGAAAGCTTTCGAAGCGCTCGGGGTAAATGCCGATGAGTCAGTAAACCCGTGGATCGCCGCCGCGATGCTTATGAGATCAGGGCGCGTCTACGTGAAATGAACTGGTTGCGCAAACGCTTCTGGCCGGTGATGGCCGATCTCGACGTGCGGCTCGGTGAATCGGTAACCGCGTTTCGGATCTGGGCGATATTGACGCCGTTCACGGCGACCACGCTGATGTCCCATGTGATGAGCGAACTTGAACTGGCACCGTCACTTGTTGCTGCAGCATTCGGCGCACTTGTGAGCGTTGCGATGTTGTGGCTGGCGAGTGTCTCGATCTTTCGCGATCGGCACGTATCTCCCCCGTCGCTGACCGCGACGCTGGCGTTCTGGATGGTTGTCGGAGCTGCGGCGTATCTGGCCAGTGATACCTGGATCCGCGTCGTAGACGGCGGTGGTGATGGCTCTGAGGTATTGGAGCGCGATACGTTTCGATACGCAATCGCGTTCACTCTTCGCGCGCTCTTGATGACTATCTTCGTCGTCGCTTTGAGAGAGACGAATCGTGCGTATGGTGCCATCGAACGAGCAACCGATGCACTCAAAGTGGCCGGTAGTAGATCAGCTGAGTACGTTGAAATGCTTCGGTCGCGCTACATGGAGCTCGTCAGGAATGAGTTAGAGCCGAGACTTCGCTCGCTAGTTTCCGATGTGCGGGCTATGTCTGGACACGCTGAAGACCCAATCCAACAGGGGCGACTTGCGGACAGTATCCAATCGCTTGGGTCATCCAACGTGAGGCAGCTAAGCCGGCTCGTTGCCTACGATGTTGAGACTCAGGAACCTAATGAATCGTCCAGCGAATCGGATCGTGCGGAGCGGGCGACTGGTCGCAATCCATTGCATGGTTGGCTCACGGTAATTCCGCCGACGGTCCCAGTGATTGTCGTGTTTCTAGTTCTACGTTTCGGATTTGGAACGTATGAAGTCCCATCTTTGGCTCTCATCGAACGCGTGACACTTCTGTGCACCCTGACTGCCATGATCCTGTTCGTGGGGCGATCTGTCGCGAGCCGAGTTTCGGATCGCTCGGGCCCAGCTGCCTTGAGCGTCGGGCTGTTGGTACTGGTTTTGGTGACCTTTTCTTCGATCATGGTGTCCCTGTGGGCGGCAGGAAGGGGTGATCCCGCACCGGTTGCCCCGTTCGCGATGACCGTCCACATGGTGGGCTCACTGGTCGGAGTTTGGTTGGTTAACTATTCAGTGACTGCAAAAATGCGAGCCGCTGCAGAGCTGAAAGCTTCGATCGCTGCGCTTGAACACATCAAATCGGCGCGTGATATTCAAGGGCAGCGCATTCGCTTGCAGTTGGCGACTGTCCTTCACGGCCCGATCCAAGGGCGACTAGCTCTTGCAAGCATGACCATTCGCCAAAGTATTGATGATCCAAGACACACTGATCCTGAGTATCGAGACCAGATTTACGGCAAGGTTCTGGAACTTCTTCGTAGCATTGAGGCTGAAATTGAGCATGCCGCTCACCTCGACGCACCGCGCCTGTCGTATGACGAACTGCTGACATTCTTCGAGCGGGAATGGGCCGGTGTGATCAGCGTTGCCTCTTCGGTAAGTCCTGAGGCGCAGGTGACACTCGACACCGATTCAGATCTGAACTACGTGCTTGTTCAACTAGTTGAAGAAGCCGTCATGAACGCCCGCAAGCACGGTCGCGCACGAGTCATAGCCATAGCTGTGAATCTTCATGAGCTCGGACCTCAACACTTGACGCTAACCGTGCTGGACGATGGGTTAGGAATCGCCAAAGAACTGACTCCAGGGCTGGGTAGCAACATCTATGACCGACTCACAGCTGGCTGGTCGCTATCGTCATTGCCGTCTCGCGGATCTGTATTCAGAGCAGTCATTCCGGTATCTGATGACGTATCTACATCGGTGTCGATGCGAGAGCTTGCCACGGCACGTTAAGCCAGGCCGAGTCGGCTCTTTACCTCGTTGATACTCGGGTTTGCCGCAGCCGTGCCGTCGGGGAAAAGTAGCGTGGGCACAGTCTGGTTGCCACCGTTGACGGACATCACGAAGTCGGCGGCCTCTGGGTCTAACTCAATATCCACTTCGGTGAATTCAATGCCTTCGCGGCCCATTTGTGCTTTCAAACGCTGGCAGTAGCCGCACCAGGTGGTGGAGTACATCGTGACGGACATGGGGTGCACCTCGTTATTCGTGGTCGGCTGTAACTGCCATCATCAACGATCCGGAGTCGCTATGCATTCCCGATCCGACACCAACGACCTTACCCAGTGCTCAGCGAGCCTTCATTCACAGGGCCGTCAGCAGGTGTCGGCGCTGGCTGCAAAGATACGTACGTGAGCGATGACCTTGGCATGTTCGACGGGCAAACCGAACCCGTGGTTCAGACACGTCTATCCCCGGTTGCGATCACGCCCGATTCGATCCTTGACGCTCTCGATCCGGAGCAGCGCGAGGTAGCCCTGGCACTATCCGGTCCGGTGGTTGTTCTGGCCGGAGCCGGAACAGGTAAAACTCGCGCAATTACCCATCGCATTGCCTACGGGGTCTTGACAGGTCAACATGATCCGCGCCGAAGTTTGGCTGTCACCTTTACAGCCAGAGCAGCCGGGGAGATGCGCCATCGTCTTGCCGAGCTTGGTGCCCAGGGCGTTCAGGCCCGTACTTTTCACTCGGCTTCATTGCGTCAACTTCGGTACTTCTGGCCACGGGTGATTGGTGGGCAACCACCGGAGATCATGGCGTCGAAAACGAAGCTTTTGGCACCGTTGATTCGGCAAGCGGGCTTCCCTGAGCCAAGTGTGATTCGCGATGTGGCGTCTGAAATCGAGTGGGCTAAGTCCTCACAGGTTGCTGCACGCGACTACGTAGCGGCAGCCGGCGCCGCCCGCCGTCAACCGCCTGGTGATCTCACCCACGACAACATCGCTTCGATTTATGAGGACTACGAGGACCGCAAATCACAGTCTGGTGTTATCGACTTTGAAGATGTGTTGCTGTTAACGGTAGGCATGCTCGACACTCGGCCAGACATCTGCGATGAAGTCCATAAGGCCTATAGGTGGTTCACAGTGGATGAGTATCAGGACGTCAATCCACTCCAGCATCGACTCCTCGATCTGTGGCTTGGTGATCGCGACGATCTGTGCGTCGTTGGCGATGCCAGTCAAACGATCTACACGTTCACCGGCGCGAACTCTTCGTATCTACTGGATTTCAAGGATCGCTTCCCCCACGCAACGCAGGCAAAGCTTGTGCGGTCGTATCGTTCGACTCCGCAAATTGTGGCTTTGGCCAATCGAGTTCTGGCAAGTGCAACGGGTGCAGAAGCTAAGCTACGGCTCGATCTTCGGTCTACTCGTGAGGGCGGCCCAGAGCCCAAACGCCGCGTCTTCGACGATGAGGCCGGTGAGGCTTCAGGTGCCGCCAAAGACATTGCAGTCCTAATGGCGAAGGGCACACAGGCTCGCGACATCGCGATCATCTATCGCATCAACGCCCAGTCAGAAGCCTTTGAAGAAGCATTGACGGAAGCCGGTATTTCCTATGTGCTGCGCGGGGAATCGGGCTTCTTCGAACGAGCTGAGATTCGTGAGGCGATCACCCGAATCCGTGGTGCGGCGCGCGGGGCCAGTTCCTCAGGGGATCTCTCGAATGATGTCCGCGCGGTGCTGTCGGCAATGAATTGGACGCCAACACCGCCGAGCGGCACGGGTGCGGTGCGTGAGCGTTGGGAGAACTTGCTTCGCTTGGTGACACTCGCTGACGATCTCGCCGCTGCGTCCGCAGATGCCACGTTGGTCGATCTCATTGAGGATCTCGATACTCGTGCAGCAAGCCAGGCAGCGCCAACGGCAGATGGTGTCACGCTATCCACGGTGCACGCGGCCAAAGGACTCGAATGGGAAGCCGTCTTCGTTGTTGGTTTGGTGGATGGAACATTTCCCATTCAGTACGCCGATACCCCTGAGCGAGTTGAGGAAGAACGTCGGCTCTTCTACGTTGCGTGTACCCGCGCTCGTGATGGTTTGACCCTGTCATGGGCACGAACTCGTTCAGGCCGTCAGCGACGTGATCCATCGCCGTTCCTGAGTGCCGCCTTTGGTTCTGATGCGGTTGCATCCGACGTGCAGTCAGGGGTCATCAAAGGTTCGGGCTCCAAGAAGTCTGACCGTGTTCGTCGCCGTGGCCCGGCCCGCTGTCGGGTTTGCAGCATGGCCTTGGTCACTGGTCCGGAGTCTGCTCGCGGACGTTGTCGTAACTGTCCGGCGTCTTACGACGAGGATTTATTCGATCGGCTCAAGGCGTGGCGCAAGCTTGAAGCCGCTCGTCGCTCAGTTCCGGCATTTGTTGTCTTCTCCGACGCGACTCTTGAGAACGTTGCAACGGAACTTCCGACTACAGCAGCCGCACTCATCGCGGTGCCCGGTATCGGTGCTCGCAAACTTGATGAGTACGGGCAATGTCTCATCGCCCTTGTCAACGGCGACGACCCGCCACTTGCTAGCTACGGCGAGTCGTCCCCGTAGCGATCCACAAAACGCTCCGAAATTAACTTGCGTCCCGGTAACCGGATGTGTCAACCTCGTAAAAGCGCATCGAGCGCGACGTTTTGCTGACCGGCGAGACGTTGGACGAAGGGAGGTGACCGGCTATGTCCACATGGACACACATGGCGACGGGCATCCTCCTTGTCGTGCCTGCGATCGTGGCAACGCTCGTGATCGCGGCGCGCACATTGGGCGCGGTCAAGCCGGCTTATCTGGTTGCGGATGCCCGTCGTTCCATGCGTACTGCGGATGCAGCAAACGTAGTCCCATCGTTTAACTGTGAGTCTCGAGGTATATCTAGGTAAGTCATAGATACCTCGAGGCCGCGGATTCCGATTGGGAACCGCGGCCTTTGTGTTTTCAAAATCGAAGATTTGCCGTCCGCGTTCGTCAAGCAAAGACGTTCAGTACCACGGGACGTTAGCAAGCACGGTCAGACCGTCGCCTACCGGCATCACGCGGTTTGTGTACGACCAGCACTGCACGAGGTGCCCGCGGAGATCCTGCGGGTGACGTGAGAGGTGGAAGGAGGTGAGTCACCATGGCGGTGGACACGGTATCCAGCACTGACTGGAGCGTGCTGTCTGGTGACCTCATGACAGTGGAGCCCGTGTGGGCTTTCGAGGTTCGGACTCCATGTCGGACGAATGATCCTGAACTGTGGTTTGCCCAGGATCTCCCGACGGTCGAGCGAGCACAGACGCTCTGTCGTGCGTGCCCGTTGTCGCAGGAGTGCCTCGCAGGCGCAATTGCGCGACGCGAACCATGGGGAGTCTGGGGTGGTGAAGTGTTCGAGCAAGGTGAGGTTGTCGCCCGAAAGCGTCGGCCCGGCCGCCCGCGTAAGGATGCTCACCTGACCACAGCGATGGCACAAGCTGAGCTTGCCGAGCGTCTATCGGCCCATGGCGAGTCCGGCACCAGCATTCACACCACGAATGCATCGCAGGCCGCGTCGATTCCGTCGCAACGGGATGGGGCGGCTGCCTAAGTAGCAGGATTTAACAGGGGGAGTTTGATCATGTATTTCCATCAAGAACAGCAAAGGTACGAAACAGAGAAACGGTTGGCCCGCGCCCAGGTTGAAAACCTGCGCCGGGCCGCACGGGCTCAAAAGCGCTTGGTGCGAGCCGAGCGCCGTGTACGTGAAGCGCGCGAAGCTGCGCGAACTGTGCAGGTTTCGCTCCGCGTCACTGCGTAGTTAACCCGGCCGCGAAGATGTCCACAGACTCTTCGCGGCCGGGTTACACGGTTCATACATGTTGCTCGGGCAGAATCACAGCGTGCCGTCAACGTTGACCGATGCTCGAGATGCAGCAATTGCAGCGCTGCGCGCACCGGAACTTGCGCCACTCATCGATCTCATCGCGTGGCCGTCGATCGAGCGTGACGAGGCGGGCCGTCCAACCTATGTCTATGTCGCCGATCATGCTGGTGTTGCTGAACTTTCTGCCCAGACGCCAGACGGCAACGTCATTGAGGGACGCCATCCACTGCCCTCGACCGATCCGATGGCATTCCTTCCGTACAGTGCGGAAGTTTCGAACGCCTCTCCGCACCATGAGGACAATGCTTATCCGCTCCCTTGGCTGCGGCTCTCGTCCTTCTTTGCTGATCGGCGCAGTCCCGATATCGCGATCATCCACACGTCCGCACATTATTTCCCTGATGAGGGCGGCCATCTCGGCGAGCACGGTTCTCTCAATGTGATCCAGTCCAGAGCCCCCATGATCCTGTCGGGTGCAGGAGTTACACGCCGCGGAACGATCGATGGTTACGTGCGGCTCGTCGATGTGATGCCCACATTGGCGTGGGTCGCTGGCGTTGATTCGCAGTCACTTGCTGACCTCGATGGAGTGATCCTCGGAGATTTCGTTGAACGCTCGGCAACGTATGTCATCGGATTGCTCTGGGATGGTGCACATTGCGGCTCGATGCTTGAGTTGGCCGAGCAAGGTGAGTTGCCAGGTATCGCGCGGCTACTTCAACGCGGATGTGCATTCGCGGGCGGCGCCGTTGCAGAATTTCCTAGTCTCACGTTGGTCAATCACACGAGTGTGTTGACCGGCGTTGGACCCGGCCGTCACGGCGTGATTGGCAATGTCTACTACGACCGCGATACCAATCAACGCGTTGTTCCGAACGATGCTGCTACGTGGCATCGTGTATTCGAGTTGTACCGTCCGGGTGTCACAACATTGTTCGAAGCAGTGACGAGTGTGCGTCCGGGTGTTCGAACGGCGAGTGTCAATGAGATGACCGAACGTGGTTCGTGGGCCTCAACATTCGGTCTGGTTCGAGCTGCGTTGGCCGCCGGCGACGCAGCCGATCCGGGCGAGGCTGAAAGTGCGCAATCGCGGGACTTCCTTTCGATGATCCGAACGCTGCTACCAGATCCGAAACAATCGGATCTAGTGACACGTCAGCGTTGTCTTCAAGACGATGACTTTGACTTTTACTCCGCCATCGATCTGCTTGGCTTGAACACCATCACGGGGCTGTTCTCTAACCCGCCGGATGAGTGGCCGGTGGTCACCTGGTGGTCGCAGTATGCGACCGATGCCGCCCATCACGCGGGGGGTCCTCGTTCTGACATCGCCCTCGATGGCTTACGTGATTGCGATCGACGATTAGTGGCTCTTCTTGATCTTCTTGAGGCAAAGGGGATTCTCGATCAGACACTAATTCTGCTCACGGCTGATCACGGATTTGAAACTGCAAACGAGTCAATCCGCGGTTCGTGGCAATTGGCACTTCATACTGCATTAGATCCACTAAGTGTTTCTTGGCGTGATGAAGGACCCGGCTTCCTCTATTTAGGAGTTCCCTCATGACAGTAACCATGACGTGTGCCCACTGCGGTGCCCATCCCGACGAACGTGCTCCTGATCGAGCGATGGCCATCTTGATGTGGACTAGTTCCAGACAGGACGGGCGTGAGAGTCGCTTCTGTCCGAATTGCTCACGGGAGAATCTACGCAGTATTGAAAGCGGTATCGACGAGCAGTACTGGTAGCGCTCGTCGCCGGTTGACCGGAGTGCTACGTAATCTGCGGAGCGATCACCTCGTGTTCGTTCGGGTTTCGATGTCCGCTCCGCTCGGCACCTACGCCGGCGACGACGACCAAAGCCACCCCTACGACTTGCAGAAAGTCAGGGATTTGGCTCAGTAGCAGGACGCCAAACACGGTGCCTAGGGCCGGTTCTAGTGCCATCAAGGTGCCGAACGCTGCTGTGGTGAGCCGTCGTAGGGCGACGAGCTCTAAGGCGAATGGAAGGACGGGCATGAGTAACGCCAACCCGAACGACTGGATGAGTATTGCTGGGGTGATGTGCCCCCACGCTTGGGGCACACCGACGAAAGCTGAGACGACAGCGGCGATCGGAATCGTGATGGCGAGTCCTTTGAGGCCGGCGAAGACATCGCCGACTCTCTGTGTGAGCACGATGTAGGCGGCCCATCCGCTTCCGGCGATGCACGCGAACAGGAGCCCAAGGGGGTCGATATCGCCGGTCCATGGCTGGGTGATGGCAACGACCCCGATGAAGGCCAACAGCGGCCAGATCAGTGCTCGTCGGCTATGTGATCGTGCGACTGCAACGCCGAGCGGGCCAAGGAATTCGATGGCAACGGTGGTGCCGAGTGGAATCCGCTCAAGTGCACACAGGAATGCCACAGTCATTAGCCCGCTGACAACGCCCAAGATCACCGCAAATTGCAGATCTCGTCGGCTGTAGTCGGACAAGGTGGGTCGAGCAAGACACAAGAAGATCAGCGCACCGGCGGTGAGTCGTAACCATGCTGTGCCAGCTGGGCCAAGGAGCTCAAATTGAGTTGTGGCCAAAGCCGCACCGATTTGCACGATGACCATGGAGGCTACGGCCAGAAGCCATGCCGGAATGCGTTGCGTCACGCTACGAAGGATGGCACCCAGCGTTCGAGCTCTCCCCGCATGGGTACCGTTGCGCCCATTTGTGACAGAACTCCGATACCGCCGAGCCATACTCGATGTAGGAGCATGTACGACGGTGGAAGGTTGATTTTGAATCCAACGTTGAAGTCGGGACGACGTGGATCGTTGACACGATTGAACTGTTCACGCATCCAGTCGCGAGAGAACGTGAACTCCTCGTGGGCCGCTGGTTCGGCAAATGGACCGAGGTAGTCGAGAAGCAACTGTGGATCAACATCAAT
>JBAXUN010000032.1:0-20543 GCA_037129655.1 Actinomycetes bacterium
CGGGGTAACGTCATCACCCCGGCCCTCGTCCGGGGCGACTACTACTGGGTTTTGGCTCTGGCAGACGAGGGTCTATCAACACCGGACGTGTACCGCAGCGTTGATTACCTACGTGATCTGGCTAGCGTCGAGGTCGAAGAGCCAAAGGTTCCGGATAAGTTGATGTCGGCGCTGCTCGCTGGCGACGCCAAGGCTGTTGGAGCCGCTCTTTCGAATGATCTGCAGATGGGCGCGAAATACCTGCGCCCCTCGCTCGATCAATTGCTGCGGGCCGGCAAGGATGCCGGCGCCCTTGGGTCGATCGTGTCCGGCAGTGGACCAACGTGCGCCTTTCTGGCCCGCGACAACATTCATGCTCTCGATATCGCGGTCGCGCTCACTTCAACTGGACTGTGTCGCACGGTTAAGCGAGCCACCGGACCCGCCTTTGGTGCCACTGTTATCGACGCACGGAGTATCGCGTAATGGCCTCAGCATCACTCGTAGCGCTTGAAAGCGTTACGAAAGCCCTTGGTACGCGCACCCTTCTCGAAGATGTCACTGTCGGGGTTACCGATGGCTCGCGAATCGGTGTTGTCGGACGAAATGGTGGCGGCAAGACAACGCTGATCCGAGTTCTCACTGGACTTGAGCCGGTAGATGCTGGCAGGGTCATTCGCGCCGGCGGCACCACGATTGAAATACTCGATCAGGCTGATGATTTCACCGCCGCCGACACGCTTCGCTCAACTGTCATCGGTGATATCGACGATCACGTGTGGGCAAGTGATGCGCGCATCAGATCGATCGTCGGTGGATTGCTCGGCGGTGTTGAGGCGGGTGGTTACACCGACGCATGGCATACACGCACGTCGACGATGTCGGGCGGGGAACGACGACGTGCCAACCTTGCCCGAGTCTTAATTGCTGACCCTGATCTGCTCGTTCTCGATGAGCCGACAAACCATCTTGATGTCGAAGCAGTGACTTGGCTTGCCGGGCATCTGTCGCAGCGGCGCGGTTCCGTCGTTGCGGTGACGCACGACAGGTGGTTCCTCGATGCGATGGCGACGGAAACCTGGGAGGTCGTTAACGCATCTGTTCAGCGATACGAAGGTGGCTATGCGGCGTTCGTCTTGGCCAAGGCCGAGCGATCACGTCAAGGTGCAGCATCTGAGGATCGTCGACAGAACCTGTTGCGCAAGGAACTTGCGTGGTTGCGACGTGGCGCTCCGGCGCGAACGAGTAAGCCGAAGTTTCGCATCGACGCTGCAAACGCGTTGATTGCCAATGAGCCCCCGCCCCGTGATCGATTGGCGCTTGAGAAGTTTGCCACTGCCCGGCTAGGTAAGCAGGTCTATGACCTCGAAGACATCACCCTTGCTCCGGCGGTTGGAATCGATCCGGTTTTGGTGGATCAGACGTGGCGGCTTGGTCCCGGCGATCGAGTGGGGCTCCTGGGCCCGAATGGTGCCGGTAAGACGACGATTTTGCGTCTGCTCTCGGCGGCTCACGATGGTGTTCTCGACACTGCCGCAGCACCCGACGTTCGAGCCGGCGGGATCCGCGTTGGTCAAACCGTTGCCGTCGGTCACCTGTCGCAAGCATTGAATGAAATTGACCCATTGGAACGCGTCCTAGAAGCACTTAAGCGCGAAAGTGAGTACGTGGATCTGGGTAAGGGGCGCACCCTTACTGCTCAGCAACTCCTTGAAAACTTTGGCTTCGTTGGCGATAAGTTGCACACCCGTCTCGGTGATCTGTCGGGTGGTGAGCTGCGTCGACTACAGTTTCTGCGTCTTTTGGTTGGCGGGCCGAATGTGCTGCTCCTCGATGAGCCGACAAACGATCTCGACGTTGAAATGCTGACGGTTTTGGAAGACCTGCTAGATACGTGGCCGGGCACGTTGATCGTTGTAAGCCACGACAGGTACTTCCTCGAGCGCACGACCGATAACGTTTACGGCCTACTCGGTGATGGCAAGATCCTGCATCTCGTTGGCGGTGTGGACGAATACCTTGAGCGCCGGTTGGCATCGCCGTCTGCACCGTTGAAGTTGTCGTCGGGATTTTCAAGTGCGGAGGGTGGTTCGACGGACGCGCCGCGCCTTACTGGTGGAGATGCGCGAACCGCGCGTAAAGAATTGACGAGGGTAGAGCGGCGCGTGCAAAAACTCGATACGGAAGAGACGCGAATTCACGCCGCGATGGCTGATGCGGCCACCAACCATGAGCTAGTCAGCAAGCTCGATGCTGAGCTGCGAGCGGTCATCGCCGAACGTCATGAACTTGAAGAGCAGTGGATGGCACTGGCAACTGAGCTCGACTGACGCGTGAGCAGCATCGGGTCAGACTTCTGGCCCCTGCTCAAACGGAACGGTGAGATAGCGAAGAAGTAGAGCGAGCTCTTCTCGCTGTCGCGGGGTGATGGCGGACAGGATCATCTCTTCGTGCCGCAACAAGTCGGTGAGAGCTGCATCCACGGTTGAGCGACCTTCATCAGTAAGAACCACCTGCACACTTCGCCCATCGCTTGGATCAGGTGAGCGCGTGACCAGGCCTCGCGACTCGAGCCGGTCAATGCGGTTCGTCATCGTGCCACTCGTCACGAGTGTGAGTTGCACAAGACGACCGGGGGACAATGCGTAGGGCGATCCCTCGCGTCGAAGAGCCGCGAGTACGTCGAACTCCCAGGATTCAAGATCGTGACTTCCGAAGGCTTCCCGTCTGGCTAAATCCAGATGACGGGCCAATCTACTCACGCGTGAAAGAACCTCTAGCGGAGCTACGTCCAAATCAGGACGCTCACGTCGCCACGCCTGTACCAGGCCGTCGACCTCGTCGTGGTGGGTGAACGAACCATCAGTCATATGACCAGCCTACGCCAAGTATCTCGACGTCGAGATACCTCAGGTCTCATCGTGCTCCCAACGGATCTCGCCGTCATGCCACTGGCCGGTCGGATGCATGCCTAGAGCTCGGGCAACGGACTGGGACTTCACATGTGTTGGTGCGATGTGGCAGAAAACGCTGACTATCTGTTCGCCGGTGTCGCCGCGTAGGCAGCTATCTCGGACCGCGCGGGCAGCCTCAATGGCGTAACCCATTCCCTGCCATGGCAATCCGAGGACCCATGCGATCTCAGCCATGTCACCCGTTGCGGTTACCTGAACGAAGCCGATGGCTTCGTTGGTTGCCTGTAAACGAAGGATCCAGTTGTGCCACGTCTGAGTTTGGTCCTGTGAGTGACCGCGCGTTTGGCGCATGTACGTAGCCCGAAGTTCGGTAAGCGTTGGGGACTCCTGATTGGGGTAGTACTCGTAAAGTTCGCGCGGGGCGAGAACGTCGACCATCTCGTCGGCGTGCTCGACACGCAGCGGCTCAAGCATGAGTCGATCGGTTGTGAGTTCGGGAGTCATCGCCACCGACATGCCTACGGCTTGGGGCGCGAAGTGATCAGCCGGGGCTTCTTCTCTAGGCCCACGATGCCGTTCCATGCGAGGTTGACGACATGTGCGACCACCTCATCCTTCTTTGGTCGTCGTGCATCGAGCCACCATTGACCTGTCAAAGCGACCATGCCCACGAGCATGTTTGCGTACATCGGCGCGTACTTGGACGGGTATCCCTTGCGATCGAACTCCTGGGCAAGGCGTGCCTCTACCTGACTGGCGACATCGCGGAGCAGAGATGCGAAGTTGCCAGTGTTCTGTGCCACCGGTGAATCGCGAACCAATACCCGAAAGCCATCGCTTCGTTCCTCGATGTAATCGAAGAGTGCTCGGCCGGCTTGTTCGAGAAGGTCACGCGGCTCGGTTGCGGTCAGCGAATCGCTAACCATGCCCAGAAGAAGGTTCATTTCTCGATCGACAATGACGGCGTACAGGCCGTCCTTGCTGCCGAAATGTTCGTAGACGACGGGCTTGGAGACGCTCGCTTTCGCAGCGATCTCCTCGATCGTAACGGCTTCAAAACCCTTGTCGGCGAATAGTTTACGGGCGACATCGATAAGTTGCTCACGTCGCTCACGACCACTCATTCGAACGCGACTGGACTTTCGATCACGTCGCGATGAAGCTGCAACCGATGTTTCGACTGTGTTCTCATCCTGATCCACGTCAATATCCTGCCGTGAATCCGTCGCGGATTCGCTACGGGTCGAACGTGCGTCGGTCACTGATCGGCGCCAACGATGGAAGTCGGCTGAATGCGACGTGCATCCATACGCTCAGGCTTTGGCCATCGAACATCCTTCGCCCAGCCGAACCATTCGAACAATTCGATAATGCGCGCGCTGGTGTCGATCTGAAACTTCAAGACTCCGTGGCGCGCTGACGTGGGATCGCTGTGGTGCCAGTTATGCCACGATTCGCCACCGGATAGGAAGGCCAGCCACGCAACGTTGCCGGACTTATCGCGGGTCTTGAACGGGTGCTTACCCCACACGTGGCACACCGAGTTGATCGACCAGGTGACGTGATGCACCAAGGCGATGCGCACGAGGGAGGCCCAGAAGAAAGCGGTGATTGCGCCGTGCCAAGACCATGTGACAAGTCCTCCGATGAGGGCGGGGGCGACAAGGCTGACGACGATCCAGAGTGGAAACAGTTTGGAGATGCGCACGATGTCGCGATCTTTCAGCAGATCTGGTGCGTACTTGCGAATCGGAGTCTGCTCAATGTCGAACAACCAGCCGACATGTGCGTAAAGAACGCCCTTGGTCAGACCACCAAAGGAACCACCGAAGCGCCATGGGGAATGGGGGTCGCCTTCGCCATCGCTGAAGGCATGGTGCTTTCGGTGGTCGGCCACCCATCGGATGACCGGACCTTCGATTGCCAGACTGCCAGCGATAGCAAGGGCGATCTTCAGTGCTCGGTTGGGCTTTAACGACGAGTGCGTGAACGTGCGGTGAAAGCCGACGGTGATGCCGTGCGACGCGATGGCGTAGAAGACTGCGGACAGGGCCACATCGACCCAAGTCAGTCCCCATCCCCAAGCGAAGGGAACGGCTAAAACCACTGCAAGCAATGGGAGTGCGACGACGATGCCTACCGCGATTCGATCGCCGATTGATTGGCGATCGGCTCCGTTAAACATCGGTAGCGTCAGATCCTCGCGGGCTGCGTAGGCCTGCCCAGTGAGCGATTGCTCTTCGGCAGATTCCTCGGCGCTGAGGTGGATTTCAGGTGTGGCGGTCATGTGACCCCCTTCAGTTGTCATTGGGTTACGGTGGCGTAACTTACGCAAGCGTAATCTACGGTACCGTAGGTTTGTCAAGACGGAGTGACAGCCGGTTCGGATGATTCCTAGGTTGAGCCCTACCCTTAGTGACGTATTCCCGGGTTGCTCTGCTGGCAGGGGCGACCACACTTTGAATGTGGGTACGACGTAGGTTCGATTCCTACCCCGGGAGCCACGTCCACCGCCACTGTATGTGGTGCTGTCGATCACGACTGCAGAACGCCCGAAAGTTAGGGGGCGGGGTAAGGGTGGGTGAACGGGCGGTATCGTGTGGGTGCCGAGTTCCGACTTCTGGAGAGCAGCCTTTCGCGTGAGCACCGTACTTCCAACAACAGCGCCGGTTTCGTCTGTGCGACCGTCAGCAGCCGTTGTGCTCGCAGCCGGCGAGGGAACGCGTATGAAGTCGTCGACGCCGAAAGTGCTTCATGAGGTGGCTGGCCGGTCACTGGTCGGACATGTGCTTGCCGCAGTGGACCAGTTGAACCCCCACCATGTGATCGTTGTTGTCGGTCACGGCCGAGATCTGGTTTCTGCGCACGTTCGAGGTTCGCATCCGCATGCAGTCACCGTCGTGCAAGATCAGCAAAACGGAACCGGGCACGCGGTTCGCGTTGCGCTGGAAGGTATTGCGGCCGCTGGAATTGAACTACCCGAGGGACCGGTCGTAGTGCTTGCTGGTGACACCCCGTTGCTGACAGGCGACACACTTGCTGCCCTTGTTCAGATTCATCATGACGAGGAAGCTGTAGCAACCGTTCTAACCGCAGTTCTCGATGATCCCACCGGCTATGGACGCATCGTTCGCGATCAGGCCACCGGTCACGTTTCGCGCATCGTCGAGCAGAAGGATGCTAGCGATGCAGAACGGTCCATCTGCGAAATAAACAGCGGGGTCTTTGCTTTTGAACTTTCGGCGTTACGCGCAGGGCTGGCCCAGTTGACCACGGACAACGCGCAGGGCGAGGAGTACCTCACTGATGTGCTCGGCCATTTGGTGGCAGATGGTGAGACGGTCGCCGCGCACATCGCACTCGATAGCGAGGAGATTCTCGGCGTTAACGATCGAGTTCAGTTGGCTCACGCTGGCGGCCTTTTGCGTGATCGAATCAATGTGCGCTGGATGCGAGCTGGGGTGACGATTGTGGATCCTGCGACAACCTGGATCGATGCAACGGTCAAGCTCGAGCAAGACGTGCACATCGAGCGCAATACGTCGCTAAGTGGTTCTACGACAATCGCTTCCGGTGCGGTGGTGGGGCCGGACACATCGTTGATCGATTCGGTCATCGCAGTCGGTGCACACGTGCTCAAGTCGCACCTCACCGGTTCGATTGTTGGGCCGGGTGCAACCGTCGGGCCGTTCACATTTATGCGTCCAGGTACCGAGCTCGCCGCCCACGCAAAGGTTGGCGCGTACGTTGAAACGAAGAATGCGTTCATCGGGGAGGGCAGTAAAGTCCCGCACCTGTCCTACGTCGGCGACGCGGTGATTGGTGCAGGCAGCAATATCGGCGCGGCCACCGTCACGGTGAACTACGACGGTGTCAACAAGCACAAGACAGTCGTAGGTGATCACGTCCGTATTGGCAGCGACACCATGCTCGTGGCCCCCGTGACGATCGGGGATGGTGCCTATACAGCTGCCGGCTCCGTCGTGACCGAGGACGTGCCACCCGGTGCGATGGCCGTCGGTCGCGGGCGCCAGCGCAATATTGAAGGCTGGGTTGAACGTAAACGTCCAGATACTGCCTCCGCGAACGCCGCAAAGGCGGCACAATTACCGAAGGCCGACTCAACGAACGATTCGACCAGCCAAAGCTAGGGCTGACCCGGAAAAGTTCACCCGTTTCGTAGCACTTTCCAGTCACAAAACCAGCACGATGAAGATCCCACCCCCAAGGAGCATGAGTGAGCGGCATCGTCCAAACGTCGGAGAAGCGTCTGGTTCTCATCGGCGGTCGATCCCATCCTGATCTATCCGACCACGTAGCCAAGGAACTTGGCGTCGACCTCGTTGAGACTCAGGCTTATGACTTCGCGAACGGTGAGATCTTCGTGCGTTTCGAAGAGTCCGTGCGTGGATGTGATGCCTTTGTGCTTCAGAGCCATACCGAGCCGATCAATAAGTGGATCATGGAGCAGTTGCTCATGGTCGATGCGCTCAAGCGTGCATCTGCCAAGCGCATCACCGTAGTGATGCCGTTCTACGGCTACGCGCGCCAGGACAAGAAGCATCGTGGACGTGAGCCGATTTCGGCTCGCCTCATCGCTGACCTCTTTCGCACGGCCGGTGCTGATCGTCTGATGGCTGTCGACCTGCATACCGCCCAGATTCAGGGCTTTTTCGACGGACCTGTCGACCACTTGTTTGCTCTTCCGCTGTTGGTTAAGTACGTCGCAGAGACCGTTGAAGATCGCGACCTGATCACTGTCGTATCGCCGGACGCCGGACGTGTGCGGGTGGCTGAGCGTTGGACAGATCTGCTCGGCGCTCCACTGGCCATCATTCACAAGCGTCGCGATCCTGACGTTCCGAACGAAGCGACCGTCAATGAAGTTGTTGGTGATGTTGCGGGTCGCGTTTGCGTCGTAATCGACGACATGATCGATACCGGGGGCACGATCGTGAAGGCATCGGAGTTGCTCTTCTCGCAGGGCGCCAAGGATGTCATCGTTGCAGCTACCCACGGCATCTTGTCTGGGCCGGCAATCGAGCGCTTCAACAACAGTCGTGTACGTGAGGTGATCATCACCGATACGTTGCCGATCCCACAGGATCGCCGCTTCGACAAGCTCACCGTTCTGCCAGTTGCCCCGCTCATCGCCCGAGCGATTCAAGAAGTGTTCACCGATGGCTCGGTGACGAGCATGTTCGAGGGTTCGCGCGTCTAAATCCCCAGTCCACATGGCTGGGAGTTGACGACAACGTGATTGAAACGATGTCGTCGGGGTGAACGACCTGCCTCGTTTTGGTGTTCGCAGCCGAGGACCATTACAGTTATGGATGCTCCTCGGCGAGGATGTGACGCACTGCGACTCATCGTCATCGACGCGGACCACGCGGTTGCTGCGTGCCCACGTCCTGAGGCGCCGACTGCTGTGCGGATAGAACATATCCACTGTTTTTGAAGAGCCATCGACGTAATGTCGGTACCAATCGAGGAGAAGAAGTGTCGAACGTCAGCATCGCCGGTGAATCCCGTGCAGATTTTGGTAAGGGTGCGGCCCGTAAGCTGCGTCGCTCGGGCATGATCCCCGCCGTCATCTACGGCCACGGCCAAGAGGTCGAGCATGTTGCCCTTCCGTCCCACGAACTCACGATGGCCCTGCGCAAGGTTGGGTTGATCCTCGAGGTCACGATTGACGGCAAGACCTCCCTGGTTGCACCGCGCGATGTTCAGCGTGATCCGGTCAAGCGCGTGATCGAGCACGTAGACCTCGTTGTTGTTAGCAAGGCCGAAGCGCAGGCTGTCACCGAAGCTGCTGAAGATGCCGTTGCCGCTCAGGAAGCCGAAGCAACGGCCATCAATGAGGGTGCAGCAAGTGCTGATGCCGCAGAAGAAGCAGCTCAGCATGCTGCTGAAGATGCCTCAAAGGCCGCCGGTGATGAGGCTGCTTCGGAAGAAGCCGCTGAGTAACTCTGTTTCGTAGTCGTGGTGCCCGCCTTTGTGCGGGCATTACGTGTTTGTGGGGTCAACTCGCAAGGCTCGGTATGCGGCAACCGGATCCACCGACTGCAAGGATGGTTCCGTGACCGTTGATAGCGCCCCGTGGCTCATCGTTGGCCTTGGAAATCCGGGTGCGAAGTACGAGGCAACCCGCCACAACATTGGCTTCCTCGTAGCCGATGAGCTGGCTGCACGCATGGGTGCCCGCAGTGCGATGCACAAGAAAGCGCGCGCGGAGGTAGCGGAGGGTCGTCTACAAAACCAACGCATCGTTGTTGCGAAGCCGATGCAATTCATGAACGAATCAGGTGGCCCAACGAAGGGGTTGCTGTCGTTCTACAAGATCCCGAACGAACATCTCGTTGTCATTCACGACGAACTGGATCTCAACTTCGCTCAGTTGCGGTTAAAGCTTGGCGGTGGCGATAACGGACACAATGGGCTCAAGTCGATTCGGTCGTCAACCGATACCGGGGATTGGTACCGGATTCGGGTGGGCATTGGACGCCCACCGGGACGTCAGGACCCGGCTGACTATGTGCTCAAGCCGTGGTCAGGTGTTGAACGCAAAGAATTGCCTCTGCTCATTGGCGACGCAGCCGATTCTGTTGAGATGCTGATCCATGAAGGTCTTGAGCTCGCGCAGAATCGGTACAACTCATGAGCGATAACCAGAGTTCGAACGATCATGACGATGCACAACTCTCACGTGAGGTTGCAGTTGAAGCCGGTCGGCTTCTGCTCGAGATCAGGGATTCGTTTGGCGAGATCGAACCTGGTGACCGTGAACGGGCAGGCCAGTTGCGTAACACGGCGGATCGAGAAGCTCATCTGCATATCCACCGGCGATTGAGCTTGGCCTTCCCGAAAGACGCGATCTTGTCTGAAGAGGGCGACGACGATTTGGAACGCCTCCATGCCGATCGCGTCTGGATCGTTGATCCACTCGATGGAACTTGGGAGTACGGCCAACAGCGGGCCGACTTTGCCGTGCACATTGCGCTATGGACACGAACTGATGGACGTGAAGGCACACTGTCTGCGGCCACCGTCGACGTGCCCGCACATGGCCAAACGTGGTCTGTTTTGGACGATGTTCCTTCGGTGTCGGCCTTGCCGACCGAGCGGCCCATTCGGGTGGTTACCTCGCGTACTCGGGCACCGGAAACATTGCCTGCGATGTTGGCTGAGATGACCAATCTGCTCGGTTCGGCAGCACCGTTCGGCGTTGAGGCGGTGGGCGTCGGCTCTGTCGGGGCGAAAGCCGGAGAAGTCTTTGCGGGGCATGCTGAGGTTTATCTTCACGTTGGTGGATTCAACGAGTGGGACTTGGCTGCCCCGCTCGCCGTTGCCCTAGCGCGCGGCATAGTGTGCATGCCGGTGCAAGGTGATGGATTCGCGTTCAACCGAGCCGATCCGTATCAACCGGGTGTGATCATGGCGATTCCGTCAATTGCTAATGCAGTACGTGAGGCGTTTCCAGCGCTGTGGTCTAAGCCGTAGCAATGTTTTTGCCGCGCGGGTGGACGTAGCGATGGCTGCATTGGCTTACGCACCGACTCTCGCGTAGCCTCAGATCGGCGAAAGCCACCCCCCGTTCTCAACGAGTTCGGGGCTGTCGTCGTGTTTCGGTGCGGACGATAGATAGTGCGTTGCGGTGATGAGATGGGAGCGATCAGACTGATGTCGACTCTGCGTGGGCTGATCGAAGTTGTCGACCAAGATCCCAGGATCGCTGAGATCGTTTCCCGTGCTCGTGCGACGGGCGCGTCTGCGACGCAAGGGCTCGAGATCAGTGCGCCCAGTGCGATGGCGCCTTTTATCGCGGCTGCCATTTCGCAGGGAACGGATCGCGTGCAGTTGATCGTTACTGCGACGGCGCGTGAGGCTGAAGATGTCGCGGCCGCTCTGGAGAGTCTGATTCCGGAAATTGAGGTTGCGGAGTTTCCCGCTTGGGAGACCCTGCCCCACGAGCGGCTCAGTCCTTCCAGCGACACGGTGGGACGTCGTTTGGGAGTTCTTCGACGTTTGGTGCACCCCGAGGACTCGGGTGGTGCGATCAGGGTAGTGGTGGCGCCAATCCGTGCGGTCCTGCAGCCGATCGTCAAGGGCCTAGGTGACCTCCAGCCTGTCGCAGTGTCGATCGGTGATGAGATTCCGATGGAGGAACTCATCGCTGCACTTGCAGGGGCCGCATATGCGCGCACCGATCTGGTTGATAAGCGTGGACAATTTGCTGTGCGCGGTGGAATCGTCGACGTGTTCCCGCCTACCGAAGAACATCCCGTCCGGCTTGAGTTTTGGGGCGATACGGTCGAGGAGATCCGTTACTTCAAGGTGGCAGATCAGCGATCACTTGAGATCGCGCAGGAGGGTTTGTGGGCACCGCCGTGTCGTGAACTGCTGCTCACCGATGAGGTTCGAGCACGTGCGCGTGCGCTAGCCAACGATCATCCTGAGCTGATGGAGATCCTCGACAAGCTCGCCGATGGCACCGCGGTCGAGGGGATGGAAGCCCTTTCTCCGGTGCTGGCGGACGGCATGGAACTGCTCGTCGATTTAATGCCAGCCGGTTCACTGGTTATGGTGTGTGATCCTGAGCGGGTACGCACCAGGGCTCACGATCTGGTGGCGACGAGCGCCGAATTCCTAGAAGCCTCATGGCATAACGCCGCGGCTGGAAACGTAACTCCGATCGACCTGGGTGCTGCGGCCTATCAGGCCATTGGTGATGTTCGCAGCGCGGCGGTTGAACGTGATCTGGGCTGGTGGACCATCTCGCCATTCGGTGCGGAGCTATCCGATGAGGGGGACGAGTTCGCTCCCGTCGATGTTGATGTGGTTCAACTCAATGTGGATCTGGCCGACAACTATCGCGGTGAAACGGAGCGAGCGTGTGCTGATATCGCTCAGTTGATTTCAGCAGCTTGGTCTGTCGTCGTTGTGACAGCTGGTCATGGAACGGCGGATCGATTGGCCGAGACGTTCCGCGGTGAAGGCATCGCTGTTCGGGTTGTTGATGAGATCGATTCAGCGCCCGAGCCGTCGATGGTCACGATCGTCACTGGCAATCTTGACAAGGGTTTCGCACTTTCGTCGGCCATGCTGTCGATCCTTACTGAGACCGATCTTGTGGGGCAGAAGGCAACGACTCGGGATGCTCGTCGACTACCGGCTCGTCGTCGTCAGACAATTGATCCACTGCAACTCAAGAGTGGTGATTTCGTCGTCCATGAACAGCATGGGGTTGGGCGTTACGTCGAGATGGTGCAGCGGACGGTAGCCAATGCCACCCGCGAGTACCTGCTGATCGAGTATGCGCCGGCAAAGCGTGGTCAACCTGGCGACCGGCTGTATGTGCCAACAGATCAGCTTGATCAAGTAACGCGCTATGTCGGTGGAGAATCGCCCTCCTTGCATCGTCTTGGTGGTGCTGACTGGGCATCAACGAAAGCCCGCGCGCGCAAAGCAGTTCGTCAGATTGCTGGTGAACTCATCCGTCTTTATGCCGCACGTATGGCCAGTCGCGGATATCAGTTCTCCCCAGACACCGTCTGGCAGCGCGAGCTTGAAGACGCCTTCCCATACAACGAAACACCTGATCAGCAGTCCGCCATTGACGAGGTCAAGGGCGACATGGAAAACCAAATCCCGATGGATCGACTCATCTGTGGTGACGTTGGATACGGCAAGACAGAGATTGCCGTCCGCGCAGCCTTCAAAGCTGTTCAAGACGGTAAGCAGGTGGCGATTCTCGTACCAACGACATTGCTTGTGCAGCAGCACTTTTCGACGTTTTCCGAACGGTACGCGCCGTTCCCAGTGAAACTTGCCGCCCTGTCGCGGTTTCAGACAGATAAGCAGGCTCGGGAAGTCATCGCTGGTATCACTGACGGAACGATCGATGTCGTTATCGGAACTCATCGTCTATTCAGTAGTGACATTCGATTCAAGGATCTCGGGCTCGTCATCGTTGACGAAGAGCAAAGATTCGGTGTCGAGCACAAGGAACATCTCAAGGCGCTCAGGACGAACGTCGACTTCCTGACGATGTCGGCGACACCGATTCCGCGCACCCTTGAAATGGCAGTGACCGGGATCCGCGAGATGTCGACGATTCAGACACCCCCAGAGGAACGTCATCCCGTTCTAACCTACGTCGGACCGTATGACGAGAAGCAGGTTGCCGCGACCATCAGACGCGAACTTCTACGTGATGGTCAAGTCTTCTTCGTGCACAACCGTGTCGATTCGATTGAACGCGTCGCGTCGAAACTGCGTGACCTCGTTCCGGAAGCTCGAGTCCAAACCGCGCATGGACAGATGAACGAACATGCGCTCGAACAGGTGATCGTCGACTTTTGGGAGAAAGAGTTCGACGTTCTTGTATCAACAACGATCGTCGAGAGTGGTCTGGATATTCCAAACGCGAACACCCTGATTCTTGATCGGGCAGACACATTCGGGCTTTCCCAACTGCATCAGCTTCGCGGTCGCGTTGGCCGAAGTCGCGAACGCGGATACGCGTACTTCCTTTACCCTCCCGAGAAGCCGCTATCGGAAAATGCATATGACCGATTGACAACAATCGCTGCGAACACCGACCTGGGCTCAGGTATGGCTGTGGCGATGAAGGATCTCGAGATTCGCGGTGCTGGAAATATGCTCGGTGGTGAACAGAGTGGGCATATCGCTGACGTCGGATTCGACCTGTACATCCGACTAGTCGGCGAGGCGGTGGCTGAATATCGACAGGACAAACCGGTAGAAGAGGTAGCCGATGTGCGAGTCGAACTGCCGATCGATGCGCACATGCCGCACGACTACCTCGCAGAAGAGCGGCTCCGACTCGAGGCGTACAAGCGCTTGGCTTCTGCATCGACGAGCGCCGATCTAGATGCGGTGGCTGAGGAGCTCCTCGACCGCTATGGCCAGTACCCGGAAGCTGTGGCAAATCTGCTGTCGGTCGCCCGTTTCCGCATTCACGCTCGTCGGGCCGGGCTCTCTGAAGTGGTGGCCCAAGGGAACATGATCCGATTCGCGCCCGTTGAACTACCTGACTCACGTGCAATGCGTCTCACCCGCATCTACCCGGGATCAATCATCAAGCCGGCGACACGTACCATCCTTGTACCGCGTCCGATGACTGCTCGAGTTGGTGGTCAACCAGTCCGTGACACGGAACTTCTTGAATGGCTCGAAACGTTAGTCAGTACGGTTCTCCTAGAACCAGTAACAGCGTCATGACACCGAAAGGCCTGATTGTGAAGCGTCGATACCCCCTGGTGCTAGTTGCCGCAGTGGCTGCTGTAACTCTCAGCGCCTGTGGAGCGGGCATGGGTCCTGTGCAGTCACTTCCGCCGGGTGCTGCTTCTGCCGTTGGTGATCAGACGGTCAACGATTCGACGATTGCTGACATAGCGACTCAGGTTCACGACCAGACGGCTGCCATTCCAGGGTCAAAAATGCCGACGGCAGATGTCGTCACGAATGCCACCGTGCAGCGCGAAACCCAACACCTCATGCTGGCTGCGGCCGGGGCCAAAGAAGGCATTGCCATTACGCAGTCTCAGATTGATGAGTTCATTGCATCATTCGTGAAGAACCAGTTCAACGGCGATATCAAGCAGTTGCGGGCGGCTCTGGTAACGCAGAATTACATTCCCGCGGCACAAATCAATGAAGCTGCAGCGGATCAACTCCTCTACGCGGCAGTGTTGAAGAAGGTCGCCCCGGCTGCGACGACGCAGGATGCGCTCACAAAGGCGTCCAATGACTACTTCGGTGCACTGTCGACGCAACTCAATACCCGTGTTGCGCCGCGGTACGGCACCTGGAGCATCTTTGGGCTTGGCCCGGTGCCAGACGACCTATCTAAGGTTCCGGCGCAGACGTCAAACGGGCAACCGATCAACGGGGTTCCGAACCCCGCTGCCTCGCCGTCGTCATAGTTGCCGCGGAGGTCTGTGATGACGGAATCGGTGCAGCCTCGACGAGGCGACAGCGTTCTTGACCTCGTCGCACTCATGGATCGGCTTCGCTCGCCAGGTGGGTGTCCGTGGGATGCCGAGCAGACCCACGAGTCTCTCGTCGAGTACATGGTTGAGGAAGCCTACGAGGCGGTTGAAGCCATCGAATCTGGCGACGATGTCGCACTGCAGGAAGAACTTGGCGATGTCTTACTGCAAGTTGTCTACCATGCCCGGCTTGCTGAGGAGCACGACGAGCCGTGGGATATCGATGACGTCGCGCGCGGGATCACGAACAAACTGATCAGTCGACATCCGCACGTTTTCGGTGCTGTCGAAGGATCGACAATCGTTGATGTCGAAGGAAACTGGGCTGCGTTAAAGGCTGCGGAAAAGGGCCGCGAGTCTGTGACCGACGGGATTCCGTCGGCTCTTCCGGCACTGGTCTTGGCCGCGAAATTGATGTCGCGTTCAAAGTCTGTTGATGTCGAGATCGTCCCAAGCCGAGCGCTTGACGTCGCGGACGCGGCGTTGGCGCAGGTTGGTTACGGAGACTTACTCCTGGCAATCGTGGCTAAGGGACGATTAGAAGGTATTGACGCGGAGGCCGAACTTCGCGCCGCGATTCGTGGGTATCGGGCACGTATCCGGGCCGCCGAGGGTGTTACGTCATAGCACCGTTACGGCTGAGTAGCGTTGCGCCGAGGGCTTCGGCCTAACTGGCTTTGAACTAACTGGCTTTGGCCTGTGGTGGCTGTGAATCGCCGGTCTCGCTATCTAGGCCCATGCGAATTCTGGCTGCGGCAAGGTGCGGATTCGTTCGCTTTGATTCGGGGATGGCCAGCAGAGTTGTACGCAAAGTTCGCGCTGAAATGCTCGCCTGCAGATCCGTAGTGGGCAGGCCCGGCAACGCGAACATTCTGCGCGCCCAACGGGGAAGCAGCCCTAGACCTGTCAGGGCGATGATTGTCCACGCCGGACGGGCAGGAGTGAGCCATTCAATCTTTGGTTCCATGGGCGGCCAGATCAGGCCGCGGGCCGCTTCCCGAGTCTCGGGTACGACGTCGAGTCGCGATCGCATGGTTTCAAGGTATTGATCAAGTTCGGCTGCGGTCACTGGCACATCGGCAACGGAGCAACCGATTAGTTGAGCGGCGATGACTTGCTCACGTACGTACAGATCAGCCTCGGAATCGGTCATTGGAGCGCCCGAGCGTCGATGAGCCTCTAGCCATGAATTCACTGCGCCGCAATGCACCCATAACAGCCACTCGGGATCGTCAAGGCCCAGGGCCGCGTGAATACGTCGCACCCGTGCGGCTGTGACGTCAACCTCGGCCCGGGTGCTGTAGGTGACGGCGTTCACGTAGCGCGAGGTGCGTGAAAGTCGACCCCACGGATCGTCGCGGACGTCAGTGACCTGCTCAAAACTCAGCATGATGTCGGGGTGAAGTGATTGCAGCAGTAGCGCGCGAACACCGCCGACAACAGCGGCAGGGTCATTATGAACGCGCCACGAAATACTCGAAGGTCCGAAGTAGCCTGGATCGTTCGTGGTGAGATCCAGCGATTCCATGGGGGTAAATCCGCTCCGCAGACCGGTGCGTGGGATCTCGATGGGCGGCTTCGGTGATGTACTCATGACCCCTTAAGAGTGCCTCGAAAAGCGCGGTGGCGCACGTTGGACCTCATGTCTTCGGTTGTCGCTTTGGGAGAGTCGGTCGCTGTGGCGTTCAGTTTGTGACGATAAACTCATGCGCGGGGATCACCCATGCCCTTAGCCGTAGTCGAGATCTGTTGTTTCCTAGACCCGGAGAACCCCGTGGCCATCATTGACGCCGTAATTGCCCGTGAAATCCTTGACTCCCGTGGTAACCCCACAGTCGAAGTTGAAGTCGGATTGGATGATGGCACCGCAGCTCGTGCCGCAGTTCCATCCGGTGCGTCTACGGGCGCGTTCGAAGCTTCCGAACTTCGCGATGGCGGTGACCGTTATAACGGCAAGGGTGTGCTGAAGGCAGTTGCTGCGGTTGAGGACGAAATCGCCGCCGAGATCATCGGCTACGACGCCAGCGAACAGCGCCTCATCGATCAGGTGATGATCGACCTCGACGGTACGCCGAACAAAGAGCGCCTCGGCGCAAACGCAATTCTCGGTGTCTCGCTCGCTGTTGCGAAGGCTGCTGCTGATTCGGCCGGGTTGCCCCTTTTCCGCTATGTCGGTGGACCCAATGCTCACACGTTGCCTGTGCCGATGATGAACATTCTTAATGGCGGTGCGCACGCCGACACCGATGTCGATATCCAAGAATTCATGATCGCCCCAATCGGTGCCAGCGATTTTCGTGAGGCATTGCGCTGGGGTGCTGAGGTCTACCACGCACTCAAGGCCGTGTTGAAGAAGGAGGGATACGCCACGGGTCTTGGTGACGAGGGTGGATTCGCGCCGAACTTGCCGAGTAACCGCGCAGCCCTTGATCTCATTGCAAAGGCGATCGACTCTGCTGGCTATTCACTAGGCACCGACATCGCCCTCGCACTCGATGTGGCTGCAACTGAGTTTCACAAAGATGGCATCTACACCTTCGAGGGTGCTTCCAAAACAGCTGACGAGATGGCCGCGTACTACGCATCGTTGGTTGCGGATTATCCGTTGGTGTCGATCGAAGACCCACTCGATGAGGATGACTGGTCGGGCTGGAAGAGCCTTACCGACGCCATCGGCGACAAGGTCCAACTTGTGGGTGACGACTTGTTTGTTACGAATCCTGAGCGACTCGCGCGCGGTGTTGATTCCAAGACCGCAAATGCCCTGCTGGTGAAGGTTAATCAGATTGGATCGCTGACCGAGACGTTGGACGCAGTTTCACTTGCCCAGCGCAACGGCTACCGCTGCATGATGTCGCACCGATCGGGCGAAACTGAGGATGTCACGATCGCCGACCTTGCTGTTGCCACGGATTGCGGCCAGATCAAGACGGGCGCACCGGCCCGATCTGAGCGAGTGGCGAAGTACAACCAACTGCTTCGCATTCAAGAGGAGTTAGACGATGCAGCTCGGTATGCGGGCCGGTCTGCGTTCCCGAGGTTCACTGCCTAATGCCATCGACGACACCAACCGCTAAGGCGGTGGCGAAACCCAGTTTGACTGGGCGCGCCATCGCTCTTGTTGGTGTTGTGTCTTTGCTTGTCGTCACACTTGCCGTTCCTGTACGTGAGCTGATTCATCAACGTCAGCAGATTGCTGCTCTGCAAGCGCAGAATGCTGTAGTTCAGGCACAGGTCGATGACCTCACATTGGAAGCTGATCGACTCAAAGATCCGGCGTACGTAACGTCGTTGATCCGAGAGCGCTTGCATTATCTGCTGCCCGGTGAAGTGGGTTACGTCGTTCTTGATCCGACTGAGGCTCCGGCGCCAGCGTCAGCCGGGGCGGCCAAGCCAAAGCAGCCGTGGTTTACCTCGATGTGGTCCTCGATCCAGAAGGTCGATCAGGCCGGTCAGCCAGTAGCACCTGTCGGACCGTTAGTGCTGCCCCCAGATGCCCCCAAGTAACGAGCCGGACGTCGTTGAAGCGTCCGATCTAGCGGCGATCGAGCTTCAACTAGGTCGGCTTGCCCGAGGGGTTCGCCGAGTTGCCCATCGCTGCTCATGTGGTGACCCCGATGTTGTTGAGACGAGCCCGCGTCTTCCCGATGGCACTCCATTTCCGACGCTGTATTACCTAACGTGTCCGCGACTCACGAGTGCGATCGGCACCTTGGAGAGCAGTGGATTGATGAAGCGGATGCAAGATCGGCTTGCCGATGATCCTGATTTAGCCGAGGCATACCTGCGGGCTCACGAGTCGTATCTGGTGACGCGGACGGATATCGATGATGTTCCCGAGATTTCGGGGATTTCCGCGGGCGGAATGCCTGACCGGGTTAAGTGCCTGCATGTTCTGATCGGACATTCGCTCGCGGCTGGTCCTGGAGTGAACCCTTTCGGCGACGAAGCAATCGCAGAGCTCGCCGATTGGGGAGCCATCGGTTCCTGCACTGCTCATTTACGTGATTCGAAGGACGCCACGTCATGACTGTTCGAGTTGCCGCAATCGACTGCGGAACGAATTCAATTCGGCTGCTCATCGCCGATGTGAATCCAGAATCTGGAAACGTTCTCGATATCGATCGGCGGATGGAAATCGTCCGCCTCGGTCAGGGTATGGACTCAACGGGGGAGTTTGCCGTTGATGCACTTGAGCGCACATTCGCGGCATGCGACTCGTATGCCGACGTGATTGCTTCGAACAATGTCGATCGCGTGCGCTTTGTCGCCACGTCAGCAAGTCGTGACGCGCGTAACCGCGACACCTTCATTGCTGGGGTGAAATCACGACTCGGTGTTGAGCCTGACGTCATCAGTGGGGACGAGGAAGCGCGACTGTCATTTGCCGGCGCCACCAACGGATTGGTGGGTGCAGCTGCACCGTATCTCGTAGTCGATATCGGCGGCGGCTCAACGGAATTCGTCCTTGGAGTAACGAGTCCGCAGGCGGCTCGAAGCGTAAACATTGGTTGTGTGCGTATGACTGAGCGCCACTTCCGAAATGATCCACCGTCCCAGTCTGAGATCGACGCGGCGATTGCCGACATCGATGCGGCTATCGAGTTGGCCGGTGAAACAGTTCCATTGGGCGAAGCCAAGACTTTGGTGGGTTTGGCTGGCTCGGTGACGACAGTGGCTGCGATTGCACTCGAGCTAACTGAGTACGACCCAGAGCGAATCCATGGGGCCCGCCTTTCTGCGGACACGATTGATGCAGTATCTGATCGACTTCTTGGGCTTAGCCGTGACGAACGTGCACAGATTCACGTCATGCATCCAGGCCGAGTCGACGTAATCAACGCCGGCGCGCTCGTGTTGCGTCGCATTGTGCACCTGACCGGACTACCTGACGTACTGGTCTCAGAACACGATATTTTGGATGGGATTGCCCTGGCACTTGCCGCCAATTGATCGTCTCGGCGCCGGTGTTCGAGTCGATCGTTGAATACCGATCAGCAGGGCGAGTACGTCTGCCTATACGCTGATCCGTGGCCCCCGTAGCCCAATCGGCAGAGGCACGCTGCTTAAACCAGCGTCAGTGCAGGTTCAAGTCCTGTCGGGGGCACCAAGAACCCCTCCATGTCCCCCATTTCGGGGTGCAGGTGGTTTATGCATCGAAAAATGGGGAATATGGCCCTCGTTGGAATCAACGGTGGGGCAATTTCGTTCTATCGTTGAGTCGTGGCCCGCCGGGTCACGAAAGGTTTCACCCCGAAAGGATCACGATGGCCCGCACTAATCCGGCACTGCGTCGCGCAGCTGCAGACAACGGCGTGGATTTAGGTCAAAACATGACGACCGAAACGCCGACGGCGGCAGTACTGGACGAAATGTTCAATGCGCCGAGCGGCGTAAGCGGCCGACTCACGCTTGACGATGTCATCATCAAGACCGGTATCACCTTTGCCTTCACCGTCCTTGGAGCTGTAATCGGGTGGATGCTTTCACCCTCGATGCCGTGGATCGTGTGGGTGGGCATGCTGATAGGCGCAGGCCTATCGTTTGCCAACATCTTCATGAAGAAGATCAACCCACTTTTGGTTATTGCGTACGCCTTCTTCCAAGGGATTTTCCTTGGTGGAATTTCGTACTC
>JBAXUN010000033.1:0-20342 GCA_037129655.1 Actinomycetes bacterium
TCGAGGGTTGCTGCGCCATCTGAACTGGGCATCGGATGGATGTTCTGCGCCGGGATCGGGTAGTGATTCAGCAGGCCTTCGAAGGCGCTCGTGTCGTTGCGCTCAGAGTCTCCCGTCGGCAAGAACCGTTCGTCACTCCACCAAAACTCCACACCGTCCCATGGAATATCGGCACACAGCGGATGATCTCGAAGTGCCACAAGACAGGCGGTTCCGATGCGGCCTCCCGTCAACACCACATGTGCTACTCCGCGAGCTGTCAGCGCGGACACAATCGTGTGCGCCAACTGATCGGCTATCCCATTTGCCAGTTCATCGCTGTTAACGAAACGACGGATCACGAGATCGCGCACTAGGACTTCCTCGTCGATGAGCGGGTCTGTGACTTAGCTTTTGACTCGGCTGCCGCCGACTGCTCGGTCGCTGATTTCGCAGCCGGCTTTACCGACGGCGGGGCGGCGCTGCTTGCAGCAAAACGAGCCAGTACCTCTTCATAGATATCGTCAGGATCTAGCCGTCGTAACTCCTCAGCAATGAGCGACTCGACTGAACGGCGGGGGAGTGCTGCCTCCCGGTCGGGCATTCCTGGCCGGGCAATCGCGGCGATTCGTCCATCTGGGCGGCTCACGATGATGTCTCCGCGCACGGTGTGAATGTCTACACCGGTGATACCCGGACCCTTGGACGGCTTGATCGCCACCGGCACCTTGAGACAACCCTCGAGCCAAGAGACAAGTAGTACAGCCGATGGGTTTGTCTTAGGTGCATGTACGGCCACGTGGGTGATCTCGTCGTACGGCTCGTCGAGAGCAGAGGCGAGCAACGCTCGCCATGGGGTTATGCGTGTCCAGGCCAGATCCGTGTCCCCATGTCCATATCCGGCTTCGAGCTCTAGAAGTAACTTCAGGGGTCGCGAATGTTCAGCCGAGTCAGTAATCCTGCGTTGAGCAAGTGCGCCAACGGGATCTTGTGCTGGGGTCGAGGGACACGCACCCGGCCACCATACGACCACCGGTGCATCCGGGACTAGCAGTGGGAGAACCACAGATTCGACGTGATGCGCCAAGGGCCCGCGTAGCCGTAAGACGGCCAGTTCACCGAGGCCATCGGAGCCCCCGACGGTGATCTCAGCATCTAGCTGAGCGGGACCGTGGCCCGGCCGTGGGATGGCGGTCAGAATGCGGCATGGATGCTCACGGGCGGCTCGCGCTGCCGCGTGTACTGCGTCAGCCTGAGTGGCCTCGTCAGCAATGATCACGAGCGTCAGCACACGCCCTACAGCGCTTGAACCCTGACGGAATCGTTCTTCGGAAATCGCACTAGCAACCTGGGCTGCGGTAGTGCCATCAAGGCGGACGGTCATGGTCGCCTCCAAGTACGTCCGTCACGGGCGATCATGTCGTACGAAGATTGTGGACCCCACGTTCCCGATGGATACTGCTCCGGCTGACCCTGCTCGGCCCAAAAGTCCAAGATTGGGTCGAGGACCTTCCAGCCAAGTTCAACCTCTTCGTGACGTGGGAACAGCGGGGGATCGCCGAGCAGCACGTCCAAAATGAGACGCTCGTATGCCTCGGGGCTGGATTCGGTGAAAGAGTCGCCATAAGCGAAGTCCATGTTGACGTCGCGAACTTCCATCTGAGTGCCGGGCACCTTGCTGCCAAATCGCATTGTCACGCCCTCGTCTGGCTGTACCCGCACGACAAACGCATTCTGTCCGAGTTCCTCGGTGTCCGTTTCGCTGAATGGCAAATGTGGTGCGCGCTTAAACACCACAGCCAATTCGGTGACGCGACGCCCTAAGCGCTTACCCGTTCGCAGATAGAACGGCACCCCGGCCCAGCGACGCGTATCAATCTCAACCTTGATCGCGGCAAAGGTCTCGGTCTCTGAGGTGGGGGAAATTCCGTCCTCGTGAAGGTAGCCGTCCACTTGCACTCCGCCCTGCCAACCGGACGCGTACTGTCCCCGTGAGGTGTGCGCGCCGAGATCCGAGGGCAGCTTGATCGCGGTCAGAACTTTTTCTTTTTCGATTCGAACGTCACGAGCATCGAAGGAGAGCGGCTCCTCCATCGCTGCGAGAGCTAGTAGCTGGACGAGGTGGTTTTGAATGACATCACGTGCCGCACCGATGCCATCGTAGTAACCGGCCCGTCCGCCGATCCCGATGTCCTCGGCCATGGTGATCTGGACGTGGTCGACATAGTTCGCATTCCAGATCGGCTCGAACATGGTGTTGGCAAAACGCAATGCCAACAGATTTTGGACGGTCTCCTTACCCAAATAGTGGTCGATTCGAAACACCGAGCCGGATGGAAAGACTTTGCCGATCGTGTCGTTGAGCTCGCGTGCACTTTCTAGATCGTGGCCGAAGGGCTTTTCGATCACCACACGCCGCCACGCATCATTGTCTGAAGCGGACAGTCCAGAGCGTTCAAGTTGTTCGACCACCGGGCCAAAGAACTTTGGTGGGATTGACAGATAGAACGCGTGATTACCCCGCGTTCCGCGAACGCGATCGAGGTCTTCGACGGTGCGCGCCAAGGTGTCGAATGCATCGTTATCGCTGAAGTCACCCATGACGAAGCGAATGCCCTTGGATAACTCGTTCCAGACATCTTCGCGGAATTCGGTGCGCGCATGTTCACGCACCGAATCGTGGACAATCTTGGCGAAGTCTTGATCCGCCCACTCGCGACGTGCGAAGCCAACGAGGGCGAATGCTGGCGGTAGTAATCCGCGGTTCGCGAGGTCGTAGACGGCGGGCATCAGTTTCTTACGAGCGAGGTCACCCGTGACACCGAAGATCACCAGACTGCACGGGCCAGCAATTCGTGGCAATCGTCGATCGCGCTCATCGCGCAGTGGATTGTCAGTTGGCGCCCACGGCTGCGTGCGCATCTCGACTACCGTCCCGCTGCTTGACGCGCGGATTCCAGAGCCTTGGTTACCACTCCGAGAAGCACTTCCCACGAGGCTATGAACTTATCGACCCCTTCACGCTCGAGTAGGGCAACGACATCGTCCATGTCGATGCCCTCAGCGGCGATCGCGTCCAGGGCGGCGTGTGCATCGGTATAGAACGGCACGACGGTGTCTCCGGTGATTTGCGCGTGATCACGAACCGCGTCAAGGGTGGCCTCAGGCATCGTGTTGACAACATTCTGTGTGACCAACTGGTCAACGTAACGCGTATCTGAGTAGTTCGGGTCCTTGACGCCAGTGGAAGCCCACAACGGACGTTGCGCGTGTGCACCCGCGGCGGCTAGCGTGGCCCAGCGTTCGCTGGATATGACAGTGCTGAATGCTTCGTGCGCGACCCGGGCGTTGGCAATGGCCGCAGATCCGCGAAGTGGGCTATCGGCGCCGAGTCGCTTGTCTACCTCGGAGTCGACACGACTCACAAAGAACGAAGCAACTGATTCGATCGTCGACAAGTCCAGGCCATTGTCACGGGCCGCTTCAAGCCCGGTCAGCCATGCGTCGAGTACGGCGCGGTAGCGATCGACCGAAAAGATCAGTGTCACATTTACGCTGATGCCCTCACCGATGAGTGCGCTGATCGCCGGTAGGCCCTCAAGCGTGGCCGGAACTTTGATGAGTACGTTGGCGCGATCGACTGCCCAGTGAAGGTCGCGTGCCTCTGCGATTGTGGCTGGTGTGTCGAAGGCAAACCGCGGGTCAACTTCGATGCTGACCCGACCATCGACACCGGACGTGCCCGCGTACGTGGAGTGCAGTACGTCGCAGGCCCAGCGGACGTCACGGGTCGTCATTGCGCGGACGGCTTCATCAACCGTGACACCGCGAATCGCGAGGTCACGAATCTGCGCAGCGTAGTGTTCAGAGTCACCTCCGATTGCCTTTTCGAAGATGCTCGGATTGGTGGTGACACCAACTACGGAGCTGCCGGCAACGAGTTCGGCTAGGCCCCCGCTGCTCAGCCGACCGCGATCGAGATCGTCCAACCAAATGGAAACGCCGGCAGCGGACAGTTCGGCCAAGAGATCTGTTGTCATGGCTAAACCCTATTGAACCCGCGACTCAGAGTCGCGCCGTTCGGTCTGCTAATTCCTCGTGGCGCCGAGGGACTCGCGTGCGGCAGCAGCAATTGCTTCAGGGGTAAACCCGAATTCGCGGAACAGTGTTGCTGCGTCCGCCGATGCACCGAAATGCTCGAGGGAGATGGCTCGACCATGTGTACCAAGGTATTTCCACCAGCCCTGTGCAATACCCGCCTCGACGGAAACTCGTGCCTGCACACTAGGCGGCAGAACCGTGTCGCGGTAATCCTGGGTTTGTGCCTCGAACCATTCCGTACACGGCATCGACACGACGCGAGTTCCGATTCCCGCGGACTGCAATTGGTCGCGTGCCGCGACCGCGAGCTGTACCTCTGATCCCGTTGCAATGATCACGACGTCAACAGAACCGGTAGTGGCGTCCGCCAAGACATAACCACCCTTGGCAACTCCGTCCGCGGAAGCACCGTGCTCGGGGCTTCGCTCGAACGTGGGCAGATTTTGACGGGTAAGAACCAAACCGGCGGGGCGTCGATTGCGCAAAATGGTTTTCCACGCTACCGCGACCTCGTTTGCATCGGCTGGGCGGATTACATCAAGGCCAGGCACTGCACGTAGTGACCACAGATGTTCCACGGGTTGGTGCGTGGGGCCATCCTCACCGAGTCCGATGCTGTCATGCGTCCACACGTACGTGACGGGTGTCTGCATGATTGCTGACAGACGCACTGCTCCACGCATGTAGTCACTGAAAACCATGAACGTGCCACCGAAGGGACGTAGAAGCCCCGATAGTGACATGCCGTTGAGCGCAGATCCCATTGCGTGCTCGCGAACACCGAAGTGCAAGATGCGACCGTACGGAGACTGCGATGCACCGAAGGGCGAGGTTGCCGAAACAACCGTGCCCTCGGGAAGGAACGACTTGCCACCCTCGATTGTGGTGTTGTTGCTTTCCGCGAGGTCTGCACTACCACCAATGAATTCCGGTAGTTGAGCTGCGATGGATTGAATAACTTCACCGCTGACCTTGCGAGTTGAAACATCCTTACCGGCTGGAAAGACGGGAAGTTCGAGGTCCGGCAGTGATCCGGACACCAGACGATCTAGCAACGCTGCACGATCCGGTTGTGCTGAACACCACTCTTCGAAGGCAACGTTCCATTCACTGCGCAACGCCGCGCCACGCGTCGCGACCTGACGCGTGTGAGCGAGGACGGAATCGTCTACGTCGAACGACTTTTCAGGATCGAAACCCAGTAACTCTTTCGTTGCAGCCACTTCGGCAGCACCAAGTGCCGAACCATGCGCCTTGAAGGTGTTGCGTAACGTCGGTGCGGGCCAGCCGATAATGCTGCGCAGTTGAATGAACGAAGGGCGGGTTGTCTCAGCCTGCGCGGCATCCATGGCCGCCGCTAACGCGACAACGTCCACGCTTCCATCGTCGTTCGTCTCGACTGTCTGTACGTGCCAGCCGTAGGCCTCGTAGCGCGCAGAAACATTCTCGCTAAACGCGATAGCAGTGTCGTCCTCGATCGAAATTCGGTTGTCGTCCCAGACCACAACAAGGTTGCCGAGTTTTTGAGTTCCGGCCAGCGATGAGGCTTCGGATGTGACGCCTTCTTCGAGATCTCCGTCCGAGGCAATCACCCATACGGTGTGGTCGAAGATGCTCTCACCCGCGGCAGCCTCTGGATCGAGTAAGCCACGCTCGTAACGGGCGCCCATCGCCATACCGACAGCAGTGGCCAGACCCTGTCCAAGTGGCCCAGTGGTGGTTTCGACGCCGGGGGTGTGATGGATCTCGGGGTGGCCAGGCAGTAGCGATCCCCATGTGCGGAATGTCTGAAGATCAGCGAGCTCGACGGCATAGCCGGAAAGGAACAGCTGGATGTATAAAGTCAGGGACGAGTGACCGCACGACAGAACGAACCTGTCGCGTCCTATCCATTTCGGATCCACGGGATCGTGGGCGAGGAACCGCTGGAACAGCAAGTACGCGGCGGGGGCCAAGCTCATCGCCGTACCCGGATGTCCGTTACCGACCTTTTGCACGGCGTCGGCGGCTAGAACGCGGGAAGTTGCCACCGCGCGGTCATCAGCCTCGCTCCACCATGTCGAAGTTGCAGAACGAAGGGCGCTGGGGGAGTTGTTAAACCTCATCACCCGTTCACCCTATCGGTGGGATGGGATCATCTGCAGCGAGGCGTGCCGCTAAACCGCGAGCCCAAAATGAAGGAATGACAGAAGGAGGGTAAGGTCAGAGCATGCTGTCTGGGGTGCTTGCGTGAGCGCAGTTGAGCCACACCCAGATCGTCACGATCTCACGGGTGACGTACCGGCGGATCTGCCACTCCCGCGGGTGATCCGCGCGTACATTGCGCTGACCAAGCCGCGGATCATTGAACTGCTGCTGGTGACGACCGTCCCAACAATGATTTTGGCTGCACACGGCCTCCCGTCACTGACGCTGGTGTTGATAACTCTCGTCGGTGGCTACCTTGCCGCCGGCGGTGCAAACACACTGAACATGTATCTCGATCGAGATATTGACGGTTTGATGGCGCGCACCGGGCACCGACCTCTCGTTACAGGTGAGGTATCACCGCGAGCCGCACTCGGCTTCGGCCTGGTTCTGTCGATGTCATCCGTGGCGTGGTTCGCGCTACTAACCAATGGGCTGGCCGCCGCGCTCACCGCCGCGGCGATTCTTATGTATGTCGTTGGCTACACCCTGATCCTCAAGCGACGCACACCACAGAACATTGTGTGGGGTGGTGCGGCGGGCTGTATGCAAATCCTGATCGGTTGGGCTGCAGTAACCGGATCGCTCACCTGGGCACCGCTGGTGCTCTTCGGAGTTGTGTTCTTCTGGACACCGCCGCATTACTGGCCACTGTCACTTCGCTTCCGAGACGATTACGCCGCGGCCGGTGTGCCCATGCTGCCAGTCGTGGCGCCACTGTCTCGTGTGGCCCACGAAATCATTGGCTACTCGTGGGCGATGGTCGCGACATCGCTACTTCTCGTGCCAGCCGGCCGGATGACAATGTTCTACGCCGTCGCCGCTGCGATCCTCGGCGCTGCTTTTCTTTGGGAAGCGCACGGCCTACTACGTAGAGTTCGGCGCGGTGATGCCGACGTACGTCCGATGCGTCTATTCCACGGATCCATTTCCTACCTCGCGTTGCTGTTCCTCGCAGTAGCGATTGATCCATTCCTGCACTTCTAGGCCAAGTGGCGGCCATGTGAATGGCATCTAGGGCCTAGGCGCCGAGAACAGTTCCGCGAGTGCGCGTCCTGAGCAGGAATCGAACGGTTGCCCACCACACAACAACCGACCCAAGCACGTGCAAAACGACCACCAGCCAAGGCAATCCGGTGAAGTACTGCACGTAGCCAATGAGTCCCTGTGACAGAAATAGTGCGAGTGCCAGAAGGCCTGCCCGACCAATATCTCGCGGGGAGTTCGTCGCGCGAAGCGCCACTAGCAGACCGGTCGTCAGACCAATAGACAGCAGTACAAGATCCGCGTGAATCCATGAGACCAGCTGTGGATCCCAGCCGGTGCGTTGGACATTAGCATCTCCGGCGTGCGGGCCACTTGCTGTCACAAGCGTTCCGAGTACTAGCACCGTTGCCATGAGCCCAGACAGCAACCACGTGCCCTTGCGAATGTACTCGTTCACGCGCAAAGCGATCGGCTGATCCGCCTGTTCACGTGATGCGACAACCAGATTGGTGAGCAACGCAATGAGAAAAAGCGAGAGTAGGAAGTGCGCAGCGACCACGAATGGGTTGAGCCCCGTCAGAACGGTGATCCCACCAAGTACAGCTTGGGCGACAGTGCCAAGAATGGGGACGAGTGCGAGCCAGAAGATTCGTGAGCGTCGCGGTTCATGCGCCAGCGAACGACGACGACGGTCTAGCACAGCGACGACTACGGCCATGATCGCCAGGACACCCAAAATGAACGTCAGCGAGCGGTTCCCGAATTCGATGTACTTATGCCACTGCTCCGGCTGACCTTCGACGGGAACAAATGATTCAGAGGTGCATCGCGGCCACGTTGGACAGCCAAGGCCTGAACTCGTCACGCGAACGATGGCGCCGGTTACAACGATGGCCATTTGCGCGATCAGATTGCCGACGAAAACGCCCCGTGCGAAACCTGTGGGCCTGCCGTCAACGACATGACTGGTCAAACTCGGGTTCGCGGTCGCCTCTGTGGTCACAGCATTAGCGTAGGCGACGACGGTGCAATGGGCTGATCAAAGGGGTGGCGCCGGATCGAATGAGGCACTAAGACCATCGGAACCAGCGAGTGACGCCGAACAAGCCGATCAGGAACCAACCGAGCAGTATCGTCAGGTCGGCGGCGGGGAAGACACCATGGATTAACGATGAGCGCAGTCCATCGCCCAACGCCGACGAGGGCAGCAGGCTAATCACGTGTGAGATGCCCTGAGGAAATCGGTTCGCGGGAACGATGACACCGCCGAGACCTAGTAGAACAAGGTAAATAAGGTTGGCCACCGCGAGTGTGCCTTCGGCGCGCAACGTGCCCGCGAGCAAAAGTCCAAGAGCGGCAAAAGACGCCGTGCCCACGAGAAGAACAATCACTGCGTAGGCCCACGATCCAGTCGGCTGCCAACCGGTCGCAAACGCGACTATGGCGAGCAGTGCAATCTGGACGATCTCGATCACCAGCACGCTCAGCGTTTTTGCGGTGAGGAACCCAACGCGGCCTAGGGGAGTAGAGCCCAAGAACCGCAAGACGCCGTAACGACGTTCGAAGGCGGTGGCTATAGCAAGACCCGTGAAGGCTGTTGACATGACTGCTAAACCGAAGACGCCAGGCGTCACGATGTTGATTACCGGCGATCCGCCGACGATTGACGCGGGAGCGTGAGACATCGCGAGCAAGACAATCAACGGAATAGCGATTGTTAGGACTAGTTGCTCGCCGTTGCGCAACGTCGTCTTGACTTCAAACGCAGTCTGCGTTGCGATCACCTTGGCGCGTGATGCTGCCCCTGGTTGTGGCGCCAGGCCACCGGGCAGGCGCGTCGTTGGTTGAGTCACGATGCTTCACTCCCGTCGGTGAGACTGAGGAAGACGTCTTCTAGTCGCGCTGAGCCAGTGGACAACATGCGCGGCACCACACCGACTTCTGAACACCATTCGCCCACTAGCGAGATGACAGCCGACTCCGAAGATCCGTCGACGTGGTACTGCCCCGGAGCAGATTCGGTTGCGATTACATTTTCGGGCAGGCGACCCGCCAGCGTGTGCAAGGGTAAGTTCGGCTCGGATCTAAAGGTAATGGCGGGCGATCCTTCAGTGAGGTCGGCGACTGAGCCCTGGACGAGAAGCTGTCCACTGTTGATGATGACGACGTGATCGGCCAATCGCTCTGCCTCGTCGAGCAGATGCGTCGTCAGCACAATCGTCACCCCATCTGCACGCAGTTGCTCTATGAGTTCCCATGTCGTGCGCCGGGACTGCGGATCCATGCCAGCGCTCGGTTCGTCAAGGAAAACAAGGTCAGGGCGGCCAACGATGGCGCACGCGAGTGCTAGGCGCTGCTTCTCACCACCAGACATTCGTCGGTACGTGGACTTAATGTCCGTCAACTCAAGCCGCTCGGCTAGTTCATCAAGTGGTAGCGGATCGCGATAGAACGCGGCCACGTGGCGCAGCATGGGCAATGCTTTCGTCGAGCCGTAGATCCCACCGTCTTGAAGCATCACACCCACTCGTGGGCGGAGTTGGGCGCCATCACGAACCGGGTCAAGACCCCACACCTTGACCGAGCCGGACGATGCCCGCCGGTATCCTTCGCAAACATCGATCGTGCTGGTTTTGCCGGCGCCGTTTCGACCTAATACGGCCGTGACGGTGTTGGGTTGAACCTCAAAGGTGAGGCCGCGCACGGCATGCACCGCGTCATAGCGCACGTGCAGATCGCGCACATCCACCGCGGGCGTAGTCACAGACATGATTTCGTCAGTCTAGGCAGATCGGGTGTGTGCGCGACCCGGCGGGCGCGCAGGGACCCCCGATTCGCGCTTGGCGATGAATTAGGTAACATAGATGTTGTGAAAACAATCGAGCCGTTAGCCGGTGCTCCCGCTCGGGTGGCGCGCGCGCTGCTCGAAGCCGGTCCGTCCACTGCTCCCGCGCTAGCAGCCCAACTCGGGCTCACGGGGACGGCGGTTCGACGCCACTTGGACTTCCTCGTCTCGATCGGCAACGTGACGGTAAGCGAACGCGCTCCCTTTGGTCCGGCTGCTGGCCGTGGGCTTAGTCGCGGAAGAGGTCGACCGGCCAAGATCTACTCGCTCAACGGCACCGGTCGTGATTCTTTCGAGGCGTCGTACGACGATCTTGCTGTCGGAGCGCTGCGATTTCTTCGCGAAACCGGCGGTGACGCCGCCGTTAACGCGTTTGCGGCGAACCGCGTCACCGAACTTGAGCGTCGCTATTCGGCCGTCATGAGCGCAACCGATATCGAGACTCGTATCGCCCAACTCGCGGATTCACTTTCCGACGATGGTTACGCGGCAAGTATCGTCGAGACGCCGGTCGGTGCCACCGTCCAAATCTGCCAACATCACTGCCCAGTAGGGCATGTCGCTTCTGAGTTCCCGGAACTGTGCGACGCAGAAGCTGATGCGTTCAGTCGACTTCTAGGCGTCCACGTAACCCGATTGGCCACCATCGCAGCTGGCGATGGCATCTGCACCACCCTCGTACCAACATTCAAGCGCGACGAAGTAACCCCTAAAAATACAGCCACAGCAATGGAGGTATCCGTATGACAACGGACATGCACGCCGAGCTCGACGGAATTGGTCGCTACGACTTCGGCTGGTCCGATCCGGATTCCGCCGGTGCGAAGGCACGCCGTGGGCTCAATGAAGACGTTGTCCGCGATATCAGTTCGAAGAAGAACGAGCCAGCATGGATGCTTGAGACGCGCCTCAAGGGCCTGCGTCTGTTCGAAAAGAAGCCCATGCCCAATTGGGGTTCAGATCTCAGCGGAATCGACTTCGACAACATCAAGTACTTCGTGCGCTCCACCGAGAAGCAGGCCACATCGTGGGATGAGTTGCCGGACGACATCAAGTCGACGTACGACCGCCTCGGCATCCCGGAGGCCGAGAAGCAGCGCCTCGTGTCGGGTGTTGCCGCGCAGTACGAATCTGAGGTCGTTTACCACAAGATTCGTGAAGATCTTGAGGAGCAGGGTGTCCTGTTCCTCGACACCGATACAGCCTTGCGCGAACACGAGGACACGTTCCGCGAATACTTCGGCACGATCATTCCCACTGGTGACAACAAGTTCTCGGCCCTCAACACGGCGGTCTGGTCAGGTGGATCATTCATCTACGTGCCTCCGGGCGTAAACGTAGAAATCCCGCTTCAGGCGTACTTCCGCATCAACACCGAAAACATGGGTCAGTTCGAGCGCACGCTCATCATCGTCGACGAGGGTGCCTACGTGCACTACGTCGAGGGTTGCACTGCACCGATCTACTCGAGTGATTCATTGCACTCGGCTGTCGTCGAGATCATCGTGAAGAAGAATGCGCGTTGCCGTTACACGACAATTCAGAACTGGTCGAACAACGTGTACAACCTCGTCACCAAGCGGGCCGTTGCACACGCCGGCGCCACTATGGAGTGGATCGACGGAAACATTGGATCCAAGGTCACGATGAAATACCCCGCAGTGTGGATGGTCGGTGAGCACGCCAAGGGCGAGACGCTGTCGATCGCTTTCGCCGGTGAGGGTCAGCATCAGGACGCTGGATCAAAGATGGTGCATGCCGCCCCGAATACGTCGTCAACGATCATCTCCAAGTCGGTGGCACGCGGTGGCGGACGTACGTCGTACCGCGGCTTGGTGCAGATCAACGAAAATGCGCACGGTTCGAAGAGCACCGTTAAGTGCGACGCACTTCTCGTTGACGACATCAGTCGTTCCGATACGTATCCGTATGTCGACGTTCGTACTGACGATGCGTCGATGGGCCACGAAGCCACCGTGTCCAAGGTCAGTGAAGACCAGCTCTTCTACTTGATGTCACGTGGCATGTCCGAGGACGAGGCTATGGCGATGATCGTGCGCGGTTTCATCGAGCCAATTGCACGTGAACTACCCATGGAGTACGCGTTGGAGCTCAACCGACTCATCGAACTTCAGATGGAAGGCGCGGTCGGCTAGTAATGACAACGATTGCTGACAGCCAGGTTGAACTGGCTGCTCCGAACGGTCGTGAAGAGGCGTGGCGGTTCACCCCGCTACGCCAGCTTCGCGGCATTCACGACCACCTCGACACACCTGCGCAGGTGGACATTGCCGCGCAGGTAGCTGACGGAGTGCTGTTTGAACTTGTCGACACTGCTTCGTGTGCGCCAACCACGGGTCCGACGGACTGGGCCAGTTCACTTGCGCGAGCGGCCACACTACACTCGGCCGTCGTCACGATCCCACGTGAGTTTGAATCACAGACGCCCAGTGTCTTGACGATTACTGGTTCCGGCATTGACGTTGCGAGCGTTGGACACATCGTTATCAAGGCGGAGCCGTTTTCCAAGGCAATCGTGGTTGTCGAGCACAGCGGTTCGGCCACTTTCTCCGAGAACATCGATGTATACGTCGGTGATGGCGCCCACCTGACGGTCCTCACGGTTCAGATCTGGGACGACGAGACTGTTCACCTTGCTCGCCAACACGCGGTTATTGGGCGCGATGCCACGTATCGCTCGTTCGTAGCTACATTTGGCGGTCAGGTAGTGCGGATCGTGCCGACCGTTGAATACACCGCACCCGGTGGCTCTGCGGAACTGCTCGGAGCGTTCTTCGCTGACGCTGGGCAACATCTTGAACATCGCTCACTGGTAGATCACTCGGTTCCGTATTGCCGAAGCAATGTGATGTACAAGGGTGCTCTCAAAGGTGACCCGGCCCTAGGCGCCGCGGGAACTGCTCACACTGTGTGGGTTGGTGATGTGATCATCCGTGCCGCGGCTATCGGCACCGAGACATATGAACTTAATCGCAATCTCGTTCTCACCGATGCGGCTCGCGCTGACTCGGTCCCGAATCTAGAAATTGAGACGGGAGAAATCGCCGGAGCCGGACATGCCAGTGCCACCGGTCGTTTCGATGATGAGCAGTTGTTCTACCTACAGTCTCGCGGGATTCCGGCGGATGTAGCCACCCGTCTTGTTGTGCGCGGATTCTTTGCCGATGTTATCCATCGCTTGGGTGTTCCTGAATGGGAGCAACGCTTGGCTTCCGTCATTGACGCGGAGTTAGGCCTTTCGGAATCTGAGGATGCCGGAGACGACGAATGAGTTTTGTTCGCGTCTGCGCACTCTCGGACATCCCCACGGTCGGAGCACTTTCGTTAGAACTCGACGGAGATCCGGTCGCCGTCGTTCGCGTGGCTGACGGATCTCTCTACGCCATCAGCGACGTGTGTTCCCATGCCGATGTCGCGCTGTCAGAGGGCGAGATCGATGGCTGCAGCGTCGAATGCTGGTTACACGGTTCACGGTTCGATCTGCGAACCGGAGAACCAAGCGGACCACCTGCAGTACGAAGTGTTCCCGTGTACGCCGTGAAAGTCGAGGGTGAAGGCGACAACGCTGACGTACTTGTAGACACAGCACAATCTCTCAACCAGTCATAACCGACGTTCGATCTGCACCACCCACAATGAAGGAGCCCGACAATGTCCGTTCTTGAGATCCGTGACCTACACGTCAGTGTTGACGCCGAGGGTGGCGCGCGCGAAATCTTGCGTGGTGTCGATCTGACCGTGAAGTCAGGGGAGACGCACGCAATCATGGGGCCAAATGGTTCCGGCAAGTCGACGCTGGCGTATTCCGTCGCGGGTCATCCGAAGTACACAATCACCTCCGGCACAGTCACCCTCGACGGTGAGGACGTGCTTGCGATGTCCGTCGATGAACGGGCACGCGCCGGGATGTTTCTTGCGATGCAGTACCCCGTAGAGGTCCCCGGCGTCTCGGTCTCAAACTTTCTGCGTACCTCAGTTACCGCCATTCGTGGCGAGGCTCCCAAGCTTCGTACATGGGTCAAGGAGATGAAGGGCGCGATGGAGGGTCTATCCATGGATCCCTCATTTGCCGAGCGCAACGTCAACGAAGGTTTCAGCGGCGGCGAGAAGAAGCGCCACGAAATTCTTCAGATGGAACTCTTGCAGCCGAAGATCGCGATTCTTGATGAAACTGACTCCGGCCTAGATGTTGACGCTCTCAAGGTGGTCTCCGAGGGCGTCAACCGAGTGGCCGCGAACGGTGAGGTCGGAGTTTTGTTGATCACTCACTACACCCGGATCTTGCGTTACATCCGCCCCGACTTCGTGCACGTCTTCGTCGATGGTCGAATCGTTGCCGAAGGTGGCGCCGAACTCGCTGATGAGCTTGAAGCCAATGGTTACGACCAATACGTGAAGGCAGCAGCTGGCGCATGACGATTTCGTCAACCTCACTTGAAGGCCTTCTCGACGTTGAAGCCGTCTCGAAGGACTTTCCGATCCTGTCGCGCACGGTGCGCGGCGGGAATCGGTTGGTCTACTTAGATTCAGGAGCAACCTCGCAGAAGCCTGTTCAGGTGTTGGATGCCGAGCGCGGTTTTTACACCCGATGCAACGCGGCGGTACACCGTGGTGCCCATCTGCTCGCTGAAGAGGCAACCGATGCATATGAGGGTGCGCGACTGACTATCGCAAACCTGCTCGGCGCGGTTCCCAGGGAACTCGTGTTCACAAAGAATGCGACCGAGGCGATCAATCTTGTGGCCTATGCGTACAGCAATGCCACGGCGAAATCGGCGCACGGCAGGTCTTTGCCAGAGGGTGCGGACAAGTTCATCCTTGCCCCCGGTGACGAGATCGTCGTCACGCAAATGGAACACCATGCGAACCTCGTGCCATGGCAGGAGGTCTGCGATAAGACCGGTGCGGTGCTGCGTTGGCTGACAGTTGACGACGAAGGTCGGCTCGACCTCGATGACCCAGAATATGGTTTAGCGGCTGTTCTTAACGAACGTACCCGTGTCGTGGCGCTGACTCACCAGAGCAACGTGCTCGGAACCATCACCCCAGTCGAGCGGATTGCTGCTGCAGCGCATGCCGTTGGAGCACTAGTGGTTCTTGATTCCTGTCAATCGATCCCGCACATGCCTGTCGACGTGGCGGCGATGGGCGTCGATTTCGTTGCCTTCAGCGGACATAAGATGCTGGGCCCGTTGGGGATCGGAGTTCTGTGGGGCCGCTATGACTTACTCGAGTCAATGCCACCGTTCTTAAGTGGTGGTTCGATGATCGAGATGGTTCACATCGACTCCAGCACATTCGCTGCGCCTCCGCAGCGGTTTGAAGCCGGTGTTCCCATGGCTGCTCAGGCGATTGGTCTCGGTGCTGCTGTCGATTACCTCACTGCCTTGAATTCAGCCGACGGCACTTTGAGCGGAATGGCGGCAGTAGCGGCCCACGAAAAGGCACTGACTGCTTACGCGCTGACCCGCCTGTCGGAGATCAATGGTGTACGCATCATCGGACCGAGTGACATGCACGAACGTGGTTCAGCGGTCTCATTCGTTGTTGATGGAATCCACGCCCACGATGTCGGCCAGGTTCTTGACGAATCGGGAGTCGAAGTTCGGGTTGGCCATCACTGTGCGTGGCCCCTTCATCGTCGCTTTGGTGTCGCGGCCACAACCCGCGCCACCTTCTACATCTACAACGGTACGAGCGATGTGGACGCGTTGGCAGATGCCATTGTCGGCGCACAGAGATTCTTTAAGGTGCTCTGATGGATCTCGAATCGCTGTATCAGGAGATCATCCTCGACCACTACAAGAATCCGCGCGGGCGTGGGCTTCGTGAGCCATTTGATGCCGAAGTGCACCACGTCAATCCAACCTGCGGAGACGAAATCTCGCTACGTGTAAGACTCGAGGGCGACACCGTTGTCGATATCTCGTATGACGGTCAAGGTTGTTCTATCTCGCAAGCGGCCGCCAGTGTGTTGTTCGAACAGCTCACAGGTAACACGATTACCGCAGACCTAGAGACGGCAGACGCCTTCCTCGCTCTGATGCAGGGGCGAGGTCAGGTCGAGCCTGACGAAGATGTGCTCGGTGATGCTGTTGCATTTGCTGGAGTTGCGAAGTACCCGGCACGCGTGAAGTGCGCGTTGCTTTCATGGATGGCGTGGAAGGATGCAGTCGCTCAGTCTGCGTCTGCCCAGGCACACAAGGAGAACTCATGACCGACACCAGTGCACCTATTGCTGGCGGTGCCGACATCACCTCAGATGATGACGTCATCGAGGCGTTGAAAGATGTTGTTGATCCCGAGCTGGGTATCAACGTCGTTGATTTGGGCCTCGTGTACGGCGTGGCCGTCGACGACTCGAACATCGCCACTATCGATCTCACCCTGACCTCCGCGGCTTGTCCGTTGACGGACGTAATTGAAGATCAGACGCGGGCGGCTCTCGACGGAGTTGTGGCGGACTACCGAATCAACTGGGTATGGATGCCACCGTGGTCGCCCGAGAAGATCACCGATGACGGTCGCGAGATGTTGAGGGCCCTCGGGTTCAACGTTTAAAGCTGTGAGATCAACCGCTTTACGCACTATTTTCGCGAGCTCTGAACCTTTGCGTAGAGTGTCAGCACTGTGACGATTTCAACGACCGACATTGAATTGCGTGCTGGTGCTCGAATCCTTCTTGCTAATGCCTCCTTCCGCGTGGCTGCCGGTGACAAGGTCGGCCTCGTAGGTCGCAATGGCGCCGGTAAAACAACACTCACCAAGGTCTTGGCCGGTGAAGCTGAGCCAGCAAGCGGTGTCGTGCATCGTGGTGGCGAGATCGGCTATCTGCCGCAAGATCCGCGTACCGGTGACCTCGAGGTGTCAGCACGGGATCGGATCTTGTCTGCGCGCGGTCTCGACGAGGTCGCCAAACGCATGCGCATCATGAGTGAGCGCATGGCCGATCCGGATGAAAACCAGCGCGATCGCGCAATGCGACGCTACTCAACTGCAGAAGCAGAGTTCATCTCACGTGGCGGTTACGCAGCCGATTCCGAGGCAGCAGCCATCGCGTCGAGCCTGAGCTTGCCAGAACGCGTGTTGGGCCAACCGCTAAGCACCCTGTCCGGAGGACAACGCAGGCGCATCGAACTTGCCCGGATCCTCTTCTCAGGAGCTGAGACTCTGCTGCTCGATGAGCCTACAAATCACCTTGATGCTGACTCAATCGTTTGGCTGCGGGATTTTCTCAAGGCGCACAAGGGTGGCCTCATTGTTATTAGCCACGACGTGGACCTGTTGAAGGCAACGGTTAACCGAGTTTTTCACTTGGACGCGAATCGCTGCGAAATCGACATTTACAACATGGGTTGGAGTGCATACCTAACCCAGCGAGAGACTGACGAAAGGCGCCGCAAGCGCGAGCGCACAAATGCCGAAAAGCAAGCAAACGTATTACAGCAACAAGCCGATCGGATGCGCGCTACAGCTTCTAAGGCAAAGGCGGCCCAAAACATGGCACGTCGAGCTGAAAGACTGATGAGCAATATCGAAGACGTACGTAAGACTGATCGTGTAGCAAAACTTCGTTTTCCCACTCCATCTGCCTGTGGCAAGACGCCACTTTCAGCACGTGGGCTTTCGAAATCCTATGGCTCCCTTGAGATTTTCACTGATGTCGACCTAGCCATTGACAAGGGAAGTCGGGTTGTCGTGTTAGGACTTAACGGTGCTGGCAAGACAACACTTCTCCGTATTCTAGGTGGCGTCGAACCGTCTGATACGGGTGAAATCGCACCTGGTCATGGTTTGAAACTTGGCTATTACGCTCAAGAACATGAAACCTTAGACCCGCAACGAAGTTTGTTAGAGAACATGAGAACAGCTGCGCCGGATCTTTTGGAACCCGATATTCGCAGAGTTTTAGGGTCATTCCTTTTCTCTGGCGATACGGTCGAACAAATAGTTGGCACCCTTTCCGGTGGTGAGAAGACACGGCTTGCCCTTGCCACTCTCGTCGTTTCAAAGGCAAATGTGCTCCTTTTAGATGAGCCAACAAACAACCTCGATCCGGCAAGCCGCGATGAGGTTCTGTCTGCACTTAGTTCTTATGAAGGTGCGGTCGTGTTGGTAACTCACGACGAAGGTGCCGTTGATGCACTGAATCCAGAACGCGTGCTCCTGCTACCCGATGGGGTCGAAGATCTGTGGAGCAGCGACTACAAAGACTTGATTTCACTGGCATAGCAGCGCGAAGAAGTTGGCATATGCGAACACAGCGCTGGTGTACAGTCGTTGAAAACCGTTGGTACGACAGGGGTCAAGATCAATTTCGCAACGCCGAACATTTGTGCGAGCATCCACGACCAAGGGACGTTTTGTCGGCGAACGCGAACAAAGTGCACACACTTTCTTGGAGGAATAAGGGCGATGGCAGGCTTAGGTAAGGGCCGTAGGATCTCAGGCGACGAGCGCTCTGCGTTGATAGTCGATCTGCGGGATCGGTACATCGCAGGTGAGAGCATTCGATCACTTTCACTCTCAACCGGTAGGTCGTATGGTTTTATCCATCGACTACTTGTCGAGTCGGACGTGGATCTTCGCGGACGAGGCGGAAACACTCGAGGAGTTAAAACGGCGTGACCGTTCCACCACATGACGATCACCTCTTAGAGGCGGGCGGCATCGTGGTTGAGTGGTGTGGGGCGGACGGCGAACCGGTAGTGACGGTAACGCTGGATCGCCCCGAAACGTTGAACTCGCAGAATGCATCGACGTGGGCAGCACTTGCGCATATCGGTGAGCATCTCCCCGAAAGCACTCGTGTCGTGATTGTGCGAGGCGGCGGTTCAAATTTCTCAAGTGGTCTGGACAGGTCCGCTTTTGATCCAGAAAAAACGGATAGCGAACTGAATCTCTTCAAACTGGCTGAGTCAGCGCCGCATGAGATTGACGCGAAGATCGCGGAGTTTCAAAGCGGGTTCACCTGGTTACGAGCTAGCACGTCCGTCGTGACGATCGCGGCCGTAGATGGCGCAGCTGTAGGTGCTGGTTTTCAATTGGCGTTGGCCTGCGACCTGCGGGTCGCCACTCCCGCAGCCAGATTTTCGATGCGAGAACCAGCGTTGGGTCTTGTCCCTGATCTAACCGGCACCCACCCCCTCGTGCGCCTTGTCGGGTACGCGCGAGCCTTGGAGATCTGCGCCACCAGCCGATGGGTACATGCCGACGAGGCGCTGGCCTTGGGTCTGGTGAACGCGGTCAGCCCTGACGGCAGGTTAGAAACCGCGCTCGATCCATTGGTGAAGCACCTGCTGACGGTATCGCCAACGGCACTGAGCGAAACCAAGGCGCTTCTGTCGCTTGCCGAGCAATCGACAGCCGACGAGCAACACGCACATGAACGGGCCGCGCAAACCCGCGTCATGAAAGCGATGCGAGCGCAGCGGGCTTAGATCAGCCCGTGGGAACATCTGAAGGCGTTCGATTGTTGGAACCCGTGTCAAACTTGAGTCACATCAGCATTTACGGTGCAGAGCGAGTGAGCGGGCCGCCCGCTTGAAGTCGCACCAACAAGGAGTCGCGTGTCCAACGTCAATCCCCATTCGGTACTTCGAAGCTATCGTCGCGATGATTCGGTTGTAGACCGCAAGGTCAACGCCGCCACGGTTCGAAGGATCTTGGGGTATGCCCGTCCGTACCGATTGTTCGTGATCGCGCTGATCATCAGTCTGGTGCTGGACTCCGCGACGGTGGTGGCTCAGCCACTTCTGTTCCGGCGCATCATTGATTTAGGTGTCACCCCTGGCGATCGACAGGTCGTCACGACGTGTGCGCTGTTGATCGCAGGACTCGCCATTTTGGATGCCGCGATCACACTTGTGAGTCGGTGGTTTTCCTCACGTATTGGCGAGGGCTTGATCTTTAACCTTCGCACTGAGGTGTTCGATCACGTCCAGCGGATGCCAGTTGCATTCTTCACCCGCACCCAAACTGGTGCTCTCGTGTCACGTCTTAATAGCGATGTAATCGGCGCTCAGCAGGCATTCACGTCCACTCTGTCTGGGGTTATCGGCAACTTCATCACCCTCATCTTCGTGGTGACAGCCATGCTGGCGCTGTCGTGGCAAATCACGGTGGCGTCATTGATCCTGCTGCCAGTCTTCTTGATCCCGGCACGCTATATGGGACGAACTCTTCAGGCGATGACCCGGGAACAAATGCAGTTGAACGCCGA
>JBAXUN010000034.1:0-19944 GCA_037129655.1 Actinomycetes bacterium
GCTCCCTCGGTTACAACGATGTTGTCGACGCCACTGATGCCTGTCTCGTGGACGATGATGGGCGCCAAGAATGCGAATGCATTGACGGGGTTGTCGTCCATCGCCATCTGGAATGCGCCAAGTGCAATCTCACCTGGTCCCGTCGGTTCGATTCCTGAGAGCACGTGGATGAAGTCGTGGGCGACGTACATGTGGTTAACAGTTGATGCGCGAACGCCAGGCAGTTCTAGGTTGTTGCGCTCGTAGAAGTTCAGGAACGCACGGCCGAGACTGTCATCGGGCAAGTCGGCGAATCGCTCGAGCGCACTGACGATCTCCGGCTCTGGAGTCTCCTTCTGGATCGGCATGCCCTTGAAGCGTTGTTCGGAACGGCCCATGATCATGTCATCGAAGTAGCGGCTGAAGTCTGCGGCCGCACGCTTGGCACCTTGATCGATAAGGTCGCGGAAGATTTCTAGATCACGCGGTGCCAGTCCTATTGCGGCCGCGTACTGCTCTACCCGTGACACTTGAGCGTCATCGAGTGGGTGTCTACACATCTCCAACGTCACTAGAATTTCGTAGAATCGACGACGTGCGACCGGATCTGTTACCGCCGCGGCCAACTCGTCGGGCCCAAGACCACCGGTGGCCTTGAGCTCGATATCTCCACGGCCCCAGACCGGGCCAACAACAGCAGCCAGGACATTCAATTGTTCTTGGGTGGGTCCATCGCCGACGTCAATGCCGCCGATGAGTCCGCGCACTACTGGGTCAACAAGGTCTGGGGCGATGGCGAAAGTCATGTAAGGAAGATAAAGGATCGCTGGTTAACGCTGAAAGCAACGGCTCATCCATTCGGCGCAGTGGCCGGGGTCGATTATTGACGCAGCGCAGTTATGCAGACGTGAGAAGTGCCACCTTTCGTTAAGGGCCTGGTGGTTCGCACTTCAGGGGCGTGTTCGAATTGAGACACATTCAAACGTTAGGAAGGTGTCATGAGAACTACAAGTGATCAGACCACCAGTCAGAATCCGTCTCCCAACACTGCCTTTGCGCCACTGACCGGAACATGGTTTAGCCGCTGGGGTAAGTCCGCCTACGAATTGTCGACTGGTGTCGACTACGCCCAGGCCGTGCGGATGGCCACCGAGTGGGCCACTCGCGATCTTGATGCCAATGATGCAGTCGAGGTTGAAATCGACGTTATTCCAGTTGGCGACGAGTGGGTCGTCGATGTTGTCGCTTTCGAAGTTAACGACGTCGTACGGCCGATCGGTTCACGTCGTGCGCGCATCACTAGTGCAGGACGTCTCGTCGCATAGTTAGGCGTCAGTCGGGCGGACCTGTTGTTTAGATCTGGCCACTGCCCTGCCGGTGAACTCCGCGCTATTGCAACATGAGTGGCGACACCCACTGTGTGGATGCCGCCACTCATGTTCGTGCCGAACGGTAACTCAGCCGATGAAGATCTACTTGGCAGTGCCTTCCCAGAACATGGCGTCGCCGACCAGGTTGGACGTGCGGTGTACACGGTTGTCGAGGTTGGCCGCCACCCATTCAGCGGCGGCTCTCACTGCGCCTTCGGCTTCTTCATGTGTTTCCCAGACGCTGATCGAGATGACCGTGACCGGGTCTACCTCGATAACTGAATATGCTTGGAAGCCAGCCTGGGTGGCGAAAATTTCCCGCATACCACCCGCAGCGCAGACCACGTCGCAAATGTCTTTGCTGGTTCCGTGGGTGATGTCGTAGGTGGCAATTCGTACGTGATTCATGAGTGCCTTTCCGATTGTCTCGTCGTCCAACGGGCGTTAGACGTCAGATGTTCGTGCGTAGGGCCGATTTTCGAAATAGCCTGTTGCGATGTTGGTGCGTTGTTGAGACCCAGACTAGAGACCACGCAATTGAGATTGCGCCGCCCGCCAGGGTGGCGAGTATCCGGTAGTGGACGGAAGGGCCAAGAGGCTCTCCGATGATGTTGAACAGCGCAATGAGGAAAACCGTCACTCCGGCCACTGCAATCATGTAGTTGGCGGCAATGAACATCATCGTGACGAGTCCACCGACACCGACCAGTACGGCCGTCTCGTATGGACCTAGGTGCACTATCTCGATGAAAAACGTGACGGCGGCTATCCCAATGATCGTGCCGAAGATACGCGCAGCTATGCGGGTTGCTGTTCCGTTGATGTCCGGCACGGAGACCCAGGCCACCGTCATCGGAATCCAATACTGATGCGGCCACTTCAGGCATTCGGCAATGATGGTTGCGGTGGTGAATGCGCCGGCGAGGCGAACACCGTGCCGAAAGAAGTCATCACGCGGGTTGAGTCGGGGTCGAAGCCGGGCAATGACGCCCGAAACCTGTTTCGGTGCTCCCCATGTCGGAGGCAGTTTGAAGAGCCTCCGGAGCACGATCAAGCAGCCCATGACCGTGATTCCGCCTAGGCCTACCAGAAGACCGTCCTGTACCGCACTGTCCCGCGCAACGGGCACGCCCAGAAAGATGGCGAAAAGGACCAGTGACAGCATGCCTGACGTCCGTGCATTCACTCCAGCTCCGCCGACGAAGCCGCAGATGAACGCGACGACTGAACTCACCAGAACTCCGATGATGATGCTTCCTTGGAAGTCATACGACAGGAGTCCACCTAAGAACGTCGCCAACATCAACCAAAGCAACGTCCATAGTTGAGTAATGAGTCGTCGATTGGGCGGGTCGGACGTTCCTGAGATCGGTATGAATAGCGCGGCTGCTGCCAAGGGGAGCGTCTTGTCCCGCCACCCCAGAGCTGTAAACACCACGATCATGAGAGTCACGGCAACTGCGGCCGCAACCGGCAAACGCCATGTGAGCTTGTCACGTTGAAGAGTGATGGTTCCCATGGTGACGGTGTGCACCATGGAGTTAACTTTCATGGTTGTCCCATTCTGGAATTCACTCCGTTGATCGAATCAGCGTGAGATGTGAGTTCGTGTGTGACCGAGATCGTGATGTCGGCAGTACCCAGCGATGGTGAGATACCGCCAACATCACGCAAAGGATCTTCAGATCTGACTGCTGCCGACTACTTGGCAATGCCTTCCCAGAACATTGCGTCGCCAACGAGATTGGATGTGCGGTGCAGGCGGCCATCAAGGTGCTCTGCGACGAACGTGGCTGCTTCACGGGTTGCAGCCTCAGCCTCTTCGTGGGTTTCCCAGACGGTGATCGAAATCATGGTGACCGGGTCCACCTCAATGAGTGAGAACGCTTGGAATCCAGGCTGTGCCATGAAGATCTCGCGAGTGCCTCCGGGGCCCGTTACGACCTCAGCTACATCTTTCGCGGTTCCGTGCGTGACATCGTAAGTGGCGATTCGGACGTGATTCATGCGGGCGCTCCTTGTCGACTGCTCCGGCGGAGCACGAGGAGCCTGACTATAGACCACCGCTAGCTGGTTGAGATCGCAACGCCTGTAACCACAAGTAACCCGCCCAATATGATTGCGAGAGTCAGCGATTCACCGAGGAAGAGCGCGGAAAAGATGACGCCGAAGACGGGGATCAAGGTCAGGCTTGCGCCGGCCATCGTTGGGCTTACGTCCTGCAGCGCCCTGTTATAGAGCAGGAAGCCCAGGGCTGACCCGAAGATGCCGGTCGTCACGGCGGCGCCAATTTCCAGCGGAGTCGCCCCGGCAATGATGCTCTGGTGGGTGTTGTAAACCGAGAACGTAATGAATGGAACGAGAGCCAGTGAGCCGAAAAAGAATTGATAGAACGTAAGTTCTACGGAGTGGTATTTCTCGGAAATGCCATGGGCAACAAGGATGTAGGCGGCTGCACACAGCACTCCGAGAAAGATTAGTGCGTCGCCAGCGAACGTTGGTGTGCCACTTCCGCGCGTGGTCGTCACGGCGATCAAGCCGGCCAGAGCGATTGCAAGACCAAGCATCACCCGCCGCGATGGAATGTGTTTGTGAAACACCGCGGCCATGATCACCACGAGCAACGACTGTAGGCCGATAACGAGTGACGCATGAGTTCCTGACGTCCGAGCCAGGCCGCTATTGATCAAGATGTAGGCAAGTGTTGGCTCCAGAAATCCGGCGAAAGCTAATCCCCAACTCGGCTTACTCAGCCTGATTCGTCCGATGATCACAACGCCCGTGAGGATGACGAGTGTTGTCGTTAACTCAATGGCCGTCACGGCCCACGACGTAAGCCCGCGCGAGGCGACTTTGATAGTGACGACTGCCGATCCCCAGCATGCCGTCGCGGCGACGAGTGCGAGGACTTCCTTGCGAAGTCGCATTGCTATCCATCCGATAAGTGTTTGGTTTGGTTACCCGCAAAGCTGTCGTTTGTCAGAACACCGATCTAGGTGCGTGACTCCACGTTCGTAGACGAAGCCGCCGACGGTGTATTGGGCGGGGCCAGTAGGTACGTAGTTGCAGCTCCCAGTGCTGCCACGGTTATCACCGACGGCCAACCCCCGATCAGGTGTCCGAGTGGATGCGAAAGCCCGAAGAGCACGATGACAATCGTCACTACCGCAATGGTGCGCCCAAGCCCGGAAAACTGATACGTCCACCGCGCACCTAGGGCCCCACCGACTAGAAGCACGACGCCTCCGAGGGCGCGATTTCCAGTCAGCGATGCGATACCAAACCCGAGAATTAATGTCGCTGCTGTAGTTGCCGAGATCCACATGCGCATGTGAACACCGTAGCCGTGCCGGTGCTGCGTACGTCAGGATGCACCTACTCCGCAGCGAAGGAACCCATGGAACGGATTCTAGTCCGCCGACGTCAAACCCCCATGACTATCCCAATGCACCGCGTTTTACTCGGCTCGGTCGTTTTCATGGGCACGGCTCTGTGCGCGGTGGTTCTGTCTGCCTGTGGCAGTCAGGCGGCGGGTACCGCGTCTGCGCCTTCAGCCCCCGCGCCCATAACCGTTCACGATTCGGATAACGGTAAAACGATCAATGCCTTTGTCGGACAGAAGATCACCGTTGAGCTGGGTGGTCCGACGGTGGCCGGCTCCACATACTGGCAGTTCGCGCCCGTGGCGGCCGGAGTTCTGACCTCGCAAGGTGATCAGGTCGTTGCGGTGCCGAGTTCGTCGGCTCAGCCAAGTGGGGGTCTGATCAATCCGCCCGGAATGGGTATGGGCACTGTCAGCCTGACCGTTCAGGTCGCGACGGCAGGAACTGGCACGATCACTGCGCATCGAGACTCATGTGGTGAGGCGATGATGTGTTCTCCGGGTAACGCCGACTACATGGTGACGATCAACGCGACTGCCTAGCGCTGGTCGCAGCTTCCGCACTTGACCAACTGTCGTTTAGCTGCACTGCCACGTAAAGCCTGTGTTGGCTACGCTGTGCGCGTCAACCTCACTCGACGGACGTGCCCAATAGAGAATTCCCATATCTCCCCACATCATGTTCGCGGCGTGATCTGAGTCGACCTGTGCGAGTAGCTGAAGGTCCTTCGACAGAATCCGGTACGAGTCCGAGTCTCGGGTAAATGTGTCCGGATCAGTGCTGCGTCCCATCACCTCGGCGATTTCAAACTCAACGGCATCCTGGATTGGATGTGCTTGCCCACCAAGTTGGTGTCGGCCGCCAAGCGGGCGCATGAGGTCTCTGAGTTCAGCCTCGAACAGCTCCATGTTCTCTGGTGCAACCGAACGCCACCCATCTCCTAGTGCGGGGTGGTTGTACGACGGTGGGGTGGAGATTGCGAATCCGGTGAGCGAGATTTCGGTAAACGCTGTGAGCCCGTCCGGGAGTGTTGCCGGTGTGCCTTGACCGTCGGTCACATGGAGAACACGCTGGCCGTCCTGCGTAGATGGATCCCAGAAACCCACCGTGCCGTAGTCATTGTTGAAGTGACCATCAAAGTAGAAGAACGCGAGGTGACCGGAAGGTGGAAGGTTCAGGCTGGGTAGCAAGTCATTGGCAATGGCACAGTCGACCGTTAACACGTGGCCCAGCGGACCGTGACCTTCCCACATGGGCCATGACTGCGAGCCCAGGGCTGGCACGCCGCCGAGTCGTGCAACGACCCTGTCACCCGATTGGGCAGTCTGCAAAGAGATTGCTGGTGTGATCAACGCGGACCAAGCGGCGGCAAAGTCAGCCGGAAAATGTGTGTGTGCCAAGGATGTCAATCGCTCAACGGTGATGGTCATAGGACGAATGTAGATGCTGAGAAAGGCTGCTGCGCGGTGTCTTCTAAGTTGTCCACAGGGTAGATTCTGTTGGCGACGACTTGAGGATGAGGAATATGGATATGACGAGCCAGCCCGTGCCGGTAGTGACGGTTGACGAGGTGCTCCCGCTGCGACCCGGGTCGGGTTCTGGGCCGCATATCGCTGTGGTTGTGTCGTTGAACTTCCCGGATTTGATCGATTCGGTTGCCGAGCTCGTGCGTCGTTATGGCCGCAGCGCACTGCAGCATCTGGAGGACAACAACGCTCGTTGGACGCTGTTCGATACCTCAGCACCGCTGCCCGAATCGGTTGATCTGAACGACTTCGACGGACTCCTCGTCCTTGGCGGAGGTGATGTTGACTCTGAAATTTACGGGGTCGCAGGGCCGGTCCCACATGAATATGGCGTTGATAGTAAGGCCGATCATTTCTCAATTGACCTGATCAGAAGTGCGATTGATGGTGGAGTCCCGACCCTAGGTATCTGTCGAGGTTCGCAGCTGATGAATGTTGCGTACGGAGGGTCGCTCATCCCAGATATTGCCGAGACGGGAACACATCACGGCGAACACGACGGCGAGCTCATGATCGATGAAACGGTTTCCATTGCACCAGAGTCGAGGTTGGCCAAAATTCTGCAGACCTCAACGGTGGTCGGTAAGACCGGACACCATCAGGCTGTTTCAACGATCGCGGCGGACTTTCGAGCTTCAGCGACAGCGCATGATGGCGTCATAGAAGGTATCGAGCACGCAAACAAGTGGGCTATCGGGGTGCAGTGGCATCCGGAGGACACCCGTGCCCTTCAGGATTCTGCGACACCGCTGTTTGCGGCTTTCGTATCTGAATGTTCAGCCCACCGTGAATCGAACTAGCCGTGTTGTGCGCTCGTCGTAAGGTGGGCCCATGAACGCTAGTGCGTGGGGACTTCTGCTCTCGTCATTTCTCGCGTCCGCGGTAGAAACGGTTGAAGCGTTCACCATCGTTCTGGCCGTCGGAATCACTCGCGACTGGAAGTCCACATTGTTGGGTGTCCTCGCGGCGCTGGGCGTTCTCGCAGCACTCGTTGCACTACTAGGTCCGGGCCTTGTTGCCATACCGATCAATGTCCTGCGACTCGTGGTGGGTGCGCTGCTGCTGGTGTTTGGCTTGCAGTGGTTGCGTAAAGCGATCCTTCGTGCGAGTGGATACAAGGCCATGCACGACGAGGTCGCGATCTTTGCGCGTGAGGCTGCCGAGGCTCGCGAGAATCCGCCCGCAGACCCGTCAGCCTTTGATCAGTACGCATTTAGTCTGAGTTTCAAGGGCGTGTTCCTCGAGGGACTTGAAGTTGTCTTCGTCGTCCTGACGTTCGGTGCTATCCACGGCAATATCCCACTGGCTGCCCTCGGCGCCGCGATCGCCGTTGGACTCGTGGTGATTGTTGGCCTCGCCGTGCGAGCACCGTTGTCGAAGGTGCCGGAGAACACGGTGAAGTTCACGGTTGGAATCATGTTGACCTCGTTCGGAATTTTTTGGGGCGCCGAGGGAGCCGGGGTTACTTGGCCGGGGAACGACGCGGCTCTTCTGGCGATTGTTGTCGTGACGGCTCTCGGCGCACTGGCATCAGCGGCGGCGATGAAGCGCGAACGTGAGCATGGACTCGCGGTGGCAGCGTGAATGCGATCAAGAGTTTCGCGGCATTTCTCTACGACTTCATCGTGGGTGACGATTGGCGAATGTCGCTAGCGGTGGTGCTCGGACTAGCAGCGACTGCGCTAGCAGTGCATAGCGGATTCAATCCGTGGTGGCTTGTACCGCTGTTTGTTGCTGGTGGTCTTGGGATTTCGCTCCGCAGAGTTGTTCGCAAAAATGGAGGATCGTGATGTCTGAATCTGGTCGGCTTCAGGGGCAGGTCGCAATCGTCACAGGAGCTAGCCGTGGAATTGGCCGCGCCATTGCGATTGCGTTTGCTACGCAGGGTGCAAAGGTTGCCGTTCTTGGGCGAACAGTTGACGGGCTGCACGAGACGGTGCGGCAGTGTGCGGGCCTACCGGGAACCGCGTTGGCCTTCGCCTGTGACGTCAGGCGTGAGGAAGATATCGCTGGTGCCGTGCAATCCGTCCAGCAGACCTGGGGTCGGATAGACATCCTCGTTAATAACGCGGGCATCGATGATGACACACCATTTCTCGACGTTGACCGGGCGCGGTGGCGCGACATCATCGAGACAAATCTGACCTCCGTTTTCGTGTTCTCGCAGGAAGTTGCGCGAGTCATGAAGCAGCAGGGTGCAGGCGTCATCTTGCATACGGCATCTATCGACGGCAGCGGCGGTGATGGCCCGTTCGCGGCGTACAACTCATCGAAAGCTGGCCTCCTCGGACTGAACCGAACGATGGCTCTTGAGTTGGCCCAGTTTGGTATTCGCTCGAATTGCGTAAGCCCCGGCTTCACCAAGACGGACATGACGTCCGCCGCTGCAGGGCCGGAACTCATGGACTATCTCGAGAACTCATTCGATCGCGTACCGATGCGTCGACTCGTTGAACCCGAAGAGGTTGCGGCAGCGTTCGTCTTCCTCGCCAGTAGAGAAGCCAGTGCGATTACCGGCATCGATTTGCGAGTTGACGCCGGGCTCACGGCGAACTGGTACATCCTGGAGACCCTGCCTAAAAAGGCGTAGTGGTCAGACTCTTTAGTGGAACTTTGCCCAGTAACTGAAGGCAATCGCTAAAACGCCGAGTGGGTAAAGGATTCGAGCGGTGATGTCTAGTCGTCGAGCCGCGTTGAGTGACCCGTCTTCGTTGAGTTTGTGGCTGAAGATACCCTCGAGCACAACGAGTGCGGACAGAGCGATGAACGCGTAATAGGCCCACTGGATGGCCACCGAATAGTCAACGTTGGGAAGCGACGCGGTTACCTCGTTGAGCATGACGGCGCCCGTCAGAATTCCTGTAACACCGAAGGAAACACGGGTAGCTAGGTCGCTACCAGGCGTCCATAGTGCGATGTACGTAACCATCACTAGGAGCAGGAGTGGCAGGACGTTCTTGATAAGGAAGGAGTTAACGTCTCGGCTGATGGTCGTTTGAGTAACGTATTGCGAGTAGGTCGTCGTGGTCGTTGCGGCATCTACAACGGTTGGATCACCCAAAGAAGCAGAACTGCCAACGGACTGCTGGAAGAAGTCGACGCTGTCGGCCTTCCAGTTGGGAATGTTGTCGATGTTCTGTCCAACATTGACGCCGGACTGTAAACGATCTGAGTTCGTGGTGCTCAGGAGGTCTGGGTCGGGGGCGTAGATTAACTGTGTCGCGGGGGCGTCGACATTTTGGATAGTGATGTCCAAGATCTGCGAATCGAACGGGAAGTCCGAGAAGTCAAACTGCGCCTTGAATGTTCCTTGAATTCGGTAGAGGTCATACCGCTCACCAAGCGAACCAACGGAGGACTTAACCGGCTTCCCTAAATCGATCGGGCTCGCAGCATTGACGAACTCGATATTGGGCGCGCGTTCGTCGCCGCGATACTTAATCCACACAAAGGCGTCGGCAAAGAATGTTCCACCGCCAGTATCTAATTGGCCGATTTCATTGATGTTGACGCCGATGCGCACCAGGGACTGTCGCTCATATTCAGTGCCGGCGACCTGGACAATCCGGTCCTCCTTGCGCGCTTGCTCACGTTCCTGCTCCGTCATCTGCTCAACCAAACCCAGTTGCAGGTAAGCCGGCTCAAGACTTGGTTTGCCGTCGGCCGATGCGTTCCAGCCGCGAAGGACGGCGGTGGGCATGACTGCCGAGTGGTTGGCATTGAAGTAGATAGGTGCTGAGATTCCCGGGAACGCGGTCGCCGGGGAATTGGCTGAGGCTAGGGCGTTGCGGATTGCTTGCCTGTCTAGTTCGATCGTGTCAGGTGACAGCGTTTGTTTGCTGCGCAAACTCGCCTGCTCGATCAGGTCGACAGCCTGATAGGTCGTTGGGGTGAGCCAGGTACTTTGCAAGCCGCTCTTCTCTTCAAGCTCACGAATCACCTTGACCGCTCGTCCGGTTAGCGCTTCCTTGGCCACCGGCACCGCAATTACGATGTTGCTGACATCCTTCACTGCATTGGGCTTGGACGTCAGTTGGCCCATCAAGTCGCCTGCGCCCATGGAGTCAGAGCCAGCGATAGTGCCAGTGAAGCCTGCAGCCCGCATTGCCTTAACGATGCCCACGCCGATGTCGATATTGACCATCAACACAACTGGTCCCAGTGGACCCTTGATTTTGGCGGCGCGAAGCTCGCGCAGAACCGTATCGACCGTCGGCTTCATGGCCGATGAAGACTCGTACGTGGATGGGATCACTACATCGCCAGACAGGCTGCGACCGTCTCGCGCGAAGGCATCTGTGAATGATCGACGAAGCGACGAGCCGTATGCATTGTCGATGCTGATAAGAAATGCATTGGTCACTGTGGAATTGGCAACCAGGACGGCGGCCATGCCTGAGGCTTCCTGCACATTATCGAACACCGCTCGGAAGGCCCACGGCTGACCTTGCGTCACCTCGTCGGCTGTTGCCGAGGGGGTTATCACCGGAATGTGGGCTTGGCCGTATAGGGGAAAGGTCGCAATCGACGTGGTAGATCGACGATGCCCGATTACCGCGAGAACCTTGTTCTCACTGATTATCTGGTTTGCGATGCTCTTGGCTTGTGTCACGTCGTTTCTGTCGTCGTACTCAAGGAGTTCGATTGGGTGCCCATCGAGACCACCAGCGGCGTTGATGGCAGTGACGGCCGCCTCGGCTGCGCGGGTAATCTCGCCATCGTTGCTCTGGCCCGTCCGTGCGTCGACGACGGCTAGGTACACAGGGTTTGTCGGCCTGCTTAGCAAGAGGTAGCCGGCAAAGGTCGCAGCAATCAAAGCCACTGCCGTCGCTACAACCCAACGTCGATTCTTCCTGATCTGGGCGTGATGTGGTGCCGCGAACTCCTCGAGATTGAAGTTCTCGGGTGGAGGTTCGGCATGTCGGACCAGGATGGTTGGTTCGATCGAATCGACATCTCGTAGTTCGGCGAGTTGTTCGGCTTGTCGAACGTTGGGGTCGAGTTCTTGAGCCCTTTCGAGTGCGTACTTCTTCTCGGCGGGATTGTCAGAAAGTGCCGCAACCCATTGCCAAGCTGTGGCGTATTCGTCGTCTGCTTGAAGAGCGTCACGCAGAAGTGTGTGCGCATCCTCGAGTTGATTGCTGCGCAGTGCGTGGATGGCCTGCGTGGTGCGCTCGGCAGCGGTGTGAGTATCCCTAGCCACCCAGCATGCTCCTCAAATCCCAAACTAAGAATCTCCCGTCGCGCGGGCCACACGCACGAAGATGTTAACCCGCGTCATTTGAGGTTACCGCGTGAAATGCGAAGTTGCCCTAAGCACTAATGCGTATTCGTGAACGTGCGGTGGCAGCTATCGAGTCTTTCCGCGAGGGCTGTCAGGAGCCCGGTAATGACATCGGCTGTTCCTGGTCGCGCTCGCAGGAATCCTTGATAGGACGTACAACCTAAATCTTCAGTGAGCTGGCGTTGTACTTCAGTCTCGACGCCTTCGGCGACTGTTTCCAACCCAAGTGCATCGGCGAGGCTCACAATTCCCTTAACAAGTGCCGCAGTCTTATCGTCGTGGTCGATGCGTGAGATGAAGAAACGGTCGATCTTCAGTGCATGTGCCGGGAATCGTTGAAGGTATGCCAGGGATGAGTAGCCGGTTCCGAAGTCGTCCACAGAAATGCGCACCCCGAGTTTATGGAGGTCTTCGACTGTGCGGACGGCTGTTTCCGGATCGGACATGAGAGCGCTCTCGGTGATTTCCAAGCCAAGCCGACCAGGTTCGATGCCATAAAGGGCGAGTTTGCTGTGTACCAGCGGCACGAAGTTCGGGTCGATCAGTTGGCGGGTCGATAGGTTCACGTGGATGGTGAAGTCTTCAGGTGCATGTTGTTGCCAGTTCGCGATCTGCTGGCACGCTTGATCCAGGACCCATGCGCCTATCTCAAGAATACTTCCGCCTTCCTCCGCCGCTTCGATGAACTCATTGGGTGGGACTAGCCCCCACTCAGGATGTTGCCAACGCACGAGAGCCTCGGCTCCGACAATGTCTGCAGAATCGAGTGCGAATTGTGGTTGGTACGCCACTCGAAGCTCGCCCCGACTGACGACGTGACGAAGTGCGTTCGTCAATTCGAGCCGGTTTGCTACACGATCACGCATGGCGGGATCAAAGATGACGTATGTGTTTCGTCCCGCCTCTTTGGCGCGATACATGGCGGTGTCCGCGTCACGTAGCAGCCCATCAACCTGCGTTGTGGGCGAAATCTCAGCCGCTGCAAGGGCAACCCCAAGCGATGCGCCGAAGAACAACTCAGATCCGTCGACCACGATCGGTGTTGCCAGGGCGTCAAGGATGCGTTGAGCGACACGACGTATGTTTTCCAACGAATCGACGTCTTCAACGACGATGACGAATTCATCGCCACCAAACCTCGTCACACTGTCACTGGCCCGACAGGCACGCAGTAGTCGTCGCGAAACCGACACCAGAACCTGATCGCCGGCTGCATGCCCGAGGGTGTCGTTTACCTCCTTGAAATGGTCGAGGTCGACGAACATAACCGCGACCATGTTTCCCGTTCGCTGGGATCGGATCAGCGCCTGCACCAGTCGGTCTGATAGCAGTGCGCGATTGGGCAGGCCGGTCAATGCGTCGTGTGTTGCCCGGTAACTCAGCTGACGTTCCAAACCCTGCTGAAGGGTGTTGTCGGCGTGCTCGATCAGAACACCATCGTCCTGGATCGATTTAACGGTCAAGACATATGACCGGTCTGCACCGTCTGACGTCGAGTCGTACGGAAGGGTGAATCGTTGTAGGCGTCCGTTGAGAACCCCTTCTATGCCAGCAAGGGCCTCGCGTGCTGATGGCCGGGTCGTCCCAGCTGAGCGCAGTAGTGCGAGCAAGTCGTTACCGGGGGCGCTGTTTACCCACGCCCCGTTGTGATCTCGTCCGTCGACGCTGCGTTGTTCCCAGCGCAGGTTGGTGGCGATGATGCGACCGTGTGCGTCAATTATGGCTAACTCGTTGTCGATGGCGTCGAGCAATGACTGACCGCTCACGTCCACCGCGCCGCCAACCTCGGGCAGATCGGTTTGCCGCGATTCGACGGCCAGGACTAAGCCGCCAAGGACTCGGCCATCAGTTCCGTCGAGCAATGTGAGTCGAAGGGAAACGTCAATGATGCGACCATCTGTTGCCTGTTGGCGCACGCGGCCAGCCCATTCACCCTCGCGCATGGTTACGCGCCAGCGCTCATCTTCCTCGATCTGTCCCCCTGCGACGAACGGCGAGGTCGGCTCAATCTGTGGATCCGTCGGTACGAGACTGTCCAGTCGAAGCCCTAGTGCGTCGGCGCGTGGAATCCCGTACAGGATCTCCGCGCCGCGGTTCCACGATGTCACGCGGCGATCTAGGTCAGTTGAGATCACGGCCGGATCAAGCGAGTCAAGAATGGCGATGTCACGGGTTCGGGTCGCCAAGGCACGCGCCCAGTCGAGATGTAGTCCGACCATTTCGGAAAACAACGTCAGAGCGGGGTCGAGGCCATGCTGAAAGTTAGGTAAGTCGGCACGGCGAAGAAGTGCAAATGCGCCGATCACCCTTCCTTGGGCGGAGATGGGTGAGATCAGAATTGACGTCACGTCGCTGCGACGACAGAACTCAACGTAGGGTGCGAACCCCTCGGTCAGATCGGGGGAAGCCTCATTGACGATCTTTACATGACCATTGGCTACGGAGGTTCCGATGAGGCCCTCGCCTATCTGCGGTCGTGCCCCTGAAAGAAGCCGACTCAGTTGTTGATCGCGCAGTGGCTCAAAATCATGCGATCCAATGGGCTCTAACGTCTTGCCATCTGGCCCAATCATCCACACGACAGCTGTTTCGGCGAACAATTCGACGGCCATATGCGCGGACTCGCGGCCCGCGGCTTGCACGTCATCGCTACATTCCCGCAGTCGGGAGGTCAGATCAGAAAGGCGCTTGTTGAGGCTTGCTGCCAACTCGTCAGGTTGGATACTGACGCAGGTCAGTGGCCGATGCGGTTGCATTTGACTACCGATTCGTGCCCGGCCAGTACCTTGCGATCGCGTCGGACCTGTCACCGTTACACCCCTATTCGCCCAGTATTGGACGTCCCCGACACCACGCTACGAGGTAATCAAGCCATGTTGCGCGTTTTGTAACTACTTGTCGGTGCTCTATCGGCACCAAGCACCACAAACCTGAGCCGTGTTACTCGTGAGACGAATGTGATGCCGGGGTTAAGGAACTACTAGTCGAGATGGCTACTGGAGTCGGCATCAAGTGCCGCGTGCTTCTTTGGGTGAAGCGCTTCGTATCGCTCGGTTGACGCAACGATCTCTGCCTCAGCCTCGACACGGCCAACCCATGTCGCACCTTCCACGCTTTTGCCGGGTTCGAGGTCCTTGTAAACCTCGAAGAAGTGCTGGATTTCGAGTCGATCGAACTCAGGCATGTGGTGGATGTCGCGAATGTGCTCAACGCGTGGGTCGCCTGACGGGACACACAGGACCTTGTCGTCGCCTCCGGCCTCGTCGGTCATGCGAAACATTCCGATCGCACGGCAGCGAATCAGACAGCCGGGGAAAGTCGGCTCGTCCAGAACGACAAGTGCGTCGAGCGGGTCTCCGTCTTGACCGAGCGTGCCCTCGACGAAGCCATAATCGTGTGGATAACGCGTTGAGGTGAACAACATCCGGTCGAGGCGAATGCGGCCAGTTTCGTGGTCGACCTCGTACTTGTTACGGTTCCCCGCGGGGATTTCGATCGTAACGTCGAACTCCACGATGTTCTCCTTTGTTACCTTGGGCAGGTGCGTATCGAGCTGCCCCGAATCGACTTCGGTTCGTTGTAGCAGGCTAAGTCTCCCACCTCGGGGGCGCGAGTAGTGACGGGAGGTAAGCAGGTGCGGACAAGATCACTCGTTAGTGCTGCGTTGATCCCTGCTCTGGTGTCGGTTTGTGCCTCGAGCGTGATGCCGACTGCCCAGGCGAGCTTGTTGGCTCCGAAGACCGCCGTCGTTGCTCCGCCAGTCGTTCCGGCGCAAGTGCTAACCCCGTCGAATGACTCAGGTGCGGTGAGTGCGCCACCGATCCCAGCTGCCTTCGCCGCTGAGTTGAACAGTGCCCTCGGCGCATCGGCGCTTGGTCAAGACGTCACTGGCCAGGTTACTGATTCTGTAACGGGGGAGGTGCTGTACTCCAAGGCGTCGAATCGACCGCAACGTCCGGCCAGCACGCTGAAGATTCTTACGGCCATCACCATCCTTAAGGCATTTGGACCCGATACGCGACTTTCCACGACGGTGTCGCTCGAAAGTGGTACTGATCGGCTGGTCATACATGGTGGAGGAGATTCGACACTCGCTCGGGTCCAATCACCCGCGGCTGCGTGGCCTGCCGGTCAGTCTGCGCGCCCGGCGACGCTATCCAGTCTGGCCATTCAGACGGCAAATGCCCTTCGCAAAGTCGGCATTGTCTCGGCTCAGTTGGGTTTTGACGACTCGCTTTTTGTCGGTAGCCCGTTGGCGCCTGGTTGGAAGTCGTCCTTTGTTGCCGCCGGCGTTGTTAGCCCGGTCATGGCGTTGAGTGTCGACGGTGGGCGGATATCGGCATCGTCAAATGCTCGAAGCCAAGATCCAGCCAAGGCTGCGGCTGAGTACTTTGCCGGGCGGCTTCGAGAACTCGGCATCCGAGTCGCACCGGCTGTCACTCGGGTAGGAAAGCCATCTGATTCCCCAGGTGTTGATCCCAACCAGGCCGTTGCGAGCAGTCCCGTGCCGAATGTGACTCCATCGTCACCCGGTCAGTCCTCAACGGGTGGCAGTGCATCGCCTAGTTCGAAGGGTGAGCTCACGATTGCCTCGGTGGAAAGTCCCCCGGTTACAGATCTCGTCGAACGCATGCTGACCCGATCAGATGACGATCTGGCCGAAGCCTTGGGCCATCTTGCTGGTGGTCGCCTAGCTGGCTCGGCGAGTTTCGAGGGTGGAGTGCGCGCCACCAAGGACACTCTTGAGCAGATGGGGATGCCAGTGAGCGGCATGCAACTCGCTGATGCCAGTGGCCTTTCGTCCCTCAACGAAATCGATTCACAGACTTTTACTCACGCATTGGCTGCGGTGGTGGCAAACAAGCCCTTCACTGGGTCGAGTGTCGGGGTGTTGTGGCCGGTGGCTTCGGGACTTCCCATCGCGGGGCTCACTGGCACGCTGTCGGATCGCTATGACGCCCCCAAGCATCTGCGTGGACGAGGAGTGGTGCGTGCCAAAACTGGCACGCTCACCGGAGTCATTGGTTTGGCCGGGATCGTGAGAGATACGCATGGCCGAGTGCTCATTTTCGATTTTGATGCCGACAAGGCGCCTGGGCCGACTGAGGTTGCTCGCGCTGCTGTCGATCATGCTGCATCGATCGTTGCCGCTCACTGAAATCTCGCGCGCGGTAGTAGCGCAGTATCAGACGCGACGCTGCAGACGGGCTCGCGTAGTGTCATGGTCATGGACGTCGTTGACTGGGAGTTAGCGCGGTCCGCGGGTCGGCGGTTGTGTCCGCCCGGGCCGAAGACCTCTGATCAACAGGCGCGTGCTGCAGTTGCCGAACTTCGAGCCCTGGCGGCTTTCGCCGTTGCGCCGGTTCGAGAGCGCACCGGCATGGATGCTGGGGACGCACCGGGTGCGATTGTCGTGGATCGTCCGGACTGGGTGGCAAGTAATGTTCACGGCTTCCGCAGCGTTCTCGACCCGATCCTGCGTCGCGCTGCTGCCGAACAACCGGCGGCAATCGCGGCGGTTTCGGCTCGAATCGCTGCCTTACAAATGGCAGGGGTGTTGGCCTTCGCGTCAACAAAAGTTCTTGGCCAATACGAAGCGTTCACTCCCACCGGTGAAGGTCGGTTACTTCTCGTTGCGCCGAACATCGTTGCTGCTGAGCGTCAACTTGGCGTTAACCCGCGTGATTTCCGGCTCTGGGTTTGTCTTCATGAAGAGACCCATCGTGTGCAATTCGGGGCCGTTCCTTGGCTCAGTGATTACCTGACCAGCCTCATGCGCGAGTTCTTTGATGTTGCTCCCACGTCAACGTCGGAAACCGTGGATAGGTTTCGTAATGTGTTGAGTGCGTTCTATTCAGCAGTGCGCAATGCCGATGGACCATCGGTGATGGATGCGGCGCAGACCCCCGCGCAGCGGGCGGTGTTCGATCGCGTCACCGCGCTGATGTCTTTGCTCGAGGGTCACGCGGACTATGTGATGGACGACGTCGGACCAGAGATCGTCCCCACCGTGGTTCAGATTCGCTCTCGGTTCGAACAGCGCAGGCACGAGCCAGGGACTGTTGATGGCATTGCGCGACGCGTGCTTGGCTTTGACGCCAAACTCCGCCAGTACTCAGATGGGCGTCGCTTCGTAACTGCTGTGGTGAACGAGGTGGGGCGTGACGGCTTCAATCGGGTGTGGACGAGTCCCGAGACACTTCCTACGAGGGCCGAGGTTCTAAACCCACATGAATGGTGCCGACGAGTAGCAGCCGGGCTTATCGCGTGAGCACCGATGCGATTGTCGACGTCCGTAGAGCGGTCCGATTGGAACTCGCTGATGTGGGCGCATCCGAACTCGTGTTAGTTGCCTGCTCCGGCGGTCCAGACTCGATGGCGCTGGCTCTGGCTACCAGACTCGAACGTGAGCGAGTTGGCGCGGTGATCATTGATCATGGACTGCAGCCCCGGTCGCGAGAACTCGCTGAACAGACAGGTGAGCTACTGCGCGCGCGCGGACTCGATCCAGTGTGCGTCGAATCAGTCGTGATCGTTGAAAGCGGCGATGGGATGGAAGCTGCCGCTCGGGACGCGAGGTATCGCGCACTTCATCAGGTGTCGCTTCGGGTAGGTGGAGCTGTGGTCCTGCTGGGCCAGACCCTTGACGACCAAGCAGAGACTGTTCTCCTTGGGCTTGCGCGTGGATCAGGAACTCGAAGCCTGGCAGGGATGCCGCGTAGGCGTGGAAAGTTTCGTCGTCCGCTGCTAGATGTATCTCGCGCCGTGGTGCACGCGAGCCTTCCGCCGGATCTGCCTGTGATTGATGATCCGCATAACCACGATCCGCGATTTGCTCGGGTGCGAGTGCGCGACAACGTGCTACCGATGCTCGAGCGCGAGCTTGGTCCTGGCATTGCCGCAGCGTTGGCCCGTACCGCCGAGTTAGCCCGAGCCGACTCCGAAGCACTTGCTGAACTCGTCGATGAGATCGGTTACGACATCATCATGGGCGCCAGTGTTCCCGGTGATCTGGATGTTGATGCGTTGGAACCGCTGGTCCGTGCCGTTCGTAGCCGAATAATGCGTACCTGGCTCATTGACGGTGGGGTGTCGGCGGGCCGGTTATCGGCCGAGCATGTCAATCGACTCGATGCACTGGTTACCGAGTGGAAGGGTCAGGGGGCCGTCGCCTTACCGGGCGGTGTTGAAGTTGTTCGAGACTGTGGCAGGCTCATCCTGCGACCGTTGACGTCGAGTCGTTCACAAACCCCTGCGAAGGAGAATTGATGCATCCCGAGGATCTCGGTGCGGATCTCGAGCGGATCTTGGTGGACGAGGAATCGCTCAACCTTCGAATCGCTGAACTGGCGGCGCAGGTTGATGCGGACTACGCAGGTCGCGACCTAATTCTTGTGGGCGTTCTCAAGGGTGCCGTCATGCTGATGGCAGATCTCTCGAGAGCCATGAAGCTTCCACTTGAGATGGACTGGATGGCCGTGTCCTCGTACGGCTCGGGAACGACATCGTCCGGGGTGGTGCGCATCATCAAGGATCTTGATCGGGATATCAGTGGCAAGCATGTACTCGTTGTGGAAGATATTTTGGATTCCGGCTTGACGCTGTCCTGGCTCCTGCGCAATCTCACCTCACGTGGGCCCGCGTCCGTGGAAGTGTTGACGATGTTGCGCAAACCGGACGCAGTCCGAGTGGCAGTAACGCCGGCATACATCGGATTCGATATTCCGAACGAGTTTGTGGTGGGTTACGGCCTGGACTACGGGGAGAAGTATCGGAACCTGCGGGTGGTGGCGACGCTCGCTCCCCACGTGTACTCCTGATTGGGTGTTGAGAATGCGAGTCAGTGACGCGATCATCGCGAACCGCCGCACACCGTCACGCATGGACGTCCGTCGATGAGTACCTCGTCAGCTCCTCGGCCGCCGGATGACTCGCGCCTAGTGTCCTCCGGTCGTCTACCCGATAGCGGGACTGTGCAGGCGCTCCTCGACGACTGCCACGCGCGAATTCGCGACGTTCAGCAAGGCGCGGTGTCCACGGTCTACCCGGCACTGTCACAAGTTGACCCGGCGCTGTTTGGACTGACGATCGTGGGCGTCGACGGTCAGGCGTACTCTTCCGGGGATAGCGACGTTGAGTTCACTCTTATGAGCTGTGCCAAACCGTTCGTTTTCGCACTCGCCTGCCAGATCTACGGTGTCGACGAGGTCTGCGCGCGGGTGGGGGTCAATGCCACCGGATTGCCGTTCAACTCGATCGCTGCGATCGAACGTGAGAGCTCCGGCCGGACCAACCCTATGGTGAATTCCGGCGCTCTAGCCACAACGGGACTGTTGGCCGGCTCGGACGTTGATAGTGATTGGGCGCGGCTTTTGGACGGGCTATCGGGCTTCGCTGGTCGA
>JBAXUN010000035.1:0-19928 GCA_037129655.1 Actinomycetes bacterium
TACAGCGACGTCGTGACTGCATCAGACAGCAGAGTCCAGCCGTGATAGGCCTCACGTACTGCGATGAGATCCATGCGATCCGTTGCAATTTGGGCGATATGCAGTGCCAGATCGACGGCTTCTGATCCGGAGTTGACCAAAAAGACGGTGTCCAGTTCCGGCGGGGTTAATTCAGTGAGGCGTTCGGTGAATTCAACGATGGCGCCATAGTGGAAGCGCGAATTCGTATTGAGCTTGCGCATCTGCTTGTTGACGGCGTCAGCTAGCCGCGGGTGCCCGTGTCCGACAACGGCCACGTTGTTAACCATGTCGAGATACGAGCGCGCATTCGTATCGATCAAGTGAGTGCGCCAGCCGCGTTCTATCTGCATCGGCTCGTCGTAGTAATGCTCTTGGAGGCGTGCGAATGATCGGTCGCGTCGGTCAAGAAGTTCACTGCGCTGTGTCGACGGTGCCCGAAGGCTCACGCCAATCAGCGCTGACGGGTCTAACGACACGTCACACCAACCGATGGCCTCAGTTGGAGTGCAGAATGCCGGGGCTGGATCTAGGTTCGGCTCCGCAAGCACTTGCACCCATAGGGTTCCCGTCGACAAGGTTCCGATGGGACTCGCGGCGGTGATGTGAGTCCCATCGGCAGGTGCGTCGCTGAGGCCGTCTAGATAGATGAGCCCGGCAGCAGTTGTGAGCACAACGCGCCCGTTTGTTCGATGAGAGATTTCGCCATCGAGTGGCGCGCGAATGCTCGTTCCCGCGGCCGCACTCAGATGAACACCGAGCGCGATTGTGGCGGGCTCGATCTCACTGATGGGAAGTGTGCGTGACAGGTACGGCTCAGCGAATCGACTAACCGCTGTGCCAGTGGCCACGCTGCGTTCAGCGAGAATGGTGTTGATGATCCCGGGCTCTGTGAAGCGGCCGTCATCGAGTGCATCACTCTCAACTGAAAGGTCAACTACGCAGGCCGGGTTCGGCGTCTCAAGGAGCGTTGTTGCATGCGTGAGCTCTTCTCGCGCCTTGGCCACCGTTGCTGATGACGGCAAGCCGAGCGTCGCACGGATCACCGCCTCAGCGAGGCCAAAGGGGATTGACTCCGCGCGGTCGAAGATCCGCCGTTCACCTTCGAGTGGCTCAACTGCGGCAGCATTATCTGGATCAAGCAATGCTTGATGATCGCCAGCTACGACGAGAACAGCGCCACGCAAAACGATCAATGGCCAAAGTGCAGTCACGTCATCATCAGTTAACGGCACTTCATGGTGGTAGGCGCGGATCGCGTCCATCGTCGCGAACGGGTGATCGACCGCATGGCGCAGGATCGACGCTGCGGTCATCGCAATGTCGCCGACGAGCCAGCTTCGCGTGAAATCGCCGAAGTCGATGATGCCGTTGGGTCGAATCCGATGGGCGGTATCCGGTATGCCAACTGTGTTGTCGTCTGTGACGTCGTTATGGATGGCCCGGATTCTGAGAGAGTCTTCAACATTGGCGAGAATCGCTTCGATCTGTTGCACCTGCTGGTCAATCAGCTTGCGTCGCTCTGGTTCGGTGACTGAATCGAGGTACTGGCGTACGAAAGCGACACCGTGCATGAGATCCCACTGGCCACCGGGGGTGAGGCCTTCGTGATCAAAACCCTCAAGTGCCTTGGCCGCTTGGCCGGCAAGACGACCAAGGTCGGCTCGCACGATCGGGGCGAGATACCTCTCACCGGTCAGAGTCTCGCCGTCTATGTAGGTGATAAGCCGCACGAAAAGCTCGTCTCCGTCGATGACGGCGGTTTGAATGTACTCACCGTTGACGCCCGGAATCGGAACTGGTGCGGTGAACTCGTTCACCTGTTCACTTAAGTACAGAAGCGATGAGTTCTGCGCCTGCAGTGCACCAAGTCGCCACGACTTGTTGGCAATCTTGAGTACAACATCACCAGTCTGCGTAACGATGCGGAAGTTGCGATCCTGGTGACTGCTGAGTTCGGAGATGGTTCCAGCTATAGCGAAAAGATCATGTGCAAGTTTGGCTGCGTGCTCAACATCAACCTTGGGCCGAGGCGAAATTTCGAGCGAGTGAGTCATATCTCCGCGTCCGTGTGAACTGGTTAGGTTGATCATCCCCTCGGCAAAGCCTATTGGCTTACGAGTGTTCTCCGTCGGAGGACGTGGAGGTTATTGGTGACGCGTTCTCGGGATCTGCTCAGGCGACATTGAGATTCGAACGCGGCATCAACTCAGCTTGATTGCGCACTCGACATTTTTGACATCGTGATCGTGGCGGACAAGAGCGCGACTACCTGAAGAAGGGCACCAATGCCGAATACGAATCCGACGCCATGACCGGAAACCGCTCCGAGCGCGGCTGCTGCAAGGGCGTAGAGAGAGGTCTTGATACTTGCGCCTGTTGTGAAAACCACCGAACGAATTTCCGGTGCTGCTTCGCGTGAGCGAACCGCAAAAGTGGCTGCAAGTAGTGGCCCATCGGCCAATCCGATCACGAATGCCGTGCAGAGTGTGACGAGGAACGAGGGTGAGAATGTCAATGTGAGCAGTGCCAAGCCAACGATGATGGTCGTCACCACGATGATGCGGTCAAGATTCTTGAGCGGACGGTAGGTAATCCAAGCGCTACTCATCACTCCACCGATGGCAGATGCGCCGAATACCCAGCCGGTGTGAGCAAGTGACTCTTGCTGCGCTAAAACCAAGAGGGGAACGCCTACGAGAAACCCAGCTTGGCCAACAAATCCAATCGTATTGATCAAGGTTGCACCGGCCAAGGATGGTGTTGAGAACAGCCCCTTGAATCCGGTTGTGACATCTCGAACGAGTGAATGACGTATGCCGGGCTCAGACCGCGTCGGAAAGGGCACGAACGGGCGTACTGCCAGCGCGATAACCAACAAGCTAAACGTGAACACGAGCGGCCCGACCGGACCAATGATCACCGATGCCGCCGCTAGTGGTGGGCCGGCAATGGCGCCGATGTTGTAGGTGGCGGCATCGATCCCATATGCCCGGGTTAACTGGTTGGGACGGACGAGACTCGGGAGCTGAGAACTTAGCCCGCCGGTCAGGGCAGGCTGTGCAATTCCACCGATGCTCGCGATGATCAGCAACACCCACAGTGGGGCATGTGGCATGAGCCAGGCGAGCAGACCGACTCCCGCGGCCAAGACAATAATCGCAATGCTGACGACCCGTCCGGGATGTCGCACGCGGTCCAGCGCTGCGCCGATGAAGGGACCCCCCACGGCGGCAAGTCCCGTGACTCCAGCCAAAATGATGGCGCCCTCGGCGGCCGTATGCCCGGTGGCCAAGGCTGCGACCAAGACCGCGGGCGCAATAGCTTCGGTAACGGCCCGCGACGCAGTCGCCATCGTCGCATAGGGCACGACGCCTGACGATCCCGCGTTCACCGAATCGGCGTCAATCGTGGAGGGCATGCCCACACGGTATCGCCGTGACAGTTTCGCTCAATCGTCTATGTCAGGTTAAGTGCGCGTGCTTCTTCCCACAGTTCCTCTCGAACACGTGGGTCAGCAGTCTGTTCAATCAGATGTTTGGCCTGAGCCTGTTGTGAATAGCCCCAGATTGGTGCTGTGCCCTGTTCAGTGATGATCGCCGTGGCTTGAAATGATGTAACCGGCTCGTCGATCAGCGGCACAATCGTCGAGACGTTCGCGCGCGGATGCCAGGCCCTCAAGGCAAGAATGGCTTGGCCGCCTGGTGAGTGCAATGCCCCGACGATGAAGTCGGTTTGACCACCGAATCCAGAGTAGATACGCCCACCTACCCGACCAGCGTTAGCTTGGGCAAACAGATCAACTTCAAGTGCGGTGTTCACGGAAGTCATCGCAGGATTCGCAGCGATGTTCGCCGGCTCATTGGTTTTCTCGGTGCGCAACATGGTGATACGTGGGTTGCGGTCTACCCATTCGTAGAGTTCTGGCGAGCCAAACAGGAATGACGAGACGATGGGCGTTGAGCGATCAAGTGCGCCAACTCGATCTAGTTCGAGTACGCCGTCGCTGAACATTTCGCTCCAGATGCGCAACCCCTGGCGGGCTTGAAGGCTTGCGAGCACAGCGTCGGGGACGGCTCCGATGCCCATCTGCAAGGTGGCTCCGTCACTGACTCGATGTGCTACTCGGTCACCAATTGCTCGTGACACGTCATCAATGTCGACCTGTCTTGGTGAAGGCAGTGCCACATCCACCTCAACTGCGATGTCTATCTCGTCGGTACTTATCTCACTATCGCCAAAGGTGTACGGCATCTGCGGGTTCATCTGGGCAATCACCAAGCCAGAGCGCGCCCGAACAGCTTCGATTGCGGCAGGAAGGATGTTCACCTCCACGCCCAGAGACACTTTCCCGTCCACGACAGGGCTTGTGTGCACGATAACGATGTCGGGTGGGCAGGTGGATGCGAAGAGTTTCGGCACCATCGACAACCGCGCTGGGATGTAAACCAATCCGTCCCGCTTACGCATCCCCGAACCGACGAAACATGTCTCCATGGTGATACCCGGACGATCGGGGAGACCCTGTTGGGCATTCAAAGCGTGGAGGGTGAATTCGGGCAGAATCTCCGCGACGGCACCAAGAACCACAGAAGGGGTCGCGATGTTTCCACTGATCACCACACGCGCAGACGTGCCGGCCGGGACGATCGTGTTGTTCGCGAAGGGTTCCACGTAGTCTCTAAGTGCGTCCAGCGACACGATTTTCATGTCGACCCCCTTGATCATCACAGTAACCCTACGTCAATTACATACAGTTACTTACAGTCGACGATGCGGAGCGACGTGCACCTTTTAACGGCCAGTTGGGTGACGTTCATAGGACACGACGAATGTGGATGAGCGACATCCCCTTGAGTGCGCGATGATCTGACGTAGAGATTGATTACCCTATGGTGGGCTCTGGTCGAGGAGATCATTACCTCCGAATGGGTGGATTAACTCGCGGAGAGGCTCGCGTGAGTGTCACACTCGGTTACATAGGCAGTGGATAGTAAGTCACAGCACGTAGCCACGATGTGAGTAACTGCCCAGAACAGAGCGGCGTCACTACCGATAAGCCCCACCGTACGCACATTGACTAATCGCAACGATGAGAAACGTGACTCCTTCAAGTACGGGTCCACAGCAGAAGGGAAGGCCAAGGTGACCGGTGATCGCGCTCAAGCACTCGTAATCGAGGACTCCCCAGAAATCACCCTGTTGGTGCGAGGGCTTCTTGAGAAGGAGGGCTATGCGGTTGTCGCGACTCCTCAGGGACGACGCGGTATCGAATACGCCCGAGCCGAGCAGCCAGAACTGGTGATCCTCGATCTTTCCCTCCCGGACACTGACGGTGTTGAGGTATGCCGCGAGTTGCGCTCATTCAGCGACGCGTACATCGTCATGGTCACCTCCCGTGACGACGAGGTCGACAAGATTGTTGGTCTTACTGTGGGTGCGGATGATTACGTCACCAAGCCGTTTTCTCCGCGTGAATTGGCGGCGCGAATTCGGGCGATGCGTCGTCGTCCTCGAGTCGCGCCCGTCCGTGAGTCACGTGAGTTCGGCCATTTGGTGATCGACCCGATCGCTCGTGAAGTCATGGTCGATGGAGAAAATGTCGAACTGACCAAGATCGAATTCGACATCCTTGATCTGCTGTCGGGCAGCCCTCGACGCACGTTCACCCGTGAGCAATTACTTGAGCATGTGTGGGGCGACTGGTTCGGAGACGACCACGTCATTGAGGTTCACATGGGAAAGCTGCGAAAGAAGTTGGGCGAGTCAGCGTCCTCGCCGCGTCATATCCGTACGCTACGTGGTGTGGGTTATCGGTTTGAACCCGCCTGATCGACTTTGATCAGCTAGTTGTTCAGCGGCTATGCCGTGACGCTGCCTGGGGGTTGAGTTGTACGGACTGATAAACGAGGCAATGCGACGGCTTGTGTCAGAGCAAGCAGGCGCCAGTGCCTGGTCGCGAATTGCTGCACGGGCCGAGACCGCTGAAACTTTCGTCGGTCTGCTCTACTACGACGATGAGGTCACCTACCGGCTCGTCGCCGCGGCCAGCGCGGAACTCGATTCCCCCGCCGACGAGTTGTTGCGTGCATTTGGTCACTACTGGTCCGCGCGGGTGGGTCCGGAGAATTACCGCGACATCCTAGGCGCGACAGGCACGAGCGTAATGACCGTGCTGGCCAACATGGATCTCATGCACGCACGGATCCAGAATCTTTATCCCGAGTTGGTGCCACCGTCCTTCTCTGTGTCTGACACCTTTGACGGCGGTATCATGGTCGAGTACCGCTCGCATAGGGAAGGATTGGCGCCTTTCGTTGTCGGGCTGCTCGAAGGACTCGGCGATCTGTACGACACACCCACTACGGTGACGTACGAGAAACCCCGTTCGGCCGAGCAACCCTTTGACCTCTTTCGCGTGCAGATCGGGGGATAGCGTCGATGCAGATCAGCATCGGGAGTAAGGATCTCGATCGTGTCGTCCCCTTCGGTATCTTTCTCGACAACGATCTTCGTGTCGTCCGGGTAGGGTCGTCATTCGAACGACTTGGTGTGTTCAGCGAAGGTCAGCTGCTCTGGGATCTTTTTGATGCGGTCCGCCCAAAGTCGCTAACCGACGCAGATTCACTGCGTCGCCAAGCGGGGACCCTGATCTTGATGAGTCTTAAGAAAACCAAGACGCAGTTCAGGTTCCAGACGGTTTCATTGATAGAGCCAGAGGGCGTTTTTCTCGTGGGAACGCCGGTGGTGAATTCCACGATGGAGTTGGAAGCTCTCGGCATCTCGTCTTCTGATTTTGCTCCGACTGACCAAACCCCGGATCTGCTGTTTCTGCGCCAGGGTCAAGACAAGAGTCTCGTTGATCTCAAGTTGATGAATCAGGAACTGCAAGACACTGCGGCTGAACTGCGCATATCTAATCGCCAGATGGTGCGCGCAGAGTTCCGCTACCGAAAACTGGTCGAGGCTCAGCCGCTGGCTATGTACATTGACCGGCTTGGACCCGCGGCAGCCGCGGAGTTTGTCTCACCCCAAACCGTCGAGATGTTCGGCTATCCGATTGATCGTTGGTTGAACGAGTCCGCCTTTTTCTTCGAGATGACGCATCCCGATGATCGTCAACGGGTATGGCGTGCACATGTCGCTGCAGACCGTGACGATCTGCCCTTCGACGAGGAATTCCGGGTCATTACTGCCGATGGACGAACCAAGTGGGTTCGCACGGTCGACTCAGTGATCGAAGCTGATGAAGGTGAACGGCGCCGCCTTGGATTCATGCTCGATATCACCAAAGCGAAGTTGGACGAACAAAAGATCGTTGATTCGGGTACCCGTATGACCTCGCTGCTCGAGAACATGCGTTACGGCGTCCTTGTTGAGAATTCCGTGCGCTCGGTCGTTCTTGCCAATGAAGCACTGTGTGGCATGTTTCGATCAGAGATCGACCATCAGGAACTGATCGATCTACCGGTGTCAGCGGCGATTAGCAGACTGATTCCACCCGCGGATGATCCCGCGGCGTTCTTAAGACGAACAGAGGAGTTTGTCAGTCGTCGTTGGCCGGCAGTGGGCCAGGTCCTCAACCTGAGTGATGGACGAGTGCTCGAATTCGACTTCCAAGTCATTGTGGATGATGGTGCACCTGTCGGTGCGATTTGGCTGTTTGAGGATGTAACCGAGCGGGTGCGGGATCGTGATACCCTCGCGCGCGCCCGAGATCTTGCTTTGGCAGCCTCCGATGCCAAGGGCCAATTCCTTGCGACGATGAGTCACGAGATTCGTACCCCGATGCACGGCATCATTGCTCAAATCGATCTCTTGCGAGGCACCCCGCTTGATAGGGATCAGCGCGAAGGCATTGATGTTATTAGCCAATCGTCTGAAGCCCTGGTGAGCATCATCAACGACATTCTCGATTACGAGAAGGTTGAAGCTGGCCGTATTGAACTCAACATTGGTCCAACCGATGTGCGTGAGGTGGTAAACGGGGTACGCACGCTGCTGTCCGCCCAAGCTGCCGGCAAGGGTCTGTCGATCAATGCCACGCTCGATCCGCTTATGCCACAGCTGGTACTTGGCGATGGAAGCCGATTACGGCAAATCCTTCTGAATCTTGCCAACAATGCCGTCAAGTTCACGTCAGTCGGATCCGTTGATCTCGAGGTACGAGTTGATCGGGACAGCGTTGGCGGCGAGGTCGTCGCATTTGAAGTCCGTGATACGGGTCAGGGAATTCCGCGCGATCGGGTGGGCTCGATCTTCGACCCATTCGTTCAGGCAAAAGCCGGTCAGGACGGCACCGGACTTGGGCTCGCCATCGCGCATCGGTTGGTCTCGCTGATGGGAGGTTCGTTGTCAGTTAGCTCAGTGGTTGGTGAGGGTTCTCGATTCCGCTTTGCCATTCCGATGCCGACGGCTTCGGAGAACGGGGACGCGGGGGTTCGTTCGACGGCCACCGAGCCGGCGCCTTTAGCGGACGCGGCTTTGATCGTTGACGATTCTGAAGCAAGCCGTGCTCTGTTGGGCAGACAAGTTGCCCGACTCGGGGTGCCGCATCGAGCCGTAGCCTCCGGCGCAGAAGCCCTCGACGCGTTATCGCGCCGGGTGCGGTACACCTCTGTACTTCTCGATCTTGATATGCCAGAGATGGATGGATTTCAGGTTGCCGCGGCTATCCGAGAGTCAACGGACCCGCGGGTCGCTCGAATCCCGATCATCGCACTGGCGAATCAGGTTGATCAGGACCTCGCCTCACGATGTCGCGCCGCTCACATGGATGGGCTGCTGTCCAAGCCCGTTGACCTGTCTGAATTGCGGGACCAGTTTGATCGCTTGCTGGTGGGTCGGACATGACGAGGAGACTGTCATGAAGGGGATCATTTTTAACATTGTCGAGTCGGTCGTCATCGCCGAGCACGGTATTGATGCCTGGGATGATGTGATCGACGATTCAGGAGTGCTCGGCGCCTATACCTCGCTTGGTACATATCCAGATTCGGATTTGCTCGCAATCGCGGACACGGTTGCTGACCGGATCAATGCCACGCCTTCGGCAGTCATTAGACATGTGGGGCATCAAGGAATCAGTCGTGTCTACGACCGACATCCAGAATTCTTCACCGATCACGATGACGTGCTGTCGTTCCTACTTAGCATCGAGTCAGTCGTTCATCCGGAGGTTCGTAATTTGTATCCGGGTGCGGATGTTCCGCATTTCGTCTATAACCTCGTTGATGAATCAACGCTCGAACTCGTCTATCGCTCAGCTCGGCAGCGATGTGATTTCGCTGAAGGTTTGATTCTTGGCGCGGCGGAACATTATCGGCAGAGCGTTGAGATTGTTCAGACGACATGTATGTTGCGCGGTGATGACCAATGCACTCTGAGGGTGTCGACAACGTGAGTCATGAGTTGACGCTGGCTCGCCTGGAGCGACGAGCCGCGCGAGAAAATGCCGCCCGCAGGGAGGCTGAAGCAACCGCAGAGATTCAAATCCGGCGGGTGCGCGAACATGCTCGTGAAGTTGAGTTACTTGGCTCGATCGCGGCCATCGTGAATGAAAGCGAAGATGCGCATTCGGCTCTGACATTGGCGGCCAAGGCTGTTCGTCGACACTGTCGGTTTGCCGTGGCACACGTACTTGTTCCGGACGAATCCGGTGCACTAGTCAGTGCAGATATCTGGGATGTGGACGCGAATCACGTTGAGTTCCTTGAACGCATAATCACTGCAACTCTCGACAAACGATTCGTGCCGCCGGTGGACCTACCTGGTCAGGTCGCTTCGTCGCACCAAACTATCTGGCTATCCGATGCCCGGCTCAGCGGCCAATTCGCGAACAGGCCTGATTTGAGGGCAGGTGCAGCGTGGGCATTCCCGGTAATCGCGGGCGTCGATGTTGTTGCGGTCATTGAGTTTTTCGATCCGCGCACGAGAACTCCAGATGAGCGTTTACTTCAACTGGCACCATCTTTAGGCGCGCAACTGGGGCGTGCGGTTGAGTGGGATCGTACTCGGCAGCGTGAGTTGCAGGATCGTCGCAGGCTCGAAGAACTGCTGATGCAAAGTGCTAAAGATGCTCAGGAAGTAGAGCGTTCCTATGCAGTGGCCGATCAAGCTCGGGATGCCTTCATTGCCTACTTGGCGCACGAGGCGCGCATTCGTATGCGGGAACGCGATGCTTCGGGTGTCCATCCTGTCGATGGTGATTTGATCCCTGACGAGGGTCTCACTACGGTTCTCGACCGGTTAGTTCGCGTGATCGATCGCTCGGATCGCCGATTCGCCGGTGATCGAGTGTCCGTTCGGCTAGAAGAAGTTGCCGCGTCGATTCGTATGGCCCAGAAGACGTTTGACGACTCCAGATTCGATGTAAAGATCCGCGGTCCTATCGATGCGGTGATCGAACTCAATATTGATTTGATGACGCGATTGACATCCCTGGTGCTCTCACACATCGCATCTAGTTCGGACGACGCATCTATCGTGGTCGATCTCGAAGTGTCTCCGGACACGTTGGCTGCCACGGTCTCGAGCTCGGAGGTATTTGCACTCTGGGACATCGATGCTCGGGTAACCGGTGATGACGACATCAGCCAAGCTGCCCGTCTTGCTAAGGCATTGGGTGGCTTCCTCACCGTCTCGCATGGCGAAAATCAAGACAACGCCGTGCGCATTGTTGTCGCCACGCAGTATGAGGCCGCACCTCCGGTCAGAGATACAAATCGTCGAATCCTTTTGGTCGACGATAATGAGATCAACCGAAAACTCGCCGGGGCGATGTTGAATCGCCTCGGGATGAAATCCGACGTCGTGAACGGCGGTTTCGATGCGCTTACCGCGATGACCGAACGCGAGTACGGCCTCATCTTGATGGATGTGCAGATGCCGGATCTCGACGGTCGCGAGGCCACCCGCCGTTGGCGCGGCTCTGAAGGTGGTGCTACCAAAGTCGATGTGCCGATCGTTGCGGTCACCGCGCACGTCGCGGAATCCGAACGAGCAGAATGCTTACGCTCAGGAATGAACGACTACCTCAGCAAGCCGTTCGGATTGGAAGGCCTTCAGTCGACGATTCGACGTTGGATTCGCGATGAAGCCTCGGAGGAAGACCACACGTAGTAGCCGACGTGTCGTCCCGGTCTAGCCACTGCGTTGTCGGTCCGTGTGGTTTAGCGGGCTGCTCTAGTGGACCCGAGCAAGGTAATCGGTCATCGCGGCAACCGAAAGTCGCCCGGCTGTCTCGACCTCGGTCAGTCGCTCATCCATGTCTTCGGCTTCTTCACTGAGAGCAGCGCGCTGCATCTCCTTGGTGCTCACCGAAACGGCAGTAGCGCCAAGCATTGCCGCTGGCGAACCGAGGGCGTGCGCCACAGAGCGAATCCTTTCGGGGTCACCTTCGGCGACGGCCTCCCGGATCGCTTCAAGCCTGCCGGGTAACTCATTAACGAATGCTTGAACTGCTTCAAGTACCAGTCCGCGGTCGCCGATCTCGTCAGCCAATGATGCAAGGCGGGCTTCATCGAGTACCACTGGCAAGTGATCAGACACGAGATCTCCGTTGATCTTTGAGTTTGGGCAAATCACTGGCTGGGTGACGGTTGCATTCCTAGCCCTAACTTAGAACCCTGCAGGGCGTGAAGCGACTTATGGTGAGGAAAGTGAGAGGAATCGCCAAGGAAATTGAATGCTTGGCGTTACGAAACGGTCAAAAGGCATGATTGATCTGAGATTTCACAAGTTGGTTTAGCTTGACGACCCGAAAGATTCATCGAGGTGAGCCGGGCAGCGTGGACGCGCGTACCATAGGCACGTGTCCGAGCCAACCTCCCAAAGTTCACTCCGGACTGAGCGTGGGGTTCTGGCACTTCCATTTTCCAGGCCAGTCATTCAAATCACGCACACTGCAGCTGCGTCGGCTTCTGCACTAGGGCTCATGGCAACGACGTCATCGCCGAGCCCCACACCGCCTACATCCGGTCAGACTGCACCATCACCGATCGGCGGCCTTGCTCCTTTTGGCTTGGTCATCGGACTTGTGTTGATCGTTGGGGTTAGCTTCCTGTACGGCCGGCGCAACCAGTGACAACGCAGACTCAATCGCAATCGGTTGTCGTTCAGAAGTCTGTGCGCAGCGGGCCGTTGTTGATCGTGTGGACGGCCGCCGCACTCGTTGCCGCACTGATGTTCCTTTGGCTCGGGGACGGGCGTCCGGCACCGAGCCCGGTCGGTATTCCAGATCCGGGCCTTGGGACGGCGTGGGCCCTGCCGGTGGTTCGTACGCTCTCGGATCTCGCCGGCATTCTCACAATCGGATTGCTGCTTCTCGGTGCGTTCTTGGTGCCCGCTCGCGACGGTGTTCTCGCCGGTGCTCGGTTGACGTGGACCAGAGCGGCTCGATGGTCGGCCGCTGCATGGGCTCTGTGCATTGTTCTGCAAGCCCTCTTTACGTTGTCCAATGTTCTTGCGCAGCCGCTACCAGAGGCAGCGGACTCCACTGTTCTGTGGAGCTTCTTCACGCAGATTGATCTCGGCCGTGCGCTTGTCGTTCAGGCTTTTCTTGTTGCCATTGTTGCTGTGACTGCCTCGTACACCAGAACAACTGTCGGTGCGCTGGAAAGCGGCTTGCTTGCCGTTGTTGCGCTGGTGCCACCGGTGCTGACCGGTCATGCCGGGACGTCGACAGATCACACTATTGCGGTAAGTGCCTTGATGGTGCACGTGATTGCTCTGAGCTTGTGGTGTGGGGGATTGACCGCGCTAGTTTTGCTCGGCACATCTGACCGTCGTTCGTTTCCGGTCGCGGTGCCCCGATTCTCGGCCTTGGCTTTATGGTGCGCCGTTGCTGTTGCTCTGAGCGGAGCGCTGAGCTCGTGGATTCGGCTGGCCGCTCCGAGTGAGCTTTTCACCACCTCGTATGGCCGAATCATCTTGGTCAAGGTGCTTCTGATCGTGGTCCTGAGCATCTTTGGTCTGTGGTACCGACGACGCATCATTCCGACGTTGATGCAGGAGTCAGCGCGGTTTACGTTTCTGCGCGTCGCCGCATTCGATGTGGGAATCATGGCCGCGACAGTCGGTGTGGGAGTTGCGCTATCGCGCACCCCGCCACCTGTGTCGGGGGCCGTTGATCCGGGCTCACTATCCCCGGCTCGCGCGATTCTTGGGTTTGACTTGCCGCCCGTGCCTGACATCGCAAACCTGCTCTGGGGCCAAGCGCGTATTGACGGCTTCTGGCTGACGGTTGTGCTCCTGATGGCCGCCCTTTATGTCACGGGACTGCGGGTCATGAAGCGATCCGGTGATGCATGGCCACTGGGTCGATCAATCTCGTGGTTTGTTGGCGTGTTCATGTTGACGCTGATTACCCAGTCGGGCTTCGCGACGTACACGCATGTCATGTTCAGCATGCACATGTATTCGCACATGCTCGAAGCCATGGTGATCCCGATCTTCTTGGTTTTGGGAGCGCCAGTTACCTTGGCCTTGCGGACGCTTCCGCGGCGGCCTGACGAGCGCGGGCCACGTGAGGTGCTACTCAGCGTTCTAGCGTCGAAGTATGTGCAGTTCGTTAGCTACCCGATTGTCGCAACCATGATCTTCGTCGGTAGCTTCTATCTCCTGTACTTCACGCCACTCTTCCCGGCGCTCATCTCAACGCACCTGGGCCACATCGTTATCGGTGTGCATTTCTTGCTGAGTGGTTATCTGTTCTTCTGGGTCTTGATTGGTATTGACCCATCGCCGCACAAGCCCCCCTACCTTGTCAGCGTGGCGATCATGTTGATCGTCATGCCGATTCATTCCTTCTTCAACGTTGCCCTGATGATGTCGACAACAGTGTTGGCCGAAGAGTTCTACACCTCGCTGCAACGGCCATATGCCACCGACCTGTTGGCCGATCAGCATTTGGGTGCAAGTGCCGGCTGGGCGATGGGTGAGATGCCAATGGTGATCGTGATGGCCGTCATGTTTTTCCAGTGGATGCGTTCTGACGAGCGTGAGGCACGTCGATCGGATCGTGCTCAGGATCGAGCAGTTGCGACCGGTGTTGGCCACGACGAGCTGGCCGAATACAACGCCCGTTTGGCCAGGTTGGCCGAACGTGATCAGTCAGCCCATTCGTAGTGCTGGCGGTTGCTAGCGTCCTGATGACGTGACTACCGCTGCTCTGTCCGTCAGACTGTGGCTGTGAGTCTCACCCTGGCTGTCGATTGCGGCGGCACTGGCATCAAAGCCTCTGTCCTTGACGAAGTCGGGACGATCCGCGTTAAGCCGCATCGCGTCCCAACGCCTTATCCGCTCCCGATCGAGCGGTTCCTTTCAACCTTGAAGGAATTGGCTGACGAGCTGCCCAACGCCAATCGTGCAACAGTGGGAATCCCCGGCATGATCCGTCACGGCGTGGTCATTCAAACTCCGCACTACATCACCGAGGCGGGTCCGCGAAGTCGAGTGCATCCTGAACTCGTTGATCAGTGGCACGGCTTTGACGCCAAGGCAGCGTTGAGCGATCTATTCGGGATCCCAACGTTGGTTCTCAATGATGCGGAGGTTCATGGCGCCGGGGTTGTTTCAGGTGCGGGTCTTGAACTAGTGCTCACTCTCGGAACCGGGCTTGGGTGTGCCCTCTTCGATGGCGGAAGGCTGGCACCTCATTTGGAGTTGTCACAGGCGCCGGTGAGATGGGGACTCACGTATGACACGTACATCGGTGATCGAGAGCGACGCCGCCTTGGCCCGGCCTTCTGGTCGCGACGGGTTCGTCGAGTTGTGGATGCGCTGCGGCCGGTGTTCGTATGGGACCGGTTGTACTTGGGGGGCGGTAACGCGCGCGTCATCACCCCGGATGTCGTGGCTGAACTCGGCGACGATGTAGTGATCGTGCCTAACACTGCTGGCATCGTTGGAGGCGTTCGCGCCTGGGATTTGCGCACACGATAGGTTCATTATCGTTGGCAATGTTCAGGAGGATCCGTGGTTGACGTTCGTCCATTCCGTGCACTTCGACCAGCGAGTGGACGTGCGCAGGCGTTGATTTCGCCGCCCTATGACGTCATCGATGTTGAGGAAGCACGGGCTTATGCGGGCGGCGATCCTGACTCGTTCCTTCGGGTGTCGCGCGCTGAAATTGATCTGCCTGCCGACGTTGATCCGCACGCTGCCGAGGTGTACGCACACGGCCGCATCAATCTTGACGACTTTGTTGCTCGAGGTCTGCTTGTCCGTGACGATGGGCCAACTTATTCGGTCTATCGCTTGGTGATGGGTGCGGTGACTCAGATCGGAATCGTGGCGGCTGTGTCCGTTGACGATTACGATGCGGGGCGAGTGCGCATTCACGAGTACACGCGGCCCGATAAAGAACTCGATCGGGTGAAACATATTGAGGCGCTGGACGCACAGGACGAACCGGTCTTCCTGCTCAGTCGACGTTCTGCAGATGTTGACGCACTTGTCCGCAAGGCGATGGATCGCGCACCCGCGATTGACGTGGTCAGCCGCGAGGGGATTGCACACACGCTGTGGGTGATCGACGATGCACAGGAGGTTTCCTTGCTGCATCGCGCACTGGGTGAGGTCGGCGACCTCTACGTCGCCGATGGACATCATCGAAGTGCCGCGGCGTCGCGCGTCCACGCGGCTCGACGAGGGCAGGCAGGTGAGCACGATTCCTTCATGGCGGTGGTTTTCCCACTCGACGATGTTCACGTCATGGCGTACAACCGCGTAGTAGCTGATCTGTGTGGTCGCAGGCCGTCTGAATTCCTCGAGTTACTGCGCGAGGTAATGACCGTCACCGAATCGTCACAAGCAATTGCGCCGATTCATCGTCACGAGTTCGGTGTGTACATGGATGGGCGTTGGCTGGTGGGTCGAATCGCTGAGGTTGATGAGTCGGATCCACTTGCTCGCCTTGATGTCTCACTACTTCAGGATCGGATACTTGCTCCGCTGCTTGCTATCGGAGATCCGCGCACGGATGCGCGAATTGCCTTCGTCGGTGGGATTCGAGGTACGGCAGAGATCGAACGTCTCGTCGACAGCGGACGCGCGGCCATCGGTTTCACCCTGTGCCCCACATCAACGCAGGAACTCGTCGATGTTGCAGGGGAAGGCAAAGTTATGCCGCCGAAGTCGACTTGGTTCGAACCGAAACTTGCCAGTGGCTTGTTTGTGCATCCCATCGCTGATTAACGATGGAGCGGTCTCGTGCGTAAATGCCTACGAGCCAAGCAGGGTTTGCGCCGCGTGCACATGGAAAGCGGCCGACAACGCGATGTCGTCGATGTGCACCCGCTCATTCTTGTTATGGAAGCCGGCCTCGATCACCTTGCTTGGAGTCGAGGTGAACGGGCTGAAACCGTAAGCAATGGTGCCAAACTCTTGACGCAGGAATACCGAGTCTGTGAACCTTGTACAAAGGACCGGCATCAGTTGTGAGCCCAAAGTTTGCGATGCGTAGGCGGCCATGAGTGACCAGAGGGCACCTTCAGGGGCGGATGCATTTCCATGGATGGCAGCTTCGACGTGTGAGAGTTCGTAAGCAATGTCGTCGCCGAGTCGTGCGCGCACCGCGGCCATCACCTCGGCCTCGGTAGTGCCCGGCAAGATTCGACAGTCGAGTTCCACGGCGGCACGTGCTGGCATCACATTTCGGGCCTTGGAACCATGCAACATCGTCGGAGCCATGGTGATCCCCGACGTTGACGTCAGCGCACCATGCCAGCGCGGATGCATCCGGGATGCTTGGGCGATGGCCTCAGCAAGGCCGAGCCGATCGACAGCGTCGTCGTCGTTCAGTAGCGCAGCCACCATGGCCCTAATGGTTGGGTGATCGATTGGTTCTGCCTGCCCCTTGCTAAGGATGGTCAGTAGCTGGCCTAGTAGTGGTACGGCGTTGTCTCCGATCTCGGGCATCGACGCGTGGCCAGCCTCGCCAACTGCATCCACCCGAATGGGACAGGTGCCCTTTTCGCCGATCGCGACGTCGATGACAGCGCGCCCATCAGCTAGCGGATAGGCCATGCCGCCACCTTCGTTGAGTGCAAAGTCGGTTGCGATATCTGGCCGCTCCTTGACGAGCCAGTTCATACCGACATTCGCCGAGCCGTCCTCCTCGTCCGCAACGATGACCAGCAATAAATCTCCGGTGCCTCGCCAGCCCTGCCGGGCCAGGGACGCCATCGCGGCGGTGCGAGCCGCGACCTCATCTTTCATATCAACGGCGCCGCGGCCCCATAGAAATCCGTTGTCGTCGAGCACGGCCTCAAATGGAGGCACTTCCCAGTCGCGGGGATCCGCTGGAACAACGTCGTTGTGGCCGACGAAGGCCAACGACGGACCGCCGCCGGTGCCGGGGATGCGAGCCACGATGTTGGCACGGGCCGGATCGTTGGCGATCAGCTCGGCCTCAACGCCGTTCGAGCGCAGGTAATCGGCGAGGATCTCGGCTACTGCGGTCTCGTTGCCGTTCGTGGAGTCGACTTTGATGATCTCGCGCGCCAATTCGATGGATTCGCGGCTTCTGCGGTCCGATTCCTCACGTGATTCGGGGCTACCCGGCGCTGCCGTTGAAGGAGTTGCGGAGATTGTCATGATTGAAGGCTAGAGGACTAGTGTCCGGAACGATGTGTGATCGGTCACGAACGACCAATTTCAGGGCCTGCTGGGACGCCGAAAACAGCAGGTAATGGCAGACTCAGCGCATAATCTGCGCATGGCTGCACGAGGATGGGAAAGTTAATGGCGACGACTGGAATTGAAGCCCCGGGCCGTGCCCAAATTGGGGCTAAGACTCTGCGCACGGATGCGTGGTGGGTTGCACCACTGCTGACCTTCCTGGCGTTGACGGCCTTTGTCGTCTACTCAGCGTGGCGAGTGTTTAGCGGCAAGTACTACTTCTATGAGCCGTACATCTCCGTCTATTACTCACCATGTCTAACGACCTCGTGTGTGCCCGGGTCAGAGTTTGCCGGTTCGCCCATCTCGTGGTGGAAGATGTCACCGGCTCTGCTCACAGCCTGGATTCCGCTTGCTTTCCGTTTCACCTGTTATTACTATCGCAAGGCGTACTTCCGTTCGTTCTGGTTGTCGCCCCCGGCCTGTGCTGTCGCCGAACCACACGGTAAGTACACGGGTGAACGCAGCCTCCCTCTCATCATGAATAACCTGCACCGCTACGCCTTCTACCTTGGCCTTGTTTTGAACGTAGTCCTGACGTGGGACGCGATTATTTCCTTCCGCAACCATGACGGTGAGTGGGGTCATATGGGCCTCGGCACGGTGTTCCTTACCGTCAACGCTGTGTGCCTCTGGCTCTACAGCCTGTCGTGCCACTCATGCCGCAATGCGGTGGGTGGCCGCATCACCCACTTCAGTAGGCACCCGGTGCGCTACCAAATGTGGACACTGGTTTCGAAGTTGAATTCGCGTCACATGATGTGGGCGTGGATCTCACTGTTCACCGTTGTCGTCGCAGACTTCTACGTCTACCTGTTGGCCTCTGGCCGCCTGAGCGATCCCACGTTCTTCTAGTCTCCAGTTTTTCTCGTTTGACCTACTTCTCATCTCACGTACGAACGCACTGCGAAAAGGATTTTCATGAGCGAGATTGAGCTGCATTCTTTCGACGTTGTCATTATTGGCGCCGGCGGTGCAGGTCTGCGTGCGGCCATTGAGGCGCGTATGCAGGGCAAGCGCGTAGCCATCGTGTGCAAGTCGCTGTTCGGCAAGGCGCACACGGTGATGGCTGAGGGCGGTATCGCTGCTGCCATGGGTAACGTCAATTCAAATGACAACTGGCAAGTTCACTTTCGCGACACCATGCGCGGCGGCAAGTACCTGAACTCATGGCGAATGGCTGAGCTTCACGCGAAGGAAGCCCCCACGCGCGTATGGGAACTTGAGACGTACGGTGCGCTCTTTGACCGTACCCCCGACGGCAAGATCAGTCAGCGAAACTTCGGTGGCCACGAGTACCCTCGCCTCGCCCACGTGGGTGACCGTTCAGGTCTTGAGCTGATCCGCACTCTGCAGCAGAAGATTGTGTCACTGCAGCAGGAAGATTTCCGCGAGACGGGCGACTACGAAGCGAAGATCCGCATCTTCGCTGAGGTAGCAATCACTCGTCTACTCACCGTAGATGGACGTGCAGCTGGAGCATTCGGCTACTTCCGAGAGACGGGCGACTTCGTCACCTTTGAAGCTCCCGCGGTCATTTTGGCCACCGGTGGCATCGGTAAAACCTTCAAGGTCACCAGCGGCTCGTGGGAATACACGGGTGACGGTCACGCGCTCGCGATGCGTGCCGGCGCTACAACGCTCAACATGGAGTTCATTCAGTTCCACCCGACGGGTATGGTCTGGCCGCCGTCCGTTAAGGGCATCTTGGTTACCGAGTCGGTCCGCGGTGACGGCGGTGTGCTCACAAACTCCGAGGGCACCCGCTTCATGTTCAACTACATCCCAGACGTGTTCAAGGATCAGTACGCGACGACTGAGGAAGAAGCTGACCGCTGGTACGCCGATCCGGATAACAATCGGCGACCACCTGAGCTACTGCCACGCGACGAGGTTGCTCGCGCGATCAACACTGAGGTGAAGGCTGGCCGTGGCACTCCGCATGGTGGCGTCTACCTCGACGTATCGAGTCGCCTACCCGCGGACGTGATCAAGAAGAAGCTTCCGTCGATGTGGCATCAGTTCAAGGAACTCGCCGACGTTGACATCACTAAGTCGGCCATGGAAGTTGGGCCCACCTGCCACTACGTCATGGGTGGTGTCGAGGTAGACCCCGATTCCCAGGAGACGTTGCTACCGGGATTGTTCGCCGCCGGTGAAGTGTCCGGCGGATTGCATGGTTCCAATCGCCTCGGTGGTAACTCGCTTTCGGACCTTTTGGTCTTCGG
>JBAXUN010000036.1:0-19793 GCA_037129655.1 Actinomycetes bacterium
TACCAACATGCGGGAACTGAATTTTTGTTCATGATTAGTGGAGAGATGCAGTACGGAGTCGGTGGCTCCAGCTATCTGCTCGAACCAGGCGACTCGTTGCAGTTTGACGGTGAAGCCCCGCACGGCCCTCGTACGTTGATCACCATGCCCGTTCAGTTCCTCTCAGTGAAGGCATATGGCAATGGCTCTAGGTAGTTCGTCAACTTCGGCGAAGAAGCCCACGTCCAGTCGTCCGGCCCGTTACTCGGCCTTCGACATCTTCAAGCGTGGAATCACGCATGAAGACTGGCCGCGGACGTTCACCCAGCACGATCTCAAGAAGTCGTACGACGTCGTCATCATTGGCGCCGGAGTGCATGGCTTGGCATGTGCCTACTACTTGGCGAAAAACCACGGCATCACCAACGTCGCCGTTCTCGACAAGGCGTACATGGGTGGTGGTGGTTCTGGCCGTAACACCGCGATCATTCGTTCGAACTACCTCACCCCAGAGGGTGTGCGGTTCTACGACCGCTCCGTCAAGCTCTACGAGGGCCTGGCCGCTGACATCAACTACAACGTCATGTTCAGCCAGCGCGGTCACCTCACCCTTGCCCATAACGACGCGTCGATGCGCACGATGGCATGGCGCGCGGAGGTCAACAAGCTTCAGGGCATCAACTCGTCGGTCATCGACGCGCAAGAGGTCGGCAAGATTGTGCCTCACCTCGACGTATCGAAGAACACCCGCTACCCGATCCTTGGCGCGCTTTACCACCCACCCGGTGGCATCATCCGTCACGACGCCGTGAACTGGGGCTACGCACGAGCAGCTGACCACATGGGCGTCGAGATCCACCAGCAGACCGAGGTTCTCGGTATCGAGACCAAAGAGGGCAAGGTCACCGGCGTCAACACCAGCCGCGGCCACATCTCAACCAACATGGTTGTCAGCGCCACGGCCGGTTGGGCCAGCACGATCTCCGACATGGTCGGAGTGAAAATGCCGTTGATCACTCACCCGCTTCAGGCTGCGGTCACCGAGCCGGTCAAGGTCTTCATCCCAGCGGTCGTCGTGTCGGGTTCGCTGCACGTGTACGTCAGCCAGACTGACCGCGGTGAGCTCGTGTTCGGCGCCAGCGTTGACCCGTACCCGTCGTACTCAATGCGCGGATCTCTGGAGTTCACCGAGAGCCTCGCAACTCACATCCTCGAACTCATGCCCTCGATCGGATCACTCAAACTGCTTCGTCAGTGGGCTGGTCTGTGCGACATGACGCCTGATTACTCCCCCATCATGGGCTTCACGCCTGTTGAGGGATTCGTCGTTGACGTCGGCTGGGGTACCTACGGTTACAAGGCCGGACCAGTTTCCGGTGAACAGATGGCGCAATTGGTCGCCACCGGTAAGACCCCTGAACTTATTTCTGCCTTCGCACTGTCCCGCTTCGCTGACGGAAATCTCGTTGGCGAAAAGGGTGCAGCCTCAGTCGGTCACTGATTCGGAGCACACGTTGATTGTCATCGATTGCCCCCACTGCGGGCCCCGCAACAGCACCGAGTTTCGCCACGCAGGCGAAGCCGGTCACAAGCGCAACGTAGCGCCCACAGATCCAGCCGAGTGGCGCTATTACCTCTACGTCCATGACAACCCCATGGGTTGGACACGCGAGTCTTGGTTCCACGGTTCGGGTTGTCGCAAGTTCTTTTCCGCTGAGCGCAACACCGTCACCAATGAGTTCCGTTGGATCGCACCGTTTGGTCAGGGCCCGGCACATACGCAGGAGAGTGGCGCATGAGCGCGACAGGTAACTGGCGGCTAGCGCCACAACCAGGTGAGGTCATCGACCGTTCCACGAAGGTGAACTTCACGTGGAACGGCAAGGCGATGTCAGGGTTCGCAGGTGACACGATCGTGTCTGCGCTGATGGCCAACGGCGAGCAGCTTCTTTCGCGTTCGTTCAAGTACCACCGCCCACGCGGGGTCATGACGGCCACGTTCTTCGATCCCAACTGTTCATTCCAGGTTGGTAACGAGCCGAACGTTCGCGGTGCACACCGCCTCGTCAAGGACGGCGATGTCGTTGAGGCTCAGAACGCGTGGCCATCGCTCAAGGTTGACGTCCGCAGTGCCAACCAGGCCGTCGGCCGATTCCTTGGCCCGGGCTTCTACTACAAGACCTTCATCAAGCCGCAGCCGCTGTGGCCCGCCTACCAGAAGGTGCTTTCGACCTTCGCCCCCGGCGGTAAGGCTCCTGCTATCGGCACCCCGCACGAGATTTTCGATAAGCGTTACGCCCACCCAGACGTGCTCGTCGTCGGAGCTGGCCCCGCCGGAATCGCCGCCGCTATCGAAGCTGGTCGCGCTGGTGCATCGGTAATCCTCGTTGAGGAGGAGTACGCGATCGGTGGCCACCTACGTTTTGGTGGCCCAGCCGAGCTCGCACACCTAGCCACTCTGCGTGCCGAGGTAGCTGCCCTTGAAAACGTCGAGGTCCTCACCGACTCCGTCGTCTCAGGTCGCTACGACGACAACTGGGTTGGCGTCATCCAGCGCAGCGGTGTGTGGTCGAAAGAGCGCATGATCAAGGCGCGCGTGGGCACGCTCGTTGTTGCCGCTGGCTTGATCGAACGCCCATTCGTCTTCGAAGGTAACGATCTTCCGGGCGTGATGCTTTCGACTGCAGCCCTGCGATTGACGGGTCTTCACGCTGTGAAGCCAGGTACCTCGGCCGTCGTGTTCACCGCTAACTCAACGGGTGACGCTGCGATCGAGCGCCTGACGCAATCAGGTGTGACGATCGCCCGCGTCGTCGATGCCCGTAAGGGTGAGACGATTCTCCGCGCACTCGGTCGCGGTCACGTGGCCGGAGTTGAACTCGGTAACGGTTCCAAAGTGCAGGCCGATCTCCTCGTCACCGCAACCGGTTGGACTGCACCGACAAGCCTGCTGAACATGGCTGGCGATCGTCCGGTGTGGGATCCCACCGCTGCACGTTTCAGTCCGGCTGATGATCTGCCCGACACCGTTATGGCAACTGGTGGAATCCTCGGCGATGGCACCACCGAGCAGCTCATCGAGCATGGTCGTGCCGTTGGAGCAGAGGCCGCACGTCGCGCCGCTGGTGCCGCACCCGTCGAGATCCCAGATCTCGGTCGCGATCCACATCCGGCTCTATTCCAGAGCAGCACCGTGGGCTTCATCGACTTCTCCGAAGACGTCAAAAACAAGGACGTTGTGTCGGCAGCCAAGGAAGGCTACGACTCCTCGGAGCTAGCTAAGCGCTTCACCACCGCGGCCATGGGTCCTGCCCAGGGTAAGTACGAGATGATCAACACGATGGCCGTCCTGGCTGAGGCCACCAATCGCGACTTCCAGTCAACTGGAACAACCGTATGGCGTCCGCCTTACGCACCGATCAGTCTCGGCGCGCTCGCTGGTCGCTCCTTCGAGCCAACTCGCGTATCACCGCTTCATGGGTGGCACGAGGCGCACGGTGTAGAGCCGCTGATCGCTGGTCAGTGGATTCGCCCTGAGCACTACGGCGATCCGCAGGCAGAGGCCCTCAACGTACGCACCAACGTCGGCATCATCGACGTAACACCACTGGGCAAATTCGATATCCAAGGCCCTGACGCAGTGAAACTGCTCAACCTCGTCTACACGAACCAGTGGGACAACCTTCAGATCGGCTCCGTGCGCTACGGCGTCATGTGCGCTGAAGATGGCGTTGTTCTCGACGATGGTGTTACCGCGCGCCTCGGCGAAGATCGCTACCTCATGACGGTGACGTCATCCGGAGCGGCCACCGTCTGGGAGTGGATGGAGATGTGGCTGCAGACGGTTCATCCCGACTGGCAGGTGCTGATCACCCCCATCACCACGGGCATGGCCAGTATCAACATCGCCGGCCCGAACTCACGTGAACTTCTGTCGCGCATCACAGACATCGACCTTGATCCCGAGACCTTCCCGTACATGAAGGTGCGCGAGGGCGTCGTTGCCGGCGTCGATAACTGCATCGTCTGGCGTATCGGCTTCACCGGTGAACTGTCTTACGAAATCCATGTTCCTGCGTCATACGCCCTGCACGTTTGGGAGACGTTGATCGAGAACGGACAGGATCTTGGCATCTCCGCGTTCGGCATCGAAGCACAGCGCATCCTGCGTCTTGAAAAGGGTCACCTGATCGTTGGACAAGACACCGACGGTCTCACCCAGGCTCACTCAGCTGGTCTCGGTCCGCTGATCAAGCAGGCAAAGGAAGACTTCGCTGGTAAGCAGGAGCTTGCGTGGCAGGAAGCCCGTGACGGCGACTACCCACACCTCGTCGCAATCGAGACGGTCGACCCAGCTCTGGTACCACCAGAGGCAAGTCAGATCGTGCGCGGTAACAACGAGATCGTTGGCCGGGTTACCTCTAGCCGGATGTCGCCAACCTTGCGACGCTCGGTCGCATTGGCCCAAGTGCCGAAGAACCTTTCGACGCCAGGCTCACGTCTGACGATCGTCCTACCTAACGGCAGTCGCGCCGTTGCCGTTGTGCGCGAAGACCTCGCGTTCGTCGATCCTGAGGGAGTGCGTCTCCGTGGCTAACACAACTCCGATCGCTCGCAGCCAGATCACCATCGATGGCCCTACCGCCGTCGTTGATGGTTGGGAAATCTCGACACGTACGTCCAGTGCCGCGCTCACCCTTCGCGACGAGAGCCATTTAACGAAGGTAGTCGTTCGTTCAACGGATGGCGCACCGGTGGCTGCACAACTGCCGGCGAATGGTTCTGCCCGTCACACCGGTGACACGCTTCAAATCGGCTCAGCACCTTCTGAGTGGTACCTAATGGCCAAGGGCGCAACGACGGCTTCACTCGTCGACGGTCTTGACCTTCCTGGTGCTAGTGGATACGCGGCATGGACGGACGTGACGCACGGTCGCGCACTCGTTCGCCTCATCGGATCTGACTCAGCCAAGATGCTGGCGAAGCTTTGCGCGATCAACCTCGCGGACAAGGTCACCCCGAATGGGCGCGCATTCCGCACCTCGATCGCTGGAGTGAACACCGACATCATCCGTGACGACACCAATGCCGGACGCTCGTACCTTCTCCACTGCGAGCGGTCGTCCGGTCAGTACCTGTTCGATGCTCTACTTGATGCAGGTATCGAGTTTGGTATCGAGCCTGTTGGGGCAGGGGCGTAACGAATTCGTGTTTCGCCGTCAGCGCGCTGATCCGCAACCAACAGAACATGTTGCCGTTCTGTTGGCATCAAGTGGCGGCGCGTTTCGGTCGGAGTCGCTCGAATTAGCCGCGAAGCTCGCCAATCGCGGGCCGGTCGGCGTCGTCATCATCGCCAAGGTTTATGGGTCGTCATTTGGCCTTCCCAACCCTGGCTTGCTGCCTACGAAGCGTGAGCGTCAAGACGCCACCGATCGCGTCGACGATGCGATCAAGCAGTTGCGCCGCCTTGGCGTTCGCGCCGATGGCCAGGTGCTGATCACGCGCAACATCGCGTCAGGAATCGCCAATGTCGCGAAGGCACGAACCGCTCGTCACGTTGTCTTGGAAACGCCGACGCAGGGCTCGGTACGAGGATTTCTTGAGGGCAACTACGAGTCGGCGATCCGACGTAAGTTGCGCGCCACAGCCGAAGTTGAAAGCGCACCGTTTACCTGAAGTATCCGACCAATTTCGTTGCCTCACGCTCGTTTCAACGGCCATCAAGCCGGTTACTTGCCAGTAATGAAGTGTGCGAAACCCATTGTGTCCACTACAGGTACACGAGTGCGTGAATTGGTTCACATGATGCGCCAAAACTCGTGGCCGGATATACGTCAAAAGTCATTGACTCCAGACTCGGGCGGTCATAGTTTCATCACCAAGTACTTTGTGCACTTGTGACTGCAATGCTGGAGGCGTAGTGGCTACCGAAAGTCTGGCAACCGAATCATCAGGTTTGGCTAAGACCACAAACTGGTGGGGCGCATTCGTTATTGGCCTCGCCGGAACAATTCTCGTTACCGGTATCGCTCCATTCGCCGTTCAGGGCATGGGCGCGGCGGCGATCTTCTGGATCGGCCTGAACACGCTTTTCGGACTCATCCTGTGTCTGTGCCTAGCCGAGATGGCAGTAATGTGGCCAGACCGGCACGGTGGTGTCCCGTCCTACGCACAGGAGTCGTTCACTCCCGCGCTCGGACAGCGACGGGCGCACTGGCTCGGCGGATTCGCCGGCTGGTCGTACTGGCTCGGCTGGTTCCCGGTCGCGCCGATCAACATGATCCTCGCCGCGAGTTACATCGTCGCTCTGTTCGGACTGAACTCCGATACCAAGTTCAATCTGTTCTCCGGCGTAGGTGGCTCACCGATCTCACTGACCGTGTTGATAATCTCGATCATCGGCATCGTCGGCATGTACATTCCAGCCCGCTTCGGCCTCAACCTTGGTGCTCGCTTCGCAACCATCTTGGGCATCTTGTCCATGCTGCCGCTGACCGCACTGATCTTCCTGCCGTTCTTAAAGCCCGGCAGCATGAACTGGTCAAACATCGCTGGTTTCAGCTTGCCTGAAGGAGTGACCGGCTCGCCGGCCTTCTACCTTGGCTGGGTTTTCCCCATCACCTGGAGCGTTATCGCGATGGAGGCCGCCGCTTGTTACGTCGGCGAGTGCCGTGAGCCTGCGCGCGATGCGAAGATCGCAATGACGGCAGAGGGCATCTACGGAGCATTCATCTACATCATGACGCCGCTCGTATTCGTTGGCGTACTCGGTGCCGCCGACACCTTCGATCCGCTGACTCTCTACACGGAATTCACCGCGAAGTTGTTCGGTGACGAACCCTGGGTTCAGTGGGTCATCGGTGTTCCATTGATCCTCGCGCTGATCCTGTCCGTACTCAACGCGATCATGGGTTGTGGTCGATCGCTCTGGCAAGCGTCTGAAGACCGTGCCCTGCCTGAGTGGTTCGGCAAGGTCAACTCACATGGCGTGCCAGATCGCGCGATGCTCTTCAATGTTGTCTGCTCGATCATCGTGCTGTTCTTCGGCTCACCACTGGCGATCTACATCTTCTCGAACGCTGGTTACCTGTTCGCATGTTCGTTGGCGCTACTGGGTTACTTCCTTTACCGGCACATGCGGCCAGAAACGCCGCGTCCTTACCGCCTGCCCACGTTCATGAAGTGGGTCGCCCTCGCGATCTTCCTCTTCTGGGCAGTGGTGTGGACGTACGGTGGTTGGAACGCACCCGACATCGTCGTGGCCGCAGGATCAGGTCCGACCCTGTTCCTGATCGGTATCGCCATCATGTTGATCTACATTCCACTGCACATGATTCGTCGCGCTAGCGACCGCAAGAAGGGCATTGATACGGAGATGACGCCCGCCTTGTAAGGCGTACAAACATGAAGTGAGGGCCTCGAGAATTCTCGGGGCCCTCACTTCATGTCTAGGCAGTTATGTTCCAGCGTCGTTATTCAACAATCGCCGTCCGGGTTGCCCATGCATCTGCTGCGGTAACAAAGGAGCAATGTGTAACCACGTAGGACGTCGGGTCGATGACGACCTTGAGCGTTGTGGTGGCAGCGCGGCCGCGTAACGCGAACGAGGCGTCATATGGGCTACGGGCACTCGCCGCGACGGTTGGAAGTTCGCGTGCTGCACCAGCGGACCTCGCCGCCGCAGCCCCCATCAAAACGGCTGCGTGATCCACTGCAGCATCAGTCACAACACCTGCGGGCCACTGCGGATCATCATTGAGCAATGCCTCGACGACCGATGTCGCGGCCTGACGTAAGGCTACGTCTGGCTCCGGAACTGCATCGACCCCAAGCGTCTGCACGTGCTGCCGCGCCAAAGGCATCAGCTGAATATCAACCTTGAGCCGTCCACGCACTCCAGGCCGAACCCATTCCATCGAAGACGGGGTCGTTGCCTTGATTTCCTGTGCTGGGCCGGCCAATCCGCCCACCTTGGCGATTGCCTCAGCGATGTCCTTCTTGCGGTGATCCCGGGGCACATCGGAATCTACGTTCGCCGCAAACAACGCGTCGGCCGCTTCGTCATTCCACGCGTCAAGAAGTGCGTCCACGCTTACCCGCGCGTCCTTCGCGGCGGGTGTGAGACGGATCTTTCGCGCAGGTGCATCCGCAGCCTCCAACAGCGCAAGAAGGGCAATACGGGCTGCCGTGCGGCCAGGGCTCGCGTAGCGACCGTTTGCAAGTCCGATAACGCCAAGGCCACTCGTCGGATGCCACACCATGTGGGAGCCGTATCCGGGATACCCACCGCTGTGACTGACGATGTCACCAAACCGCTCATCGGTTGCGATCACTAGGCCAAAGCCGTACGACATCGATTCGCCGTGCACATAGTCCGCACCTGAATCGACGCCACGAACTGCTGAGAAGAAGCGACTCCCCTGCTGCATCTCACGAAGTGACGATCGACGAAGTGGCACACAGGCATCGGCGTCGTCACGGGCCGGGAAGGCACCGGCCAAAACCGAAACCCAGCGCGCCAAATCCGTCACCGTACTGGCGATGCCGCCGAGTGCGGCGAATTCGCCGGTCGCCGCCCACGGCTCAACATTCCACTGATCGTCGCGACGAAAGTGACCATCGGCTAAGCGATCAGCAGGGATGTCCTCCAGCCGGAATCCAGATGAGCTCATTCCCACGGCGCTGAGGATCTGCGCGGAAATGAAATCCTGGAACTGCACGCCCGACACATTGGTGACAATGCGGCCAAGAAGTGAATAGCCCAGATTCGAATAGTCGAAGACCACTCCGGGGGTTTCATCAAACGTCAGCCCACCGGCGATCATTGCCGAAAAGCCCGCCGCATCGATCGACTCTTGCCGATCCGCCCACGGATCATCGGTCGCCCATCCGGCACTCATCGTCAGCATGTCTCGAACGGCTGGTGGTCGCGAATCAGTTGTCGGAAGGTTCACAGATGCGAGCTCAGGAACATACGTTGAAACCGGCGCATCTAGGACGAGGCGGCCCGCATCGCGCAACATCAAAATCGCAGCGGCCGTAAAACTCTTCGTCATCGATGCAATCCGGAAAACCGTATCCGCATTGGGCGCCGCAGAATCGCCTAGGCGGGCCACACCGGCGCCACCGGAGTGCACGAGTGCCCCATCACTGACCACTCCATAGGCGATTCCCGGAGTGGTTCCTGCGGAGACAAAGTCACCCATCAGGCGGTCGATACGGTCGAAAGCAGAGTCGATATTCACCATGAGACGTGAGCGTACGCGGTTATGAGTGTCGCTGCGTCAAGGCCAACCGAATGGGATGGGAAAAATACTCACCCATTCGGACCAAATGCCGACGCTCAGGCTTATGTAGCCCGTTTGGCGGGTCGAAGACATATACGTGAGCACAAACAGGCACCTACACCGCACCGCGGTATTCGCCACGGCCTTCCTGGTCTTCGCCATCTCTGCAACAGGTACCGCGTTCGCGTGGGTTCGCAGTGATGGTGCGAACGAAGCCCGCCCGACGACGATTTCAGCCTCAGCGGGTCAGAGCGTTGCGGCAGCTGCTGCCGCTGCAACATTTAGCGGCGCCTCTCTCGTCGTGCCCACCGCTAGCCCCACCGCAGTTAAGGCCCCCGAAGCCAAAATCACAACGACGAATGTCACAGCAAAGGCTGCGACAGCTAGCGCTGCACCCGTTGGCTCAAAGGTTTCGTCTGCAAAGCGCCTTGCCACAACCGCAACATCGAACGCCGTGGCAAAGTCGATCACCATCGATCACTACGTCAACAAGCCTGGATCACAGAGCGCGATTGACAAGTGCGACCTCGTGCTCTGGACTCACAGCCCACTTTGGCTTGCCGGTCACAACTGGTGTGGCTACCAGTGGATGGCTTACGTCCCAACCGGCACGACAGTTACCGTCACCCACGGGCTCGCTGCAGGAACCTACGTAGTGACTGACCATGTGCGCCTAAGTCGCCAGTCTGGTGAACTGCCATCCCTCAATGCCGATCTGGTTCTCCAGACCTGCATCGGTAATGGCACCGGACTAACCCTCCTGAAGCGCGCTTAACCATACTGGTCAGGGAGTTTGCGGCGCTTCAACTTTCTTGACGAACACATGTGATGCCATGACATCGTCGAGTTCTACGTACTCGCCGGCACTGCCAATCAGCACACCACCCGGTGAACGAACGACCTTCACAGTCTCACCGGGTAACGCGCCAGAGCGCCGCAGCGAGGCCATTAAATCTTTGTTGATTTGCAGTGGTTCTCCGATACGAGACACCGTGACGCGAACGGACTCATTTCGGGCCATGCGATCGAGCGTGGTTAATCCGGCAAGGCTCGACTCACTCGCCGGTTCATCAAGTTCGGCAAGCCCCGGAATCGGATTTCCGTAGGGTGAAACAGTTGGGTGATTGAGAAGTTCCAAAATGCGGCGCTCCACCGCCTCACTCATCACGTGCTCCCACCGGCAGGCCTCAGCGTGCACGTCCTCCCACGGCATGCCAATCACTTCGACAAGCAGACATTCAGCAAGCCGGTGCTTGCGCATAACCCGGGTAGCCATAGCTCGACCATCGTCAGTGAGTTCCAAGTGACGATCACCTTGGACCGTCACGAGGTTGTCACGCTCCATCCGAGCCACCGTCTGGGAAACCGTTGGACCAGACTGAGCAAGACGCTCAGCAATGCGAGCTCGCAGCGGCGTAATGCCCTCTTCTTCAAGCTCGAAGATCGTACGCAAGTACATCTCGGTGGTGTCGATCAGATCACTCACTGCAGTCAATCCTCGCAATCGGGGGCGTAAGCCCCATTGTCTTACATCTCGTCTGCAGATAGGTGGGAAGCCACCATTTGATGTCGCGTGTACACCGACACGACCCCCAACAGGCACACCCCCCTCCACCGCACCTACTGTTCTTGCGTGAACAGCATCTGGTGGATCCGACGAGATCTTCGCCTGCAGGACAACCCCGCGCTAGGTCAAGCGTGCCAAGACGGGGCCGTCCTGCCGCTATTCGTCTTCGATTCTGTGCTTTGGGACGCCGCTGGGCCGGTGCGCCGGGCTTACCTGGTGAACTCGCTACGAGCTCTGAATGAATCGATGAACGGGCACCTGATTGTGCGCTTCGGGGACCCGGCCGAAGTCATTCCAGCCATCGCCGCTGAGATTGCCGCCACATCCATTCACATCGGTGCAGATTTCGGCCCCTACGGATCCACGCGCGATCACCGGGTGGAAACAGCGCTGGCAAACAATGGGCGATCGCTCATCCGCACCGGGTCGCCCTACGCAGTCGCACCCGGACGGGTAACCAAAGGCGACGGAACCCCGTATCGCGTCTACACTCCCTTCTACCGATCCTGGCTAGAACACGGCTGGCGCAGCCCGGCCGAACACGTTGATCCTGAATGGTTGGCAGACGCAAGTTTGACCAGCGAACCTCTGCCCGATATTTCCGAGTCGGTCTACCTACCCTCCGTCGGGGAAGCGGCCGCACATGAGCGCTGGGCGGAGTTTCAACAGACAGCACTTGACGGTTACGACGACGGACGTAACCGACCGGATCTCGCCGGCACCTCGATGCTCTCAGCGCATCTGCGCTGGGGTGAGATTCATCCACGAACTTTGCTCGCGGACCTTAATGACTCGCCCGGACACACCGTTTTCCGTAAGGAGATTGCGTGGCGTGAGTTCTACGCCGACGTCTTGCACCACGGTCCGTCAACGGCCCGCACGTGGCTCAACCCTAAGTTCGAACACATGGATTACGAGGCCGGGCCAACTGCCGATGAACACTTCGAAGCCTGGACTCAGGGACGCACCGGCTATCCGTTCGTCGACGCTGGCATGCGCCAGTTACTCACCGAGGGTTGGATGCACAACCGCGTCAGGATGGTGACGGCGTCATTCCTCGTTAAAGATCTGCACCTACCGTGGCAGCGAGGAGCCTCATGGTTCATGAAGATGCTGCGCGATGGCGATATCGCTAGCAATCAGCACGGTTGGCAGTGGGTTGCCGGAAGCGGTACCGACGCATCGCCGTACTTCCGCATTTTCAATCCCGTCACCCAAGGCCTACGTTTCGACCCACATGGGGATTACGTCCGCCGTTACATTCCTGAGCTTGCGGATCTGCCGGGCAAATCGGCCCATGAGCCGTGGGAGCATCCCTTGCTGGCCGGTGAGTACCCGGAGCGCATCGTAGATCACGCTCAAGAGCGCGATGAATCACTTCGTCGCTACGCAGCTATTGGCGAAGATAAAGCATCAATCCCAAACGCTGACTAAACAACAACTGCCACACGCGATTACGGCTCTGGGTGCTGACCGTCGTAGTGCAGGAATGACGGCACCGCAGCTACCAGACCAAGTGCGAACACGATGCACAGAATCCCTCCGCTGACGACGCTGAATGTCTCACCAGCGATTGCCGCAACAGTTCCAGATTCAAGATCACCAAGGCGTGGTCCACCTGCCACCACGACAGTGAAGATGCCTTGTAGCCGTCCACGGTATTCATCTGGCGTCGCTGATTGCAGGATTGTCGAACGGAAGATCGCACTGACATTGTCAGCCGCACCTGCACAAGCCAGAAAGAAGCATGCCAGAAGTAGCGTCGTCGAAAGTCCAAACAGCGCAATGGAAAGGCCCCAGGCAAGGATTGCAATCACGACAGCAATGCCTTGCTTACGAACGCGCGTAAGGGGGCCCGAGAACACCGATGAAATGACCGCTCCGAAAGCCGGCGCCGCAGCCAAGAACCCCACTGCCGTCGCGGCCATGCGCAGATCAGTCGGGTAGAAACTCGCGCCGATCGCTGGGAACAACGCGCGCGGCATACCAAAAACCATCGCAGCCATATCGAGGTAGAACGACATCTGGAGATTGCGTCGACCACGAAGGAATGCGAGACCGTCCTTCACTGCGGCCCAACCTGTTCGTTCTGGACGATCACCGAGTGGCGGTAGGGGACGCAAACGATACATCGCATAGACGACGGACGAAAAAGCAACAACATCAACGAAATACGCGACGGACACACCGCCGGTAGCAGCGATCAGCAGACCGCCGAGAAGCGGACCGATCGTAAAGCCCACGTTCCATGCAAGCATGCTCAAAGCATTGGCGGCTGGCAGTAACTCCTTGTCGACCAACCGCGGGATGATTGCCCCACGGGCCGGATTTCCCACCGCAAAGAACGCTGACTGGATTGCCACCACGACGAAGAGCAAACCGACATTTCGCAGATCCCGAACAGACTGCAGAAAGAAGATCAGCGAGCAGGCCATCAGACCCATAGCCGCGAACAGCCCGACCTTGCGACGATCATGCGTATCGGAAAGTGCACCGCCGTAAAGGCCGAAACCAACCAGCGGTACAAGCTGACACAAGCCCACCAGACCAACCATGAACGATGAGCGCGTTAGCGAATACACCTGAATGCCAACTGCAACCGACGTCATCTGTTGGCCGATATTTGAGATCGACAAAGCCGACCAAATCCGTCGGTATTCGGCCGAAATCTTTAGCGGAGTCAGGTCAGCGAGAAGTCGCGCCATTGAAGCCCTACCGGCCGGCAAGCCGGGTCATGGGGACAAACGCTCGATCGTCCACGCGCGCGCATCGTCCAACAACGCGTCGTCGTGCGCCCGAACGAACCGGAGCCTGTCGTGAAGTCGCGAGGGACGTCCCTGCCAGAACTCAATCGAAACGGGTTGCAACAGGAACCCGCCCCAAAAATCTGGCAGTGGCACATCCTGCGAACTTCCGGTGTCTGGGAACGCGGCGGCAAGTTCTGCGTAGCGAGCCTTGAGGACATCTCGAGACGAGATAACGGCTGACTGTTCGCTCGCCCATGCACCTAGACGCGATGCGTAGGGACGCGACGAGAAGTATTCAGCAGCTTCGACACGCGAAACCGCGACCACGTCACCGACAACCACGATCTGCCGCGACAGTGGATACCAAGGGAAAACCACAGATGCCCGCGGATTGTCGGCCAACGCACGTCCCTTACGGGACTGGTGGTTGGTGTAGAAGACCAAGCCACGCTGATCCACCGTCTTCAACAGGACGGTTCGTGCGGACGGCACCCCGTCCGCATCCGAGGTAGCCACCACCATCGCATTCGGTTCCACGATCGACGCCACCAACGCATCCTCGAACCAGCGGCTGAACTGCCCAAGGGGCGTCGGCGCTAAATCTGATTCGAGCAGACGTCCGTCGTCATAGTTCCGTCGCAGATCCGAGACTCGCGGGGGATGCTCATTCACCTGGCAATTGTCGCAGTATCGAGCGCGAGCGGCGATTCTGGCGTCCCCACTCACCTACCGTCCAAGATCACCACCCGGATCTACCCGGTGTGGGGTACATCTCACACCACACCGACTACCCCTCACCGCCCACAATTTGGGAGGATAAGCGGGGCGACGAGGTCACCAACCTCAACCCCAACCCTGTTCGACCGAGTTTTCGCTCGTCGAATGGGCTGGCCTACAGGCCGCAAGAGGCGATGCCAACAGGTGTCACGAGAGCGGGAGTGCAGCTATGTCGGATTTCGTGCCCGGACTTGAAGGCGTCATCGCCTTCGAATCAGAGATTGCCGAGCCAGACAAGGAAGGTAGCGCGCTGCGCTATCGCGGAGTGGATATCGAAGACCTTGTGGGCCGCGTCTCGTACGGCAACGTGTGGGGACTGCTCGTTGATAACGAGTTCAACCCGGGTCTTCCTCCGGCCGAGCCTTTCCCGATCCCCGTGCACTCAGGTGACGTGCGCGTTGATGTGCAGTCAGCCCTCGCGATGCTGTCACCTGCTTGGGGTCTCGAGCCGATGCTCGACATCGATGACGACAAGGTGCGCGACGAACTAGCCCGCGCCTCTGTCATGGCGATGTCATTCGTCGCACAGTCGGCGCGCGGTATCGGCCGTCCGATGGTTCCACAATCCACCATCGATCAGGCATCGACAGTGGTCGAGCGCATGATGATCCGCTGGCGAGGCGAGCCCAATCCCGCACACGTTCGGGCCGTTGACGCGTACTTCGTGAGTGCCGCTGAGCACGGCATGAATGCGTCTACCTTCACCGCTCGCGTCATCGCATCAACCGGGGCCGACGTTGCCGCAGCACTATCCGGAGCAGTTGGTGCGATCTCTGGCCCGCTGCACGGTGGTGCGCCCTCGCGCGTTCTGACGATGATCGAGGGTGTGGAAGATTCTGGCGACGCGCGCACGTACGTCAAGGGAATTCTCGATCGTGGCGAGCGACTCATGGGCTTCGGACACCGCGTTTACCGCGCCGAAGACCCACGCGCGCGAGTCCTTCGCCGCACGGCCCGTGAACTGAATGCGCCTCGCTACGAGGTGGCCGAGGCGCTTGAGTTAGCCGCCCTTGCAGAACTGCGCGAGCGACGCCCTGACCGCGTGCTGGAAACGAACGTCGAATTCTGGGCGGCCATCGTTCTTGATTACGCACAGGTACCAGCGCATATGTTCACCTCAATGTTCACCTGCGCTCGTCTGGCCGGATGGAGTGCACACATTCTCGAGCAGAAGCGCACTGGCCGCCTCATTCGTCCATCCGCCAAGTACGTGGGGCCAGCCCCACGTAAGCCAGAAGAGGTTCCAGGCTGGGATGCTCAAATGGTTGCGCCATCTGGTTACACGCCGACGTCATAGGCGCCGGAGGCGTTCGCTCCGCTTGATCACCTGCGAGAAGAAGGCAATTCAGTGACCGGTTCCACGATCACCATTCCGCAAGACCTGCTACCCCGGGACGGACGATTTGGTGCGGGGCCGAGTAAAGTCCGCGCTGAGCAAGTGCAGGCACTTGCGCGTTACGCCCCGCAGTACCTCGGCACCTCACATCGCCAGAACACGGTGCGTGCCCAAGTGGGCCGGCTTCGCGAAGGGCTGAGCCACCTTTTCTCACTACCCGAGGGATACGAAGTTGTCCTGGGCAATGGTGGGTCAACTGCGTTTTGGGAGGTAGCTACCTTCTGCCTAGTACGCGATCAAGCGCAGTTTCTCACCTTCGGTGAATTCGGATCCAAGTTCGCATCGTCGGTGGATGCTGCACCATTCCTTCACGATCCCAAGGTGATCAAAGCCGATCCGGGTACTGCGCCCGCCTTCGAGCCAGCCCCTGGTTTCGACGTCTACGCGACACCGCATAACGAGACATCAACTGGCGTGGCGATCACGCCGAAGCGGATCGTAGGTGGTGACGTGGACGCCCTGATGCTGTTTGATGCGACCTCGGCGGCGGGCGGCTTACCTGTGGACCAGGCCGAATCCGATGTGTACTACTTCGCCCCGCAGAAGTGCTTCGCTTCTGACGGTGGCTTGTGGATCGCGTTGATGTCCCCAGCTGCGATCTACCGCACCGCACAGATCAAGGCGACAGGTCGCTACATTCCAGCCTTCCTTGATCTACAGACTGCGATTGACAACAGCCGTCAGAACCAGACGTACAACACGCCTGCGCTTGCGACGATCTTGCTGATGGTCGAGCAGATTGATTGGTTCAACAGCAACGGCGGGCTGGAATGGTGCGTTGCTCGCACCGGTGAATCGTCACAAGCTCTGTATGACTGGGCGCAGGCATCTGACTTCGCAACCCCATTCGTCAGTGACCCGGGTCTACGTTCACAGGTCATTGGCACCATTGACTTCGACGACGCGATCAATGCCAGCGAAATCTGCAAGCAGCTTCGCGCAAATGGCGTCTTGGACACCGAGCCGTATCGCAAACTCGGCCGCAATCAATTGCGGGTAGCAATGTTCCCTGCTGTTGACCCAGACGATGTTCGCCGATTGACCGCATCGATCGATTACCTCGTATCGGCATTGTCGTGACTGATCGCGACCTGATCGCTATCGCTCATCCAACTGTCGTCCGCACCCGAGAAACGTGGGTGTCCTACTTACAACTCTGCATGTGGGGACTATTCCTGTTCACCTTTGCTCCAGCTACAGCGATTCTGCGCGATGAACTTGGGCTATCACGCACGGTCGAAGGGTTCTACGGAACTGCACTTGCTATCGGAGGTATGACCGGCGGGTTCTTGGCTCCGCGCATTGTTTCGCGGGTTGGCCGAGGCCCATTGATGCGACTTGGGTCGTGCGTCGCCATCGTCGGTTTGGCGGCCTTCATTGGTGTGCAAACCTTCGCGATAACCCTTCTGGGCCTTGCCGTTGCCTGCTTTGGCGCTGCAATCGGCATCGTCGGAGTAAACGCATTCATCACCGAACAGCAGGGGCTGGCCGCACCACGATCCCTGGCAGAAGCCAACGGACTGGCATCGGGCTTGGGCTTACTCGGGCCACTACTTGTCGGCGGCTGCGTTGCACTCGGCTGGGGTTGGCGACCTGCCGTCGTGGTAACGATGCTTGGTTATGGCTTAGTCGAGTTTGTCCGAGGTCGCAATGTCGAACGATACGACGCACAGCACGGCCACCCAACGAACCAGCCTGGGCATCAGCCAGTTGGACCACTTCCAACGCTGTACTGGTTTGCGTTTGCCGTCATCGTCACCATCACCGGCACTGAGTTTTGTATGACCCTGTGGGGGTCAGACCTTCTGCGAGACCGTGCCGGCATGGGACAGGCCGCTGCAGCAGCCTCACTGGTGAGCATCGTTGGTGGCATGACCTTCGGTCGGCTTGCCGGAGCGCCGTTCCTGTCTCGTTACGACCCCGAGCGAGTCTTGATAGGCGCATTCATCATCGCTGGAATTGGCTTTGCAATAGCGTGGTTTTCGACCTCAGCACCGATCATGTTGCTGGGCTACGTGATCGCTGGCTCGGGTATCGGACTTCATTGGCCACTGGGCGTGGGGCGCGCCATTCGAGCGTCAGCTGGGCGAACCGACCGAGGTGCTGGATTCACCATGATCGCTGCGAGTCTGGCCAGTGGATTGATGCCGCTGATCCTCGGCACCCTTTCCGATCGAGTTGGCGTGCACACCGCATTTCTCATTGTCCCGGTACTCATCGCCACCGCATTAGCCCTGATTACGCTGAAGCCGGTTGCGGCCGTCATCCAAGATGATCCTGAGTCCTAACTAAGCCGCACGTCGACGGCCGATCACTCAGGCGCCGAGGCGATTTCTTCCAGACGCGATCTCACCGGCGATCAGTTGAGCCAGCCGTGGCTCAACTGCCCAGCCAGCAATCAGTGCGTCGTACTCTTTGAGATCCTGTCGACGTGGTGGTGCGCCGGTCTTAATGGCACGGATCATGAGATTGCGATTCGTATGTTCATCGCTGACGTATTCGATGACATCCACTCGGTATCCGACACATCGCAACAGCTCAGCCCGGATCGAGTCGGTGAGCACATCAATAAATCTCTCCCGCAAAATCCCCGATCCTGTCAGCAATCCGTACGGCTCAGGTGCGCGTGTGCCAATCTGACGTTGAAGATCGTGATGACAACACGGGGAGGCCAAAACTACCGAAGCCGAGCACTGCACGGCTCGTGCAAGTGCGTCATCGGTCGCCGTGTCGCACGCGTGGAGCGCCAACACAACGTCTGCGGCGCGATCGCTCGCATCGCTGATGTAGGCAGCTTCGAAGGTGACATGTGCGTCGATTCCCAAGTTCGTAGCCAACTCCGAATTACGACGGTACGAATCCTCACGCACGTCGACGCCATGAACGCGAACATGTTCACCCCGTACGCACGCGAGAAAGACGTACGCCGCCATCGTCAGGTACGCGTTACCACAGCCCAAATCAACTAATTGCCATGGCTTTTCGGCAGATGACTCGACGAGAGAGCCAGCGATCAGGGCATCATTCACCGAAGCATCAAGGACCCTTACGAACTCCTCGATCTGTCGGTACTTGTCTTGCCGACTTGGCTTAATCCGGCCCTGTGCATCGGCGATACCCACCGCCACAAGGAACCGCTCGACATCGGGATTCTCCGGATTCAGACGACGCGCCTTGACCCGGTCATGCGAGGTGGACATCTGTTCGGTGACCTCGGATGGCTTGCCGCGATGTACGAGAGCTTCCCCCTTCTTCGTCACCCGAAGTTGAATCTGTTCGTCGGCCGAATCAACATGCCAGTGACCAAAACCCGCGTCGAGAAGTTCATCGATGACGGTGAGCCATTCACCAGAATCAAGATTCGTCGTGTGCGCTTGCCTCTCATCGAGCCGCACCACTTGGATTCGGCGGCCGGCCTTGATGTCAATCGGCCGCACTTCCACTCGTCGCCACTCTGGCTGGAATCCACGCCGCCGACCAGATGCGACTGCACGAACCAGTTGGTCCGAATTCATCAGAGCGAAGTGAAGTTCGGTGCGAGCCTGCTCCCATGACATGTGCATCTGCTGTCACATCACCATCGACGTCAACGCGTCTGTCGCCAGGCGGCAAACAGCACAAGAACCAGAGAAAGGCCGAGTACCACTTGGGTCAGCAGTCGACGGGTGCGCGGATCCATGTGCTCAGCCTAGGGCCGTCAACACGATACGCTCACATCGTGTCTACGAATCCCTCATCACCTGAGCCCGCTGCCAAGGGGCCTGCGCCACTCGACGTGGACGGAGTCGTAGCGGTCTTACTCGGGACCATCGGATTCGCCGCAGGATTGCTTGCTTGCGTGATCTTTCGCGACAGCCTTGCTACGCAAGGAAATCAGTGGTGGACGTGGGTCTGCGTCACCGGCACTGTCCTAGGCCTAGCAGGCCTGGTCTTCGTTCTTCGACGTAGAGCGGCCTACAGGGCGCACAACGCAGCACACTGACGCACGCAGTTAGACGAAGTACCCATCGGGTTCGACATCGTCGATTTCATCGACATCT
>JBAXUN010000037.1:0-18981 GCA_037129655.1 Actinomycetes bacterium
AGGTCCCAAGGTTCGGCGATGAGTGCCACGTCACGAAGTACGTCGTCGTTGCGAATGGCTTCTAGGAACGGTGCGGAATGATCGACGTATTGGCCTGTGCGAATCAGGCTCGTCGCGAGATCAAAACGGAATCCATCGACGTGCATCTCGGTCACCCAGTAGCGCAGTGAGTCGATAACTAATCGCGTGTTGGGCAACTTGCCAAGATCGAAGGTGTTACCGCATCCGGTCGTATCGGTGTACGTGCCACTGTCGGTCATCTTGTAGAAGTCGCGTTCACCGAATCCGCGGAACATCAGCGACGGACCGTTCGCGGGACCTTCACACGTATGGTTAAAAACCACGTCGAGAATCACTTCGATTCCGTCACCATGCAGCGCGTCGACCATCTCTTTGAATTCGCGTACCTGCGCACCTGGCGTCTGGTCGGCTGCGTAGGCGGCGTGTGGAGCGAAGAAGCCCAAACTGCTGTAGCCCCAGTAGTTTTGCACGCCGCGTGCTGCCAGTGCCGGTTCGGTTGCAAAGTGATGAACGGGCAGCAGGCTCACGCTGGTAATCCCAAGCGACGTTAGGTACTCACGGGACGCAGAGGCGGCGAGGCCAGCGTACGTTCCGCGCAGTTCAGTTGGGACATCTGGATTCAAAGCCGAGAAACCTTTGACGTGTATTTCATAGAGCACACGGTCTTCGGGCTTGACCATCGGACGATGATCGTCCGTCCACGCGAACGATGAGTCGACCACGATCGAGCGGGGCATAAAGGGAGCTGAGTCAGCCGGATCTGGCTGGTCGGTATGTCCTTCGGTGCCAGGCATGAGTGCCTGGTTCCACACAACCTCACCACTGATGGCACGGGCATAAGGATCCATCAACAACTTATTGGGGTTCAGTTGTAGACCGTGGTCAGGTAGCCACGGGCCGGCGGCGCGAAAGCCGTACGCGGTGCCTACTGGAACGTGCTCGAAGATCCCGTGATGGGTACTTCCGGCAGTGAGCCGATGTCGCTGCTCACCATCGTTAAGAAAGAGGCATAGGTCGATGTGTTCGGCACTTGGCGCGTACACCGCGACCTCGAGCCCACGATTAGTTAGTCGCACCCCCAGTTCAGGGATTGCGTCGCTACTCACGTGGACTCCTTCGGCATTTGTAACGTCTGACTGCTGGCCCCATGGCGGGCCGTGGGCACTTACCTGACGATGACTCTAGAGGTGGCTAGGCTGAGGCCCACGACGATGGGTCGTCGACGCGAACAGGAGCAGTCATGGGCGAGTTAGTTCAGCTTGAGGTACAAGGTGGCGTTGGAACGATTTTGCTGAATCGCCCACCCATGAACGCCCTATCGTTCCAAGTTCAGGAAGAGATCCGTCAGGCTGCCCTCGAAGCATCACAGCGCGAGGACGTTCGCGCCGTGGTGTTGTACGGAGGTCCGAAGGTTTTTGCCGCCGGTGCGGACATCAAGGAAATGGCTCAGGCCTCGTACCAGGACATGGTTGCTCGTTCCAACGCTCTACAGGCGTCGTTCACGGCCGTAGCCCGAATTCCCAAGCCGACGATTGCGGCCATCACCGGCTACGCACTTGGTGGTGGCTGTGAACTCGCACTCTGCTGTGATCTTAGGATCGCGGGCGAGAAGGCGAAATTGGGTCAGCCGGAGATTCAACTCGGGATCATTCCAGGTGCCGGGGGTACGCAGAGGTTGCCGCGTTTAGTCGGCCCAGCGCGGGCGAAGGAACTCATCTACACCGGGCGCTTTGTCTCCGCCGAGGAGGCGTTACACATTGGCTTGGTAGACCGAGTGGTGCCTGATGACGAGGTGTACTCAGCGGCCATGGATATGGCCGAGCAGTTCGCTCGCGGTCCGGCCTACGCATTGAGGGCCGCTAAGGAAGCAATCGATCGTGGTCTTGAGGTTGACCTTGAAACCGGACTAGAGATCGAGCGGGTTCAATTCGCGGCCCTGTTCGCAACCGAAGATCGAGCCATCGGGATGAAGTCTTTCGTCGAAAACGGACCGGGTAAAGCAAACTTCATCGGCCAGTAATCGAGGTCTTAGGCTTCCTTTGCCGGAGCGAGGGATTGAAGTCTCTTCAATGTCGATGGCGTCTGCGCTTCGAGCCAGCGAGTGAGGTACTCGAAGGTGACGAAGCGAACGTCCGGGTACGTCGTGTGCGCGTTTTGGACGAACGATGTGAGGGCATTTTTGTACGCGCCACAAACCCAGGTGTTGAAGTGGTTGCCTATGAACAGGGGAGCCCTGTTTGCCGAGTGGACAGTTTTGAGTGCCAACATGAATGACGCGTAAGTCGACTTTTGAATTCGATCGCAGGTTGCCTTAGGGGCAGTGATCTTGCCCTTGTTCTGGGTGTAGAGGAAGTTGTAATCCATCGACTGTTGGTTGCGACCGTAGCCGACGATCTTGATGCTCTGAAGCGGGAAGTTCCACATGGTTTTGTGGTTGGGAATTCGCTTGGGCCAGCTCAGGTTGCCGGTGCCAGACGCGTCGTACTTGAAGCCCTGCTTCGCGAACACCGGGTACATCTGGCTGCGCTTGCCCGCAAGGCATGGCGTTCTGTCACCGACCCAAACTTTGGAACTGAACGGCAACTTCAGGTTGGGATCGGTGTTGCCGTTGATTGACTTCCAATTGTCCAAGAAGTTTCTGGCCTGACTGATTTCGGACTGCCAGTCAGCGCTCGACCAGGTCGCAACGCCCTTAGCGTCACAGAAGTGGCCGAGGAAGTGTGTGCCCATCTCGTTGCCCATGTTGTAGGCGGTCGTCAGATTGGCGATTCGACCGGGAATAAGGCTGGCATCCCCAAAGCCAATGGCGGAAGTGCCAGCAGCTTTGTGGGGTGGGTGGTACATGAACCGCTGACGATCAGGCAGCAGGCAGAGGCCCGATAGGAAGAACGTGAAACGTGAGTCAGTGCTTTTCGCCAGATCGAGATAGTGCTTCCACAGCGCGTCTTTACATGCGCCGTCGAATGAAATGACCACGAACTGAGGCGCCTTTTGTCCCGCAGCAAGCTTTGTGATCGGGTAGACATCACCCGGGCGCACAGCCGAGGCGGTGACTCCGTCTGAAGATGCGGCGCTGGTGGAATTGTCCGGAGTTGGGCTACTGGAATTGCCCGAAGCGTTGCTAGACGGCGTAGAGGCCGCAGTGGACGGTGTGCTGGCCAATGCCGAAGGAGCAGAAACACCGCTGTTCGGGATGGTGACCCCGGCGATAACGCCCGCTCCGATCGCCAACGCAAGCGCCGACGTCACGATGATTCGTGTCTGCATTTCCAACCCCTCTGCCCATCACCAAGTATAGGTCGTCCGGACGAGGGCGGGCCTTCGTGCGAAACTTGCGGTATGTCGCGCGACCCCGCCTCTGAGATAGACGTTCAGGCGGCATGGAGCGATCCCAAATTGGCGAACATTCTCTACCACGATTGGGAAGCGTCGACCTACGACGAGAAATGGTCGATTTCGTTCGACGAGCGATGTATTTCATACGCCCGCGATCGTTTTGAACACGTCGCTGGATCTTCACAGTGGCCGTATGGCGACGCATTGGAATTGGGTGCGGGGACTGGATTCTTCCTACTCAATCTCAAGCAGGCCGGCGTTCTCGTTCGCGGTTGTGTTACTGATCTTTCGCCGGGAATGGTCGAGGCGGCCATACGCAATGCAAAGCACCTCGGCTTCGACATAGAGGGTCGGGTTGCGGACGCTGAGGCGCTGCCGTTCGAGGATGAGGCCTTCGATCTTGTGGTTGGGCACGCTGTTCTGCATCACATTCCCGATGTTGAATTGGCGATGCGCGAGGTGATGCGGGTCTTACGACCCGGCGGTCGATTCGTATTCGCGGGAGAGCCCACCGTGCACGGCGATGTGATTGCTCGCAAACTCTCGCAAGCCACCTGGTGGACAGCTACCCGGGTGACGCAGTTGTCGCCGCTTCGTCAGACGTGGGCCCGCACGCCAACTGAACTTGATGAATCGTCGCGAGCTGCGGCATTGGAATCGGTTGTTGATCTGCATACGTTTGATCCGGATCGACTTGCGGCCACAGCGTTAAGGGCCGGTGCGGTGGACGTACGCACTGTCACTGAAGAACTGACGGCCGCATGGTTTGGCTGGCCGGTACGCACTTTCGAGGCAGCCGTCAAGCCCGGTGCACTCGGCATGGGCTGGGCGATGTTCGCTTATAAAAGTTGGCTTGCACTTTCGCGGGTTGACGAAAAGTTGTTCAGCCGGATCGTTCCTGATGAGTTCTTCTACAACGTCAGCATCACCGGTACGAAGCCGGTAGTAGTTGGCGCTGCACACTGTTCGCCGGAGCCGCAGGTGGATTCATCGTGAGACTGCTTGATGTGATCGGCTCGACAGCACGTCGTCTCCGCGGATTCCCGCCACGTGATGAACGGCAAGCACGTTTCATCACCCGCGAATCGCTGGCATGGATGCGAACGCATGGCGCGTATTCCCGTGGGTATTGGATGACGTACTGGCGGTTGTTCATGCTGCGCATCCGACGTCCGGACATCATCACCGAGGGCATGGTGTTCATTGGGCCCGAGGTTGTTCTTGATGTTCGCCGCGGGTACGCGCGCTTGATCATTGGTAAGTGGGTGCACATCGGAGAGCAATGTCGGATTCGAGTGCATGAGGGGAATGTGCGCATCGGGGACAAATGTGTGTTTGGACGTGACGTCACGATCAACAGCTATCTCGATATCGAAATCGGCACGACGTCACTGATCGCCGATTCGACGTACATCTGCGATTTCGATCACGATCACCGCGACCTGAGTGTTCCGATCAAGGATCAGGGCTTGGTTAAGTCGCCGGTGCGGATTGGCCCTGACGTATGGATTGGGACTAAGTCCACGGTGTTACGTGGTTCGTCAATCGGCCACGGGAGTGTCGTCGGAGCGAACTCGGTAGTTAAGGGTGCGCTACCTGCGTACAGCGTGTCTGTGGGAGTCCCGGCAGTTCCGGTGAAAAGTCGGCGGCCGCTCTCGGTCAAACGCACAGAGGTCAAAGATTCTCGGTTCGTGGTCTGATCGATCTGTATCTACACTTGTCCCGTAGTCGCTAGTCGGTCTGCTAATCGACCGTCAACTTGAATGTTGACTATCGTTTGATAGTTTGTTCGTCTCTCAACCGAGTCCGTGGGTATCGACTCACCGAGCCTGGCCCGAAAGTGAGCACGCATGAAGATCGTCGTTCTTGTTAAGCACGTCCCGGATGCAGCCGGCGACCGCTCATTCAGTGGTGACACCACCACTGATCGCGCCGCAGTTGATGGCCGACTCTCCGAGCTGGATGAGTACGCCGTAGAGCAGGCGCTCCAGGTTGTTGAGAAGGCCGGTGAAGGTGAGATCACCTTCCTGACCATGGGACCTGAGGCAGCCAGTGAGGCACTGCGCAAGGCGCTGTCCATGGGTGGCGATGCCGGGGTGCACGTTGTTGACGATGCACTTCATGGTTCCGACGCAATTGCGACTTCACTGGTACTCGCCGCGGCCGTTCGTCGCCTCGAGCCGGACGTCGTGATCTGTGGGATGGCGTCCACCGATGGCACGATGAGCGTTGTTCCGGCAATGCTTGCCGAGCGCCTTGGCCTTACCGGCCTCACGCTCGCAGCATCGCTCGCGATCGAAGGCAACACCGTGACGATCCGTCGTGACAGCGATGAGGCATCAACGACCATCACGGGTTCGCTTCCTGCTCTTATCAGTGTCACTGATCAGACGGGTGAGGCTCGCTACCCGTCGTTCAAGGGCATTATGGCTGCGAAGAAGAAGCCGGTTGAGACCCTCACTTTGGCCGACCTTGGCATTGATCCGGCGCACGTCGGATTGGGTGCTGCATGGTCGGCAGTTGACAACATTGCAAAGCGTCCAGCGCGTCAAGCCGGGACGATCGTGACCGATGAGGGTGATGGCGGCGTCAAGCTCGCTGACTTCCTCGCCGCCGGCAAGTTCATCTAGGAGACTGACATGGCTGAAGTATTGGTAATTGTCGATCACGTTGACGGAGCTGTGCGCAAGACCACCACGGAATTGCTGACGATTGCACGTCGTCTCGGTGAGCCCGCAGCAGTCTTCTTCGGTGCCGGTGTTGAGGCGGCGACGGAAACTCTGGGCAACTTTGGTGCAACGAAGATCTATGTCATCGACGACGCAGAGATTAGTCAGTACCTCGTCGCTCCCAAGGTGGATGCGCTCGTGACGATCGCCCAGCAGGCCGCGCCGGCCGCCATCTTGGTGACGAGTACGAGTGAAGGTAAGGAGATTGCAGCCCGTGCTGCCATTCGCCTCGATTCGGGTCTGATCACCGATGCAGTTGATGTTGATGCCTCAGGTGTGGCAACTCAGTCTGTCTTCGCTGCGTCGTACGTGATCAGTTCGAAGGTCACACATGGCACCCCGATCATTACCGTGAAGCCGAACGCTGCTGCCCCTGAAGCCTCGCCAACGACCCCATCAGTTGAGAAGGTCGCTGTTACATATGCTGCAACGTCCACGACCGCGCAGATCACTGATGTGGCTCCTCGCGCCAAGTCTGGACGTCCTGAACTGACCGAAGCGGCCATCGTTGTCTCTGGTGGTCGCGGTGTTGGCGGGCCGGAGGGTTTCTCCGTCGTCGAAGCGCTGGCTGATTCACTGAATGCTGCTGTTGGCGCATCCCGTGCCGCGACGGATGCCGGTTGGTATCCGCACGCTTTCCAAGTGGGTCAGACAGGTAAGACCGTGTCGCCGCAGTTGTATATGGCGAACGGTATTTCCGGTGCGATCCAGCATCGTGCGGGAATGCAGACGAGCAAGACGATCGTCGCCGTGAATAAGGATGCAGAAGCACCGATTTTCGAACTTGCCGATTACGGCGTTGTCGGAGATCTGTTCGCGGTCGTGCCACAACTCACTGAGGAAGTCGGTAAGCGCAAAGGCTAGTGCTCATCGAATGTGATCAATGACCTCCCGTCGAACGCTGATGGGAGGTCATTGTTTTTCTGCACTAGACTTTCGTACGTGTCTAAGCAGACGGTCTATCTCGATTACGCGGCTACCGCTCCCATGCGGCCAGAAGCCCTGACCGCGATGACCACTGAGTTAGCGACCGTGGGTAATGCGAGTTCATTGCATGCCTCGGGACGTCGGGCCCGTCGTGTTGTCGAAGAGTCCCGCGAGGCGATCGCTGCGGTCTTGAACGTGCAACCGCGTGACGTTGTATTCACCTCAGGTGGCACCGAGGCAGACAACCTTGCCATCAAGGGCATCTACGCGATGCGCCAGTTAAAGGATCCACATCGTCGTCGGATCTTGACCTCGCCGATCGAGCACCATGCTGTGCTGGATCCCATTGAGTCACTTGCCGAATCCGCAGGGGCTGAGATTCAGTACCTTTTTGCGGACAATGTTGGACGCGTTGATCTTGATTGGCTGAAGACGGAACTCGAGCGTGATTCCGAACAGGTCGCCTTGGTTTCGGTGATGTGGGCCAATAACGAGGTGGGCACGATTCAGCGGGTTGCCGAGATCGCCGAGCTGTGTGCGGAGTTCACGATCCCGTTCCACTGCGACGCAGTGCAGGCAGTAGGCCAACTACCTGTTGACGCATCGCTGGTGGATGCACTTGCGTTGTCGGGCCACAAGGTTGGCGGTCCTATTGGTGTTGGCGCACTCGTACTTCGTCCGGGGCTTAACCCGGTTCCGCTTTTGCACGGTGGCGGTCAGGAGCGCGACGTACGTTCGGGCACCCTTGACACACCTGCGATCGCAGGGCTCGCGGCGGCAATCGTTGCGGCAAATGGCGATATGGCTGAGCGCGCAACTCGAGTGCGAACACTGCGTGATGATCTCGTCGAGCGGGTAACTGCGACGATCGACGACGTTAAGCGCAACGGTGATCCCGACGAAACACTGCCTGGTGTGGCTAATCTCTCGTTCGAGGGCTGCGAGGGGGACGCACTTCTGCTGCTTCTCGATGCTGCTGGAATCGAATGTTCACGTGGGTCTGCGTGTACGGCTGGGGTTCCGCAGCCGAGCCATGTGCTACTCGCGATGGGGATAGATCCGCAAACCGCGCGTAGTTCACTGAGGTTCTCACTCGGTATGGATTCGACGCAGGCCGATGTTGATCGCGTTGTTGAGGTGCTGCCCGACATTGTGGCGCGCGCTCGTCGCGCCGGAACTCCACGTTCGTCGATGGGAAGCTGATGAAGGTCGTTGCTGCCCTATCGGGTGGGGTTGATTCCGCAGTCGCCGCTGCACGTGCTGTAGATGCCGGACATGAGGTTGTCGCGGTGCATTTGGCCTTGTCTCGATCACCTGCGGCGAACCGGGTCGGCTCGCGAGGCTGCTGCACGATCGAAGACTCCCATGATGCTCGCCGAGTAGCGGACGTCCTTGGAATCCCGTTCTACATCTGGGATCTATCGGAGCTGTTCGAAACCGAAGTTATTGACGATTTCGTCAGTGAATACGCCCTTGGTCGCACACCAAATCCGTGCCTGCGGTGTAACGAGAAGATCAAGTTCACCGCCGTCTTGGATCGCTCAGTCGCGATGGGATTCGACGCCGTCTGCACGGGTCACTACGCCCGTATTGTCGACGGACCAAATGGACGTGAGCTTCACCGTGCTGTCGATCCAGGCAAGGATCAGTCCTACGTGCTCGCGGTGCTGAACGAAGAGCAGTTGTCTCGGGCGATGTTCCCGCTTGGCGACACGCACAAAGCTGATATTCGAACTGAGGCAGCCAATCGTGGATTGCTCGTGGCCGATAAGCCTGACAGTCACGACATTTGTTTCGTTCCTGACGGCGACACTGCGGGTTGGTTACACAACCGCCTAGGCGATGCGCCCGGCGACATCATTGATGCCACGACAGGTGAACTTGTAGGTCAGCACGAAGGTGCATACGCATTCACAGTCGGACAGCGGCGCGGTGTTGGCTTGGGGAGACCTGCGGCTGATGGTGCTCGACGCTACGTCGTCGAGGTAGACACCGCCACGTCCACCGTGATGATCGGTCCGCCCACTTTGTTGCACATCGATCACATTTCCGGCGACCGAGCGCGCTGGTGTGGCCCGGCACTGACGGAGTCGACGCAGGCACTCGTCCAGGTTCGCGCGCATGGGGAGGCCGTGCCAGCTCGGATTGAGGTTGACGGTGATGTCGTTACCGCACTTCTCGACGAATCATTGCGCGGGGTAGCCGCTGGCCAAGCGATGGTGATCTACGACGACACCCGAGTGATCGGCTCGTCAACAATTAGTCGCGCGACGCGTCGTTAAGCACCTGCTCGTTCTGCTTTAACGTTTCATCGCGCTTTCGAATCGACTGCTCGACGCCGGCCGTCATGCGTGATTCGAGATCGCCCCAAAGGTCGTAAGCCGTCGGAGTGTGCCAATTTCCGCGCATTGCAGCGATGCGTAAAACTGCGGCCATCACCATGGTTGAGGCCTCGGCAACACCGATCGGAAGTCCGAGTCGAACGAGCCCCACGAAGAACAATGCGGCGATGATGGTGATCAAGCCGTACCACTCACCGGGTTTCACCATGGCTGGCACTTCGCCGCAGAGCAAGTCTCGGATGAGTCCGCCACCAGTTGCGGTGATAACGCCGAGAAGGATCGCTGCACTAGAGCCGAGGTGATAGGCCAAGGCCCTTTCAGCGCCGAGGAGTACCCACGAACCGATCAGCAATGTGTCGACGACGGTTATGAGTGGGACGACGAGTTTCACCAAGCCGGCGAGGAAGAATCCAGTCACCGCGGCCACTGCGGCGAGACCAAGGAACTGAGGATTGACCAGAAACGTCGGCACTCCGGATTGCAGCAGGACATCGCGAATGATGCCGCCGCCAACTGCGCATAACAGCGATATCGTGAAAACCCCGATGGGATCGAGGCCGCGCTTCGTGGCATGTAAGGCGCCGGACAGTCCACCAAACGTCACGGTCGTGATTGTGATGAAGGCGGGGAAGGCGATGACGTCGACGACGGGCGTGCTCATCTCTTGTCCCGTCCTTCCTCTGCCTCGCCATTGGAGCGCAGGCCGGGGGGTCGAAGGAAGGTACTCGTGTCGTCCCAATCGGGTGGCAGTGAAAACGTTGACACCGCGGTTGGTGTTGTCTCGGGTGCGATTTCGATCGGCAAAGGATTCCGCTTCGGAATCTTGATCCAGCGATCCCAGATGCGGTCGGTGAGATCGCGGGCGGGTCTGGTTCGCCACTGCAGCCGCACTGCCAATACTCGAATCGCAAAGACAACAAGCACAACGATCACCTGTGCTTGGCCGCGCGCCATTCCGGTGTAGACGACAAGCACGGTGAAGACCAGTGCGCCGATAAACGCCGCAGCAGCGATCAGAACGCCGGGGCGCATGATTCCTGGCGCGACTCCGGCCAGCAGGTCACGCAGAACCAGCCCACCGGCCGCGGTGGCTGCACCGATGAATACGGCGGCCGACGGCGGCAGCTGAATTGCAAGAGCCGCATTTGCTCCTGCGGCGGCGAGGAAGCCTAGCGCCAACGCATCGAGTACGACGACGACGGGCTCAAGTCGATCGACCAGGCCGGCGAAGAAGAATCCGATGACAGCCGCAATTGCCGCGATGATGAGATAGCGCCCATCGGTTAGGACAATTGAGGTGCCGCGCTGTAACAGGGTGTCGCGTAGGAGTAGCCCGCCGAGCCCGGTCGCCACCGATAGGACGAGAACGCCAACTACGTCGAAGCCACGCCGAGCGGCAAAAGCCGCCCCACTGATCGCACCAACGCCTACTGCGGCGAGTTGCGTCCAACCGGGTAAAGAGGTTGGAAGAACCTCGATCGTGGTGGCCATGTGGACGTGAGTTGTGCTCACAGCATGCGTCAGCGAGGTGTCGACGGTGCTGAGCAGTGAACCCACAGCAGCGAGCGTAGCCGGAAACGGTTAACCTCCGAATGTGATGGACAGTGGGTTTGGCGAAGTTTTCGAGAACAACGACGATCGGGGCTCTGCTGCGTCCGAACCGGTAACGCCTTCCCTTGATCGGTTGGCCCCAGCCGCGGCGACGGTTGTGGGCTCGATGCCGGGCACATCTGTCCGGGAATCGGTGGCCCTCATCGTCGGCGAGTTGACCGCTGCTGATGGTGTTCCGCATCTACCCGAACTGCCCGCGCGCGGGCCCGGCTCGGACATGATCGGCCGCACGGGAGGCTTGCTCGCCGGCGTCGCGCCGGATCTGGCTTTGGAAACGACTCCCGACGGCTGGCGCTTCGCGGACGCACCCGGCCGCGATATGCGGCGCGCCTCGTCGTGGCTTGGCGAGGATCTCGATGCGTGGGAGGAAGCTCTCGAATCCTACGAAGGTGTGGCCGCTGTGTCCTTGGCTGGGCCGTGGACGATGGCAGCCTCGATTGAGTTGCACTTTGGTGAGCGAGCTTTGAAGGATGCGGGGGCGTGCCGCGATCTGGCCGGTGCGCTGGCACATGCCGCTTCCGATCATGTCGCAGAGCTACGTCGTCGCCTTCCCAAGGCGCAGCATTGGATTTGGCTTGATGAGCCGGTGCTTAACTCTGTGCTGCTCGGATCGATCCCGACGCAGAGTGGCCGCGGCCGGATCGCAGCGATCGAGCCGCACGTCGTCGAGATTGCGATCACGCAGGTCCTCGAAGCGATCACCGCTGCTGGTGCCTCGACGGCCATTCACTGCTGTGAGACGCGGCCACCGCTGGCGTTGTTGCGACGGACCCCCGCCGATGCGCTTTCGATCGACATGCTCACGTATTCGCCGCGCGATGATGATGAGCTCGGCGAACTGATCCAATCTGGACGTCGCTTGGTGGCCGGAATCATGCCGGCAACTGACACTGAACTGTCGGGTGATCTCGATACGGTTATGCCACTGCGCCAACTTGGTGGCCGACTGGGATTTGATGAGGGGCGAATGGCGTCATCAACACTGATTTCACCGACCTGTGGTTTCGCCGGGGCATCGCCTTCGTATGTTCGCTCTGCTTTGACGCGGCTGACGTCAGCCTCACGAACGCTTCGGGATGAGGAACTGCGCGGTGGTTCGGAGGCACGCGATGAGCGATGACGAAGCAGTAGATCTGATTCCCGAAGGTGATGCGGCGCAGATCGCTAGCGCGTCGCCGGCACAGGCGCAGCGCTGGCGTGAGCTTGTCGATGTGATCGACGATGCGCGCCGCAGGTACTACGTCCATGATGCGGCGACGCTGTCTGATGCCGAGTATGACGAGTACTACCGCGAACTCGAAGCACTTGAGGCGGCGTATCCGGAATTGGTGTCGGCTGATTCGCCAACGCAATCTGTTGGTGGTGAGCGGTCCGACATGTTCGAACCTGTTGAGCATGTGCAACGGATGCTGAGCCTCGACAACGCCTTTAGCGAGGACGAACTCGCAGCTTGGGCTGCGCGCGTTGAGCGCGACCTCGGATCAGTGCCGTCGATGCTGTGTGAGCTAAAAGTCGACGGCCTGGCCGTGGACATCGTCTACGAACGCGGCACTTTGCGTTCGCTTGCTACCCGTGGTGATGGACGGGTTGGTGAGGATGTCACCTACAACGCGCGATTCCTCGACTCGATCCCGAAAACGCTGAAGGCATCGAAAGGCCAGCCCGTTCCGGAGTTAGTGGAAGTTCGCGGCGAGATGTATTTCCCGCTCGAGAAGTTCAATGAGCTCAACGATGAAATGCTCGCGGATGGTCGTTCACCGTTCGCCAATGCGCGCAACGCTGGCGCGGGCACGTTACGTCAACGTGTTGATCGACGTGAGGCAGAGCTTGCATCAGCCAAAGAGCGCGGGGCTTCCAATGTTGATCGTCTGCAAGCAGATGTGGATCGTGCGGTTCGTCGACTTGGTCGTCTACATCTGATCGTGCACGGGGTTGGCGTGTGGGAGGGCCATGAGCCGACTCGGCAGTCAGAGGCGTATGAGGCTCTTCACGGCTGGGGATTGCCGACGAGTGAGCGCGCCAAGGTCGTCACATCGCTGGGCGAGGTTCGTGAGTTCATCGCGTATTACGGCGAACATCGTCACGATGTTGAGCACGAGATCGATGGCGTCGTCATCAAGGTTGATGAGCTCGCAGTTCAGGATCGGCTTGGTGCCACGTCACGCGCACCGCGCTGGGCGATTGCGTATAAGTACCCGCCAGAGGTCGTGCGCACTCGGTTACTCGATATTGAAGTCAACGTTGGACGTACCGGACGAGTAACTCCGTTCGCGGTGATGCAGCCAGTGAAGGTTGCCGGATCCACCGTTGCGATGGCCACCTTGCACAACCAGGAAGAGGTTGTGCGCAAGGGCGTGCTGATCGGTGATCTAGTGTTCCTGCGCAAAGCCGGCGATGTGATCCCCGAGGTACTCGGCCCTGTCGTTGAAGAGCGCACGGGCAATGAGCGCGCCTTTGTGATGCCGACGAATTGCCCGTCCTGTGGCACGCCACTTGCACCAGCAAAAGAGGGTGATGTCGATATTCGATGCCCCAATCAGCGGTCCTGTCCGGCGCAGTTACGCGAGCGGGTCTCACACATTGCCTCGCGCGGTGCGTTGGATATCGAGGGCTTAGGTGCCAAGGCAGCTGGGGCTCTACTCGACGAACAGATCATCAGTGACGAAGGTGATGTTCTGCTGCTGACGGCCGGTCACCTCGTGCAATCGTCGTTCTTCACTCGTGATGGGGGTGCGGGGGAGCGAGTGCTGACGGCGAATGCCGAGAAGCTGCTACCCGAGCTTCAGTTGGCCAAGAAGCAAGCGCTGTGGCGAGTGATCGTCGCGCTATCGATTCGTCATGTGGGGCCGACGGCCGCGCAGGCCCTAGCCCGCGAGTTTGGTGATCTCGACCGAATTGCGGCCGCATCCGTCGAAGAACTGTCTGCGGTAGAGGGTGTCGGTTCGATCATCGCCGAGGCCGTCGTTGAGTGGTTCAGCGTCGATTGGCATCGTGAGGTCGTAGAGAAATGGCGTCGGGCGGGCGTTGCCTTCGTCGAGGAGCGCGCCGAAACCGGGCCGCAAATCCTTGCCGGCGTCACTGTCGTCATCACCGGAACCGTCGAGGGTTTCTCCCGCGACGGCGCGACGGAGGCGGTCACGGCGGTGGGTGGCAAGGTGGTCAGCTCGGTATCGAAGAAGACCGACTTCGTCGTCGTGGGGGAAAACCCAGGCTCGAAGTACGACAAGGCTGTCGATCTCGGCCGGCCAGTCCTTGATGCGGCTGGTTTCCAGGTCTTGCTGACTGAGGGGGCCGAAGCGGCCCTCGCCGTAGCCGCGAGCGGTCCCGCGTAGGCGCCGGTCGTCGACTCGCGCTGATGCGGTAACGCGGCGGTAACACGACCTCTCTAGGATGGGGGCATGTCGGAAACCCCATCCATCAGCCGCGAGGACGTCGCCCACTTGGCGAAGTTGGCGCGCATTGACCTGCCGCCCGAGTCCCTCGATCACTATGCCGAGCAGCTGGCCGTCATCTTGGGCGCAGTAGCGAAGGTGTCTGAGGTCGCTGCCGACGATGTGCCGGCCACGAGCCACCCGCTGCCGCTGGTGAACGTCTTCCGCGAGGATGTCGTGCGTGGATCGCTCACGGCCGAAGAGGCGCTCTCGGGTGCTCCGTCAGTTGAATCGGATCGTTTCCGAGTCCCGCGCATCTTGGATGAGGAGTAAGCGATGACGTCTGAACTCATCACACTGACTGCTGCCGAAACCGCCAGGAAGGTTGCGTCCGGCGAGGTGTCGGCCGTTGAGGTTGCCACCGCTCACCTCGATCGCATCGGTGCGGTTGACGAGCGAGTGCATGCATTCCTCTACGTCGACACCGAGGGTGCATTAGCGGCTGCCGACGCCGTCGATAAGGCCCGTGCCGCTGGCGAGCAGCTCTCACCACTGGCCGGTGTGCCACTCGCACTTAAGGACGTCATGACGCAGAAGGGAATCCCCACCACCTGTGGGTCGAAGATTCTCGAAGGCTGGCGTCCGCCCTACGACGCAACTGTGACGGCGCGCCTGAAGGCGGCCGGCGTCGTGATCCTCGGCAAGACGAATATGGATGAGTTCGCGATGGGCTCATCTACTGAGCACTCCGCATACGGCCCCACGCACAACCCGTGGGACCTCGATCGGATCCCCGGCGGCTCGGGCGGTGGCTCGGCTGCTGCCGTTGCGGCCTTCGAAGCACCACTTGCAATCGGTACGGATACGGGTGGCTCGATCCGTCAGCCGGCGGCCGTCACCGGCACGGTCGGAGTCAAGCCGACGTATGGGGCAGTTTCCCGCTACGGCCTTGTCGCGCTTGCCTCATCACTTGATCAGGCCGGGCCGTGTTCGCGCACTGTTCTCGATGCTGCACTCTTGCACGCTGTGATCGCCGGGCACGATCCGATGGATTCAACCTCCGTCACCGATCCTGTTCCCGATGTTGTTGGTGCCGCGATGCGCGCCGACGTGAAGGGCATGAAGATCGGCATCGTTCGCGAACTCGGTGGCGACGGCTACCAGGCTGGAGTTCGCCAGCGTTTCGACGAAGCAGTCACGATCCTTGAAGGCTTGGGTGCTGAGATCGTCGAGGTGTCGTGCCCGCACTTCCCCTACGCACTTGCCGCGTACTACCTGATCCTGCCCAGTGAGTGTTCAAGCAATCTGGCCAAGTTCGATGGCGTGCGCTTCGGCATCCGGGTTGGTGAAGGTGATGGTGATCCGTCGATCGAGCAGGTGATGGGACGTACGCGTGCGGCCGGCTTCGGTGACGAGACCATCCGACGCATCATGCTTGGTACGTACGCACTTTCGGCTGGTTACTACGACGCGTACTACGGTCAGGCACAGAAGGTTCGCACACTGATCCAGCGCGACTTCGCTGCCGCGTTCGCACAGGCTGATGTGCTGATCTCACCAACCGCGCCAACCACAGCGTTCAAGTTGGGGGAGAAGCTCGACGATCCGCTGGCGATGTATCTCAACGATGTGGCCACCATTCCAGCCAACATGGCCGGTATTCCGGGTATGTCACTGCCGGTTGGTTTGGCCCCAGAGGATGGCCTACCCGTGGGCCTTCAGATCATGGCTCCGGCCCTGGCCGATGAGCGGCTCTACAACGTAGGCGCCGCACTTGAAGCTGCACTACTTCAAACGTGGGGACACCCGATTTTGCAGGAGGCTCCGTCGCTATGAGCACATCAACTGCTGACGCCGTCGTTCCATACGACGAGGTAATCGCCGAGTTCGATCCAGTACTTGGTCTCGAGGTTCACGTTGAACTCGGCACCAACACAAAGATGTTCTGCGGCTGCCCCACGGAGTTTGGTGCTGAGCCAAACACGCAGGTCTGCCCGGTGTGCTTGGGCCTGCCCGGCTCGATGCCCGCCGTGAACGCAACGGCCGTTGAATCTGCGATTCGCATTGGGCTTGCACTCAACTGCAAGATCGCCACGTGGTGCCGATTCGCGCGGAAGAACTACTTCTACCCAGATATGCCGAAGAACTTCCAGACGTCGCAGTACGACGAGCCCATTTGTTACGACGGTTACCTAGACGTAGATGTCGAAACTGATGAGGGCATGAAGACCTTCCGCGTCGGCATCGAACGTGCGCACATGGAAGAAGACACTGGCAAGACCTCACATCAGGGTGGTGCCACCGGACGTATTCACGGCGCTGACTATTCACTCGTTGATTACAACCGTGCTGGTATTCCTCTCATCGAGATCGTCACGAAGACGGTCGAAGGAACCGGCAAGTATGCGCCTGAGGTTGCGCGCGCTTACGTCACCGCATTGCGCGAAATCCTTCGTGGGCTTGGTGTTTCGGACGTCAAGATGGAGCAGGGTTCACTTCGCTGTGATGCGAACGTATCGCTGCGTCCGTCACCTGATTCCAAGTTAGGTACTCGCACCGAGACTAAGAACGTCAACTCACTTCGCTCAATTGAGCGGGCTATTCGTTACGAGATGACGCGTCAGGCTGCTGTTTTGCGCGCGGGTGGCACGATCATCCAGGAGACGCGTCACTGGCATGAAGACACTGGCATCACGACGTCAGGACGTGAGAAGTCTGACGCCGAGGACTACCGCTACTTCCCAGAGCCGGATCTCGTACCGATCGCTCCGGACCCAGCATGGGTTGAGAAGCTACGGTCGGAATTACCTGAGAACCCAGCGGTTTATCAGGCTCGCCTGCAAGCAGCATGGGGGATTTCGGACTTCGACATGATGGCGGTCGTTCGGTCCGGTGCTCTCGATCTCGTTGCCGAAACGGTGGCACTCGGTGCGGATCAGGCCGCGGCTCGCAAGTGGTGGGTTGGTGAACTGACACGTATCGCAAACGACCGCGCTGTTGAGCTCACCGAGCTGCCGATCACTCCGGCCGATGTGGCTCGCGTTGAAGCCCTCGTTGGCGAAGGTGCACTCAACGACAAGCTCGCCCGGCAGGTGATCGAGGGTGTACTCGCAGGTGAAGGCTCGCCCGACGAGGTCGTCGCTGCTCGCGGTCTTGCTGTTGTTTCCGATGATGGTCCGCTGCTTGAAGCGATTGACGCTGCACTTGCGGAATCACCTGAGGTTGCGGAGAAGATTCGCAGCGGCAAGGTTGCTGCAGCCGGTGCGATCGTCGGTGCCGTGATGAAGGCAACGCGCGGTCAGGCAGATGCCGGTCGTGTTCGTGACCTGCTGCTCGAACGCCTTGGCGTGTCTGAGTAACCGTCGATGTACATCCCGCGACACTTCGCACTCGAGGATCTCGACGAGATCGCCAAACTCGTTGAGGCCGTGGGTTCAGCGGACGTCGTGACGGTGGCGGCTGATGGATCGCCCGAAACGTCACTGCTGCCGGTGCTGTGGGATCGGACCCCGACAGAGAATGCCGCGTACGGACGTTTAATCGCTCACGCCGCGATCATGAATGAGCAGTTTGTTCATGTGAGCGAGGGCGCGCGAGCGCTGGCGATCGTTCGTGGCGAGCAGGCGTATGTGTCACCTGCCTGGTATGCCTCGAAGGCTGAGCATGGCCGCGTTGTGCCGACATGGAACTACTCGGCAGTCCACTTATCCGGCACTATCGAGCTCGTCCCGGATCCTGATCGGTTGCTCGAGATTGTCACTGCGTTGACCTTGGCTCACGAATCGCCGAGGCCAGATCCATGGGCTGTTTCCGATGCACCAGAAGCATTTATCGCCGGCCAGCTGAAAGCCATCGTTGGTGTGATCGTCCATCTTGATCGCGTCGAAGCCAAAGTGAAGCAAAGCCAAAACCGTAGTGAGCCGGATCAGCGCGGCGTCGTTGACGGACTACGCGCATCGGGCAACCCCGAGCAGCAGGCCATGGCCGATCAGATCGAGGCTCGACTTCAACCCCTTTTTGAGATCTGACGCTTGAATGTTTGGGAGTTTGCGGATGACCGTGCGTGACAGTTCAGTCAGGTGTGTGTGACCGTGATGCGGCTTTCTCGTTTCTCCCTCTCATATTGGGTGTCGCAACTCCCTGATCGCTTAGACGGTGACAAAGAACTTATCCAGATCCTGCGTGATGAACTAGACACACAGGTGAATGAGGGTCTGCCACGGAATGAGTTACGAATCATGTTCAACGGGTTGACGTGGACATATGCCCTTTTGGCCGTGCCCACTGGACTCGTATCAGCATTCTTCTTAGGCAATGAGGTGCGGGCTGTTACGGTTTTCACTGTCTGGCTCTCGTTTGTGTGCATTGGTGAGGCTTTGTATCACTGCCTTCGCTGGTGGACGACTATGACGGATGAAAAGATTGTTGTCTGGCATCCGTTGCCGGCGGACATCGTGATCATCGTGGCTGCGTTCATATTTGCGAACTCGGCCGTTTTACCTGTCTAGGCGCTTGGGAATTCGGTGCAGTCTGACGAAGTCCGACCTGTCTGATACGCAATTGTCGGGTGTTCATGGTCGGTGGCGTCAGGAGGATTTGGCGGGTGCGGATCCTGGGTGGACGAATCGTTCGTTTGGGTATGAC
>JBAXUN010000038.1:0-18847 GCA_037129655.1 Actinomycetes bacterium
CGGCGTCACCGTGTCAGTTGGTGTAGGAGTCGGAGTTGGGGTCACCGTCGCGGAATCAGTCGGTGTTGGCGTCGGCGTCACCGTGTCGGACGGGGTCGGAGTAGCGGTAACTGTCGCACTGTCCGTGGGTGTGGGGGTCGCGGAGTCAGACGGACATGGAGTCGACGTATCGGTGGGTGTCGCAGATGGATCTGTCGAACAGGTTGAGTCGTCTTCCTGCTCACACTCATCCGATGAGCCCGGTGACTGGCTGTCCCCGCCCGACCCAGACCACGACCCGTCCTCGTCGTCATCTGAACATCCGTAGTTCATGTCACCTTCGGAGCCGTGACGATCTTGGGAGTGAGCGCGATGCGCTTCATAGCCGCTCTCGTCAACGATCATGCGTGTGTACGACTGCTGTTGATCAGACCAGTGACAGACAACGCGCTGGTTGTCACCACCATGCTGAGTCGCCGAGGCCGCGAGCCAAGGCACGCTTGACAGTGCGAGAGTTACAGCAGCGGCACATCCGGCAGCAACAGCCGCGGAGCGACTGCGCGAGATAGCCGTTCGATATCCAAGAACCATGGTGACCCCCACGTGGTAATCAACGAATAATCGTCTCTCACCAGGGCCGGTCTCACCACTGACTCCCCGCGACCTGCCCAATGGTTTGAGCTGGTGACCGAGTTATCGGTCGCGGATCAACATCTCCCTAGCTACTCAGATCCCCTGAGTGATTACCAAGGTAGGGGAAGAGATCACCCGAACACGGCCTGAACGCGACATTGGCACTTAAGATCATCCATTCGGACCATGTTGCCGATCGGGCATGAGCCGTTCGACTGAGGTTCTAGCCGTTTTTGGCAGCCCATTGTCGTTGCGTCACGAGTTGGGCACCCACTTCGCCCAACTGCTCGCGAACTCGACGCGGAGCCGTCCCCCCGTAACCCGAGCGGGAATCAAGCGCTCCACGCACCGTCAGCACAGACCGCACGTCGGCGGTCAGGGTTTCACTGATCGAGCGGAATTCCTCGTCACTCAAATCCCACAATTCAACGCCTCGCGCCTCCGCGCGACGAACACAGTTGCCTGCGACCTCATGTGCCTCACGGAAAGGCACACCCTTGCGCACCAGCCATTCAGCGATATCGGTGGCAAGCGCAAAGCCTTCAGGAGCCGAGGCAGCCATCCGATCCACATCGAATGTCAATGTCGATACGCAACCTGTCATGGCTGGAAGAACAAGGGCCAGCGTGTCGATCGCATCGAACACCGGCTCCTTGTCTTCTTGAAGATCACGGTTGTAGGCAAATGGAAGTGACTTCAGCGTGGCAAGAATGCCCGTGAGGTTACCGATCAGTCGTCCGGCCTTTCCACGAGCTAACTCGGCTACATCTGGATTCTTTTTCTGCGGCATGATCGAGCTGCCTGTTGACCACGCATCGTCGAGTTTGGCCCAGCGGAATTCACGCGACGTCCATAGGCAAATCTCCTCACCCAACCGCGACAGGTGAACGCCGATCATTGCGGATACGAAACAGAACTCGGCTACAAAGTCACGATCACTGACCGCATCAATTGAGTTGGCAATCGCATCGGTGAATCCGAGTTCTTGGGCGATAGCTCGCGGGTCGAGCGGGAGGGAAGATCCAGCAAGCGCCCCTGCACCCATGGGAGAAAAGGCAGCGCGACGATCCCAGTCAATCAATCGATCCACGTCACGTGAGAAGGCGTGAATGTGCTTGGCAAGTTCATGACCAAACGAAACTGGCTGTGCATGCTGCAAGTGTGTAAAGCCCGGCGCCGGTGTTTCGACATGACGTTCAGCTTGAACCAGAATCGCCGCTTCGAGATCGATGACGTTTGCGGCCAACCGACGAGCCTCATGCCGCAGGAACAACCGAAAGTCCGTGGCAACTTGGTCGTTGCGCGAACGCCCAGCCCGGAGTTTGCCACCTAGCTCACCGAGACGTTCGGTGAGCCCGCGCTCAAGTGCGGTGTGAACATCTTCGTCGGCAATGATCGGCGTGAACTCTCCGTTGAGAACATCGACCTCGAGTTGATCCAATGCGCTGATCATCGCGTCGATTTCGTCGTCCGTCAGAAGATTGGCCTGATGCAATACCCGCGCGTGCGCGCGACTTTGACGGAGGTCGTAAACCGCCAGTCGCCAGTCGAAATGCACTGACGCTGATAGCGCTGCCATCGCGTCCGCCGGACCTGCTTCAAACCGTCCACCCCACAGGCGCTGTGCTTGTTCATTGCTCATCGAGCCGCTCCGATCCGTGAGTCCAATTCAAGTCCCGACACATCACCAGTGGTACAACGAAAGCCGACTACCGGTTCGATTCCGCAAGAGCCAGCATGGCAGCGGCGACCTGCTCGCCCCCGTTTGGGTCTTTAGTGATGAGCAGCAGTGTGTCGTCCCCGGCGACCGTACCAATGACGGACGGCAGGACTGTGTGATCAATCGTCGATGCAAGATACTGAGCGGCACCCGGCGGCGTTCTTAGAACTACCAGATTCGCCGAACTATCCGCTGACACCAACACTTCACTGGCGACTCGGGCAAGGCGAGCGATTGTTGGCTCCTCCCCCTTTGCCACAACCAGAGCGTGCTCACCACCCTCGGTTGGCACAGCGTAGATGGACGAGCCATCGGGGCCCGGAACTTTGATGGCGCCAATCTCATCGAGGTCACGAGAAAGTGTGGCTTGCGTGACTGTTAAGCCATGCGCCACAAGGAGTTCGGCCAGCATCGCCTGATTCGTCACGGACGTGCGCTCCAGAAGCTGGACGATGAGCGCTCTACGCGCTGCCTTCGTCTTCGGAGTACTCACTGCGCACCGTCCAAGATCGCTGGCAGCGCGTCAAGAAATGACTGAGCCTGATCTGCGGTAAGAACCAACGGTGGGGCTAGTCGTATCGTCGTCGGACGAACCGCATTCACGAGGAACCCTTGGTTACGAGCAGACAACTCCACCGCAGCGGCCGCAGGCGCGCTCAGTTCAATCGCCCGCCACAACCCGACACCACGATGTGACGCCACTAGTGGATGGTCGATCGCATCGAAACCGTCAGACAGTTGCTTCCCAATGGTGTCAACGTGTTCGAGTAGGTGGTCTTTCTCGATGGTGTCGATGACGGCAAGTGCCGCTGCACATGAAATCGGATTCCCACCGAACGTTGAGCCGTGATCCCCCGGTTCGAACGCGTCACCAGCAGTGCCGGTTGCAATGACCGCTCCGATAGGAAGTCCACCACCAAGGCCTTTGGCCAAAGTAATGACGTCAGGAACAACCCCTGCAGCAATGCTGGCGAGCCAGGTGCCCGTTCGCCCAATGCCGGATTGCACTTCATCCACGATGAGCAGAGCACCTGCGCGGGTGCAGATCTCACGAACGCTCGAGAGGTAGTCGGCCGGTGGCATGATGACGCCACCCTCACCCTGGATCGGTTCAACAATGACCGCGGCAGTCGCCTCCGTCACGGCGGCCCGCATTGCGTCGATGTCACCAAAGTCGACGAACGCTACGGGTTCGACAAGGGGCACGAACGGTGCCTGCTTGGCTGGGCTACCCGTTACCGACAGTGCGCCGAACGTACGTCCGTGAAATCCCCCATGGGTTGATACAAATTGCTTTCGACCACCCCGATGGAACTTTCGAGCCAATTTGAGCGCGGCCTCGTTTGCCGTTGCTCCATCCTGACAAAGGAAAACCCGCGATGGCACTGCTACTAGGCCGGCTAAGCGTTGCGCGAGTTCGAGCCCGGGTCGATGGATGGCCAGATTGCTCGTGTGCGCGAGTTTGCCCACCTGGTTGGTGACGGCCGCAACGATCGACGGATGTGCATGCCCCAACGAGTTAACGGCAATCCCCGCAACGAGATCGAGATACTTGTTCCCGTCCACATCCCAGACCCATGCGCCCTGTCCATGGTCCAAGGAGAGCGCTGGGACGCCGTAGTTGCGCATCATTGTCGTCGCCCACTGCTGACGGAGTTCTTCGCTGTGTGGGCCACCCTGAGGCTGTGAGGTCATGTCCGTGCACCTAACGGATGTAGCGTGATGACAGTTCCGACAGGTTCCCCGATTACCGCGGCCGCGATCAGACCATCGGGATCTCGCCCGTCGACAACGAGTGCGCGTCGCACCCCACCGCGCACAGCCACGAGGCAGGCTTCCATCTTCGGAATCATGCCGCTATCCAATTGCGGGATCAGCGCGGCAAGTTCATCAGCGGTGGTGTGATCAACAATCTCAGCACTATTCGGCCAGTCAGCGTAAAGACCTGCCACATCGGTCAACATCACGAGTGCCTCGGCATCTGCCGCAACCGCGAGCGCACCCGCAGCAGTATCAGCGTTGACGTTGTACACCACACCATCGGAGTCGCAGGAAACCGAAGAGACAACTGGGATATAGCCATTGTCAATGAGGGTCGTGATGACACCGATGTTGACGTGCGCCACTTCACCGACCAGGCCTATGTCCACCTGCTTGCCATCAATCACAATCCCACGGCGTTCAGCGACGAATAGTGCTGCATCCTCACCGGAAATCCCGACCGCCACTGCCTGCGTTTCGTTCAGCAGGTTCACTAGGTCGCGTTGAACAAGTCCAGTAAGAACCATCCGTACAACGCTCATCGCCTCTGGGCTGGTGACGCGTTGCCCACCGCGAAACTCACTTTCGATACCCATCTGGTTGAGCATCGCCGAGATCTGCGGCCCTCCCCCATGGGTGACGATCACCTTGAGACCAGCCGAGCGCAGTTCGTGAATTTGACGTGCGAAAACCCGTCCCAATGCGGGGTCCGTCATCGCATTTCCGCCGTACTTCACCACGACGGTCTTACCAGAAAGCTCACCTAGATCAAGGTTGGTCATGTCGCATACGCCGAGTTCTCATGGACATAAGCCGCAGTCAGATCGTTAGTCCAAATCGTCGCCGACTGATCGCCCGCGTTGAGATTGATGGTGATTGCAACTTCGCGACCAGTCATGTCTACCAACTCACGATCGTCACCGGAAGCACCGTCACGACAGACCCAAACACCATTGAGCGCAACGGAAATATGGTTTACCTCAAATGCAGCTGATGTCATCCCGACCTCGGCCAAGATGCGCCCCCAATTGGGATCCTCACCGTGGATCGCGCACTTGACCAGATTGGCACGTGCGACGGTACGTCCGACCTCGACTGCATCTTCCTCCGTCGCCGCATTCACAACATCGATGCGAACGTCCTTACTTGCACCTTCAGCATCTGCCACGATCTGTCGCGCCAAATCGGCGCATACCGATGTAACCGCTGCGGTGAGATCGTCGAGACTCGGCGTAACTCCGGAGGCACCACTGGCAAGCAACAGCACGGTGTCATTCGTCGATGTACAGCCATCACTGTCGACGCGATCAAAAGTTACCCGGGTTGACGCGCGCAGTGCCGCATCTAAGTCAGCTGGCGCAACGACAGCATCGGTGGTGACAACCACGAGCATGGTGGCAAGCGAAGGAGCAAGCATGCCAGCGCCTTTCGCCATTCCACCCACGACGAATCCATCACCACTGGCCGTCGCCGTCTTGGGCACCGTGTCCGTAGTCATGATCGCCACGGCCGATTGTGGGCCGCCGTCAATGCTTAGTGCATCAGCAGCGGCAGCGATGCCAGGGAGCAATCGGCTCATTGGAAGTCGAATACCGATAAGCCCCGTGGAGCACACGGCAACCTCGGCTGCTCCGACGTCCAAGAGCCCGCCAACATGCTCCGCAGTTCGATGGGTGTCGAGAAATCCATCTGAACCAGTGCACGCATTGGCCCCACCGGAGTTCAACACAACGGCGCGAACTATCTGCGCCGACAGCACCTGCTGACTCCACAGCACTGGAGCGGCTTTCACACGGTTGCGAGTGAAGACTCCAGCCGCCGCAAACCGTGGCCCATCGTTAACCACCAGCGCGACATCGGGTGCACCTGATGACTTCAGCCCTGCCGTCACACCAGCCGCGCGAAAACCCTTAGCAGCAGTGACACTCATGGCGCGACTCCGATTGTGCTGAGGCCGGATCCCTCTTCAAGGCCCAGAGCGAGATTGGCATTCTGGATGGCTTGACCGGCAGCGCCCTTGGTCAGATTGTCGATCGCGGACACGACGACTGCGCGTCCCGAGTGGACATCTGCGACAACTTGAAGGTGCACCGAGTTCGCGCCCAGTGTTGCACCGGTTTGTGGCCAAACTCCGCTCGGCAGGACGGTCACGAATCGCTCGGTCACATACGCAGAATGCAGCGCCTCGTAGAGCTCGATCGAGGTCACTCCCGCACTCAGCCGAGCTGTGCTTGTCGCCAAGATTCCGCGTGGCATTGGGGCCAGCATTGGCGTGAACGACACCGTTACAGCTTCGCCGGCCGCACGCGATAACGCCTGCTCGATTTCCGGTGTGTGCTGATGCGATCCACCAACCTTGTAAGCAGACATCTGGCCCATGACCGTGCTGGCCAGAAGGCCATCAGATGCTTTGCGGCCGGCTCCCGTTGTACCCGATGCAGCCACCACAACAACATCCTGAGCAACTACCAGACCCCCCGCGAGCAAAGGCGCCAATCCGAGTATGACCCCAGTCGGATAACAGCCCGGATTTGCGATCCTGCGGGCGTCGGCAATCGCCTCACGACCGGTCAGTTCGGGAAGACCATAGATCCAAGTGCCTGCATGGCTGCCGCCGTAGTACGTCTGCCAGGCCTGCGCACTATCTAGGCGGTGATCGGCGCCAAGATCGACGACGAGAGTTGACGATGGAAGGGCTGCTGCCAACGCCGCTGATTCGCCATGCGGAAGTGCCAAGAAGACCACGTCGCTCGTTGCGAGGGAATCAGCATCCGTAGCGATAAAGCGCAGATCACCCAAACTCGACAGGTGCGGATGTAGATCACTGACCCGGGCACCGGCATTCGAGCCCGCAGCCAGCGGCCCCAACCGCATCGACGGATGGGCTGAGATGAGCCTTATCAACTCTCCACCGGCATAACCCGAGGCACCAGCAATGGCGGCCGTATAAGTAGTCACCTCGGAATTATACACATATTCCGATATTACTATCCGCGCAGGACCGCACCGTGTGCCGCCTCGGCTGCCTCGATAGCGGCGGTTCGTGCTGCGGTCACCTCATCGACGTTCAGAGTGCGGTCAGTCGCCCTGAAGCGAAGTGAGAATGCCAGCGACTTCTTGCCCGTCTCCACCTGATCACCTGCGTAAACATCAAACAGGCGCACAGATTCAAGTAGCGGGCCAGCTCCTGCAACCAGAGAATCCTGCACATCGTTTGCAGGCACTTTGGCATCCACGACGAGTGCGACATCTTCCTTGGCAACAGGGAACGTCGAAAGTGCATGTGCAGTTACAACCCCCTGTGACTGAGCAATCACGATGTCGAGGTTGAGCTCCATCGCACAGGTACGACGAGGCAGTCCGCCCTCCTCACACACCCGTGGAGACAGTTCACCGGCATAGCCAACGACGACATCGCCCACCACTAACTCAGCACAGCGTCCGGGGTGCCACGGCGCCGGTGTGGCACCGGACCGTACCGTCAACTCAGCACCGACGGCATCGGCAACAATGCGCGCTGCCTCAACGGCGTCTGCCCATGATGAATCCGACGCGGGACCCCACCAACCAGCGGACGTACGCGCGCCGGCAAGTGCAACACCCACGTGCAAGGGCTGGTCTGGCAGGAGTGCTTCGATCGTGGCCAGATCGGCGTCACTGGGTCGGCCCGACACCTCGGGACGCGGCGGGTCAGCGATCCCCCGCGGAGCCTGGCCTTCACGCAAGTGAACAACTGCGCCGAGTTCGAAAACTGCAACGTCTGTCGTGCCGCGGCTGGCATTGCGACGTAGCGTGTTGAGCAATCCTGGCAGCAACGTCGTTCGCATCCCCGGCTGCTCGTCAGACAGCGGGTTAGCGAGCAAAAGGACGTTACGGCGCGCATCATCGGCCGGGATCGTAAGGGCATCAAGTTCAGCGTCCCCGATGAAGGGATAGCTGAGCGCTTCGACGTAGCCAGCGCTAGCTAGAGCGCGGCCAACCCGGCGGCGCGCCCGCTGATGTTCCGTCAGGCCAAAGCCAACGGGAGCTTGTGGCAGAGTGGACGGTATCGCATCATAGCCACCAAGTCGAAGGACTTCTTCAACGAGATCCGCGGGATCAGTGAGGTCAGGACGCCACGTCGGCGGTTCAACTACAAGTGGTTCAGCCGAATCGTCGCCAATCGTCGCACCGACCGCCCGCAGCCGTTCGACCACTATCGCGCGCTCGATTGCCATTCCTGCCGTACGTCCCGGCAACTCAGCCGACATCGCAATGCGTACGGGCTCATGTGGCGCCTCAACAGCGGTCATCCCAATGTACGAGCCGCCACCATGTGCCACAAGCAATGCAGACGCACGGGCGGACGCATAGGGTGCCAACACGTAATCGACGCCACGCTCGTAACGACGTGAGGCCTCACTCGAGAGCTTGTGCCGACGTGAGCTGCGGGCAATTCCACGAGATCCAAAATGCGCGGCTTCCAAGGCAATCGCTGTGGTCGTCTCGTCAACCTCAGTCTCGAGACCACCCATCATTCCGGCGATGCCGATACCGCCACGATCGTCGGTGATCAGAAGATCATCAGGGTGCAGCTCACGTTTGACGTGATCAAGGGTCTCCATCGATTCACCGGGGCGAGCGTGACGAACCACAATCGGACCGCGCAGCTTATTGCGATCGAAGGCATGAAGAGGTTGACCCGTTTCCAACATCACGTAATTCGTCACGTCGACGGCCAGAGAGACCGGGCGCATCCCCGACAGGATCAACCGGCGCTTCATCCAGTAGGGCGAAGGCGCAGCCGGATCAAACCCGACGATCGTGCGGAGGGTGAAAACATCGCAGGCATCAAGTGCGTCAACCGCACATTGATGCGGCTCGCCATCAGATGGGGCGGCAAGTTCGACGAGTTCGGTACCGGGATCTCGGAACTCAGTACCGAATTGATGCGCGAGTTCACGCGCCACGCCGCGCATCGAAAGACAGAAGCCCATGTCCGGCGTGACGGATACGTCGAGGACAACCTCACCCAGTCCGACAATCGGATACGCATTGGCGCCGACGTCAGCAGTCCCCGGCGGAAGCACGATGATGCCCGAGTGCTCCTCGCCAAGACCCAACTCACGCTCGCTACAGATCATGCCGTCGCTGATGTGCCCGTATGTCTCTCGGCTGGCAATCGCGAAGCCACCCGTCAGCACCGTGCCCGGTAGCGCCACCACGACGAGGTCTCCCTCGGCAAAATTGCGCGCACCACAAATGATGCCGCGCTCCCCCGGCGTATCGGGATGACCATGCTCGGCGCCAACGGCCACACGGCAGAACCGGATGGGCTTTTTGAAGTCGGTGAGTTCTTCAATCGATAGAACGTGTCCGACGACGATTGGCCCGGTGTTGTCGTTACCAATGTGCAGGATCTCTTCGAGTTCGAGACCCACCGAAACAAGCCGCTCACCAATGGATTCGGGCGTTTCGTCAGCAGGCACATCGAGGTATTCGCTGAGCCAAGACAGTGGAATGCGCATCAGATTTCCTGACCAAACTGAAGAGTGAAACGAACATCGCCTTCGACCATGTCGCGCATATCGGTGACGTCGTGACGGAACATCAGCGTCCGTTCGATACCCATGCCAAAGGCAAAGCCTGAGTAACGCGATGAATCAATGCCGCAGGCCTCTAGGACCCGAGGATTCACCATGCCGCAGCCACCCCATTCGATCCATCGGGGGCCACCCTTTGCACCGGGGAACCACAGGTCCAATTCCGCCGAAGGCTCGGTGAACGGGAAGTACGACGGACGTAAGCGGGTTCGCGCATCCGGCCCGAACATCGCGGTTGCGAAGTGATCAAGGGTTCCCTTGAGATCAGCCATCGTGATCCCCTCGTCTACAACAAGCCCCTCAACCTGGTGGAAAACTGGAGTATGCGTGGCATCAAGTTCATCAGTGCGGAATACCCTGCCCGGACACACCACATAAATAGGCAGCGGCCGATCGAGCATGGAACGAATCTGCACAGGTGAGGTGTGCGTGCGCAGCACCACCCCGGAATTTTCAGTACCGACGAAGAAGGTGTCCTGCATGGTGCGAGCGGGGTGATCCGGCCCGATATTCAACGCATCGAAGTTATGCCACTCAGCCTCAACCTCGGGCCCCTCGGCTATCTCCCAGCCCATGGCCACGAACACATCAGCGATGCGGTCCTGAATCGTCGTCAAGGGATGACGTGCGCCCGCGGGTCGACGGCCGTACGGCAACGTAACGTCGACTGCTTCCTCGATCAGCACTCGTTCATCTCGGTCGCGCTCAAGCTCAACCTGACGCTGCTCAAGAGCCACGCGGACCTGCCCACGAGCCTCGCCCACACGCTTTCCGGCCTCTGCTTTTGCCGCTGGCGGCAGAGCGCCAATCTCGCGATTAGCCAGCGCGAGCGGACTGCGATCGCCCGAATGTGCCAGTCGAGCCTCCTTGAGCGACTCCAAATCGCTCGCTTGCGCAATGGCTGCCAGAGCCGATGCCACGGCAGTGTCGATCGACTCAGGACTCAGATCGGCGACCTCAACAGGGTCGTACGACTTATTTGGTGCGGACATAGCGTTGTGGACTCCAAAAAATCGGCAGCGATGCCGAGTCTAGGCATAGCGGACGCCCGGCACCTCATCGGTTTCCGGGCGTCGCGTCAAAAAATGAGAAGTGAAGGAGTTACTTAGGCCTCGGAGAGTTGCTCCATCGCACGAAGGGTTCCATCACCGAAGGTCGGATCCTCACCACGAGCCGCAAGAGCGGCAGCCCGGGCGGCACGCTTGGATGCGGCCAAAGCCTCACCTTCAGCGATCTGCGCGTCAGTCATGGCGTACGACTCAACCTCGCCCACCCCGTTGTACCGATCGATGTAAGCATCGAGTTCCGGACCGGACTCCCACGAGGTGATCAAGCAGTAACGGGGAACATCCCCCTGATGCCACACTGCGTGGTAGAGACGCTGGGTGTCGACGATCAGTTGCGCCCCCGCCGGAAGTGGGATGCGTGTCTCGGTTGACGGATCGTCCTTATCCCCGCGCAGCACCATGACTGAGTCAGGATTATCGGTCAGGTTGAAAAAGCCTCGGACGATCCAGCCGGTGCCCTCAGGGTTCAACCGATTGTTATCGTCGCGGTGGAAGTTGTAGAGAGTTTCACCGTACTGATTCGGAAGAAGTTCGATCACGCGACAACGTCCGATGTTGGCGCCCGGCTCCTCCGCCCGACGTACCAGGTTGGGGGCCTTTTCTACGTTAGCCGGCACCCACACCCCATCTTTGTCTGTCTTCGGCGGTGTGTGATTCCAGAACCCATCACATTCCATATCGCCATAGGCCGATGCCAACGGTGCGAATCGGGTCTCTCCCGAGGACTTCCAATCGACGAATTCGATCTCAGTCCACTCTTGGGGATCCGCGGATTGATCGTACATATCAAGCACGACGTAGCCGTTCTTGCGGAACAACTCGATCTTGGTGTAGCCACCTTCGGTAAACAGCATTGTGGACCTCACACATCGTTAGGAGCAGTGCAGACCATCATGCCGCACGAGGTCGCAAAGTCCTCGCATGACAGGCATTAGCCCACGTTGCTCGCGTCACATCGGTGAGGCTTACCTATGTGCCCTCGCGGATGCGTAGAGGCACACCGCTGCAGCCGCGGCTAAGTTCAGACTTTCAGCTGCACCATAGATTGGAACTCGCACCACGGTGTCGGCCAATGCACGCGTCTCAGCAGGTAAGCCCCAGGCCTCGTTACCAAAGATCCAGACTGAGTCAGCACCGAGCTTCCCCTCGTCGGCGAGTTGATCAAGATCGCAATCTCCTGCTCCATCCGCGGCAAAAATCTGCATCCCCAACGACGCACACGACGCGACCGCTACTTCAACCGTTGGGCCGACGACCACGGGTAGGTGGAATATTGACCCGGCCGACGCACGTACGGCCTTGGGGTTGAATGGATCAACGCTGGCATCAGACACAATCACCGCATCTGCGCCGGCGGCATCCGCACAGCGAATGACAGTGCCAATATTGCCCGGATCGCGTGCATGTGCCAGTAGCACAACGAGTTTCGGTGAGAGCGCTACAACCTCATCGAGGGAGCACTCGGGCTTAACGCAGACGCCGACCATCCCTTGCGGGGTGATCGTGCCAGCCAGCGACGACACGACCTCACCTGATGCCCAGATAATTTCTGCGCCAGCAGCTTTCGCCGCATCGACAATATCGCTGTGCCGCTGCGCTGCTTCGCTTGTTACATACAGGTCGATCAGAACTCCGGCCTCGCGTGCAGCCTCACGGCAGGCCTGCGGGCCTTCGGCCAAAAAACGACCGTCCCGATCGCGAAAGGCGCGCTTGATTAGCCGACGAGCCGCCGTAACCCGCGGTGAACGGGTTGACGTGAGCTCGGAGCCGATCAATGCGATCCTCGCGATCGGGACGGTGGTGAACCGATTATGAAGCGACAGGCGCGTTGACATCGGCCGGCAGTGCGGCCTTGGCGATGTTAACGATGGCGGTGAACGCCGGGGCATCGTTGACGGCCATTTCGGCCAACATGCGACGGTCGACCTCAACACCGGCAATCTTCAGACCCTGGATCAGACGGCTGTACGTCATGCCGTTCAACCGGGCGGCAGCGTTGATGCGCTGGATCCACAGTTGACGAAAGTCACCCTTGCGCTTGCGGCGGTCGTTGAACGCGTACACACCGGAGTGCGTAACCTGCTCCTTGGCCTTGCGGTACAAGCGCGAACGCTGACCGCGGTAGCCGGAAGCCTGCTCAAGAACTTCGCGACGCTTCTTGTGGGCGTTAACTGCCCTCTTTACGCGTGCCATGGTTTTACTCCTACTTGAAAAACGGGCCAGACCGGCCCGGCGATGGACGTCGGGGGGTGGCCGTTAGCGGCCGAGCAACTTCTTTGTCCGCTTGACCTCAGCAGGTGCGAGTTCTGCATCCACTGAAAGTCGACGAGTGCGGCGGCTGGACTTAACTTCCAGCAAGTGACGCTTATTGGTGCGCTCGTGCATGATCTTGCCCGTGCCGGTCACCTTAAATCGCTTCTTGGCACCGCTATGGGTCTTCTGCTTCGGCATGGTGGCCGCTCTCCTCGTACTAGGGGTGGCGCGTCGGAAAATTTCTCGGTTTAACGTGCTCTAGCTTTGACGGCTTTCGCCATCGGTATCGCCTATTCGTCGCCTTCTTCAGCTGCTTCAGCCTCGAGTACTACCTGCGTTTCGATCGCATCAGCATCGATCTCTTCGACACCCAAGGTCACGGTGTCGTCAAGCTCAGCGCCACCTTCGGTGTCACCTTCACCCTTTGTGCTGGGCTTATCTGACTTCTTACGAACCGGCCCCAGCACCATGATCATGTTGCGACCGTCTTGCTTCGGTGAGTACTCGACGAAACCGAAATCGGTGACATCCTCAGCCAGTTTCTTCAACAACCTAAATCCAAGTTCGGGGCGTGATTGCTCACGTCCACGGAACATGATCGTGATCTTGACCTTGTCGCCCGCCTTCAAGAAGCGAATGACGTGAGACTTCTTGGTCTCGTAGTCGTGATCATCAATCTTCGGACGGAGCTTCATCTCCTTGATGACAGTGTTGACCTGCTTCTTACGGTCTTCACGTGCCTTCACTGCGGATTCGTACTTGAACTTTCCATAGTCCATGAGCTTGCAGACCGGCGGCTTTGCCATCGGGGCTACCTCGACGAGGTCGAGATCTGCCTCCAATGCCAGGCGTAGCGCATCTTCGATACGCACAATGCCGACCTGTTCACCATTTGGTCCGACTAGCCGGACCTCAGGAACTCGAATCCGCTCGTTGATGCGGGGCTCGACGCTGATGTGTTCTCCTCAGGTTGCGGTTCAGTGACCACATGAGCCCAGACATGGATCGAGGCCTCGTGCACGCGCACAAGGCCTCGCAGTCGTGGCATGCTGATAAGCACACCTTCGGGACCCTCCGTCGAGGGTTCCGCGACCATACCTGTCAGCCCTCGGGTTGAAGCAGGTGGGAGCGAGACTCCGCTTGCGTGACATTCATCAACGGTCGATGAACATCGGTCACTCGTAGATTAGCGCATCGGAGCGCAAGAGCCGAATCCGGCTGCCACGAAGTGCCTTCTAACGACAACACTCCTTCTAACAAGACAGTGCCCCCGCCCGAATGGGCGGGGGCACTGTCTTACGAAAAGATCGTTACGCGTCGGCAGCCCGGGTGAGCGGGTAGACGAACGCTGCAACTGCGCCACCCACGAGCGGGGCCACAATGAACAGCCACACCTGGCTGAGCGAGGTTCCACCAGCCATCAGGGCCGGGCCGAAGGAACGTGCGGGGTTAACCGACGTGCCGTCTAGCGGAATGCCCACCAAGTGAACGGCGGTCAAAGCCGCACCAATAGCCAGGCCTGCCGTCGTGGCGTTTGCCGCACGGTCAGTGACCAAAAGAATGACCAACACGAAAGCAAAGGTCAGGAGTACCTCGAGAACGAACGCACCGGCCATGTTGATGTGACCGTTGTCGTAGGCGTTACTTCCGAGCGCGCCGGTCTCATCTGTGACGCCAAAGCTGCTGGTGAACAGTTTCAGAACGGCGGCCGCGGCGATAGCTCCGGCAAACTGAACAACCCAATAACCAGCCGCCTCAGCGATCGGCATCTTTCGGCCAATAACCATGGCAAGAGTTACCGCTGGGTTTACGTGAGCACCGCTGACGGGACCGAAGGCGTAGGCGGCCAGGATCAATACGAATCCGAACCCGATGGCAACGGCGAGAACGCCGCTGGTCTTCAGGCCTACAACCGCAGATCCGACTGCGAGCAGGACGAGGAAGAAGGTTCCGAGGAATTCTGCTACAAGCTTCCGGGAATTCATGAGCTGTCCTTTCGACGACATCAACCCGCACGCAATGGCATGACGCGACCGACTATTTGACGGTCGTTTCTATGGTCCCGAAAGTGAGCTGTGCTTTGACTGCGACACGCCCAAAAGGTAAAGCTAAATCAGGACGGACGAGGCAAACCGCGCACTCCTATACCCACGCCCCGCGGGCAACGGTCACGAACAAGATCAATCTCCGCAAGTTGATCTATCAGTACTTCGGCTAACGCCGACACGTCGCCACCCGGCTCTATCTCGAGCATGATCAGCACATCCATCTTCTGGAGTGCACCGTCGATGACCTCGTGGGAAGCCAGTCCCGCGATGCCCGCGGCCACCGTATCGACGGCGGCGAGAATCTCTGGATCGAGATGTGGTCGTAACCAAGGACGACCCTCGGCCACGGCAGTCAGCGCTGGCTCAGTTAAGGCGTAAAGGACTGGTCCGGCGACATCTATCAGGACCGCGTCGGCTGATTCCTGCTTTGCGGCCTCGGCAACCCGGCGAGATCCGGCCGGAATCCCCCGCGCCTGCGGATCCCAGGCAGCCAGCGATTCCATACTCGTAAAGGCAAGCAATCCGCGCCGACCATCAGGTTGGATCAATGTCACGGTGGCCATGTGACTGGACTTTTCGTGGGTAAGACCCGCATCGGTCTCGGCAACTTCGTCAACAACGGCGACGACCGGCACCATGAGTCGGCCTTCGGCAAGTACGTCAACGACGTCATATCCGGTCGACGCTCCCGTCCACCATGCATGCAAAACGGCCGCCAACGCAGCGTCGACAGTTCCGTCGTCACCCGAGAACTCGGGTTCGGGAATCTCTGCACCTTCGAATTGGGAACTCAAGGTTGGCCCTATAACCGGCAGGCGTGAATATCGGTTACGAGAATCCCCCGCGCGCCCATGTCGTAGAGCTCATCCATGACTCGGTGGACATCTTTGCGCGGCACCATCGCGCGCACTGCGACCCAGCCCTTGTCATGCAATGGCGAAACAGTCGGCGATTCAATTCCGGGGGTGATGGCACATGCCGCATCGACGCTTCCGACACGAATGTCGTAATCGACCAGCACATAGGCGCGAGCAACGATGACGCCTTGGAGGCGCCGAGTGAACGTCTCCACTGCAACATCGGGCTCTGCGTCGGCGCGCTGAATGAGAATCGCTTGACTCGTAAGAATCGGGTCGCCAACTACCGCTAAGCCTGCCTGGCGCAAGGTGGTTCCGGTAGCGACCACATCAGCCACTGCATCTGCAACGCCGAGACGCACTGCATTTTCCACAGCGCCATCAAGTTTCACGATGTGTGCGGAAAGATCTAGTTCGGCTAACTTCGCTTCGAGCAGCCCTGGGTATGCGGTTGCGATTCGCTTGTTTTCAAGGTCTTTCAGGCTTGTTGCAGTCCCGATAGGAGCGGCGAACCGGAACGTCGAGGGACCGAAACCCAACTCCAGAATAATGTTGGCCTGCGAGCCAGAATCCAGCAGAAGATCTAGCCCAGTGATTCCGATGTCAAGCTGGCCGGCACCCACATACGTCGCAATATCGCGGGGACGTAGGAAGAAGAATTCGACATCGTTGTCCGGGTCTTGAACCACTAGTTCGCGCGCATCGTGCGCTGCCGGATAGCCCGCTTCGCGCAGCATCAATCTCGAAGGATCTGACAACTGGCCTTTGTTTGGAACTGCAATACGTAACACTGAGACTCCTCGGTAGGACGAACGGTTGGCCAACGACGCGGCGCCCTAGGGCACCGCTACAGATGGCGGTAGACGTCCTCAATCGAGACATTGGCAGCGATCATTAAGACCTGTGTGTGATACAGCAATTGCGCGATCTCCTCGGCAGTTCTTGCGGGCGTCTCGTACTCGGCAGCCATCCATGCCTCGGCTGCTTCCTCGAGGACCTTCTTGCCAACCTCATGCACGCCGGCATTGAGGCGCTGCACCGTCGAAGACTCGATGTCCTTCTCGGCCCACTTGGTTACAAGCTCGTTGTGCAGATCCTCAAAAGTCTTCACGAACTAAATCCTACGGAACCCTTGGGAGTCATGGCTCGCAGGGTCAAAGCGGTAGCGACAGCCGCCTCAACGGCTTCGCGGCCCTTATCTTCCGACGAGTCAGGGAACCCAGCGCGGGCGATGGCCTGCTCGTCGTTGTCACATGTCAAAAGCCCAAAGCCAACCGGAACACCTGTGTCAATTGCAACGCGGCTCAAACCATCGGTTGCCGCCTGACAGACGTACTCGAAGTGTGGTGTTCCGCCGCGAATCACGACACCAAGGGCAACAACAGCGTCTGCCGATGCCGCAGCAAGTTTGGCTACCACTGGAAGCTCGAACGCACCGGGAACGCGGATAACCTCGTAGTCAGCGCCCATCGCCTCGAGCGTACGAACCGCGCTGTCGACCAAGCCGCCCATCACGACGTCATGCCACGACGAGGCGACCACGATTACCCGCAGACCTTCTGCGCGCGCCTCGGAGAACGAGGGTGCACCGCTTCCGCTCATGGCGTAGATCCTTCCATTGGCATGTCTTCGGTTAGGTCATCTTCGTGCACGAGGTGCATATCCAGTGGTAGGTCGTGGCCCATGCGGTCGCGCTTGGTGCGCAGATACTCAAGGTTATCGGCATTGGGCGCTATCTCTAAGGGAACGCGGTCAACGATGGAGAGTCCGTAACCGTCCAAACCCGCTCGCTTAGCCGGATTGTTCGTGAGAAGCCGCATTGTCTTCACACCGAGATCGGCCAAAATCTGCGCGCCCGTGCCGTAGTCGCGTGCATCTGCCGGCAGGCCCAGCTCGAGATTCGCATCAACCGTGTCGGCGCCACCATCTTGAAGGGCATATGCCTGAAGTTTGTGCAGCAGGCCGATCCCCCGCCCTTCATGGCCACGCATGTAAAGCACAACTCCGCGTCCTTCGGCCTGGACGCGAGCAAGTGCTGCGTGAAGCTGCGCGCCGCAGTCACAACGTCGAGATCCGAACACATCACCGGTGAGGCATTCGGAGTGGACGCGGACCAAGATGTCCTCGCCATCACCAATATCGCCATACACCATGGCGATGTGTTCAACCGCGTCAAGACGGGACCGGTAACCCACCGCACGAAACTCACCCAGCTCGAGTGGAAGTCGAGTTTCAGTTACGCGGTCAACCTGACGTTCGGTGCGACGAATGTACGAGATGAGATCGGCGATCGAAATCATGAGCAGGTCATGTGCATCGGCGAATTCGCGGCACTCTGGTGCGCGCATCATGGTTCCGTCTTCGTTCATCAGTTCGCATAGCGCACCGGCTGGCGTAAGACCGGCCAAGCGGGCGAGGTCGACGGCAGCCTCAGTATGCCCAGCACGTCGCAGCACACCACCCTCCATAGCACGCAGTGGAACGACGTGACCGGGACGCGTGAGATCCCTTGGCTCAGTTGCAGTATCGGAAAGCACCTTGATCGTTCGAGCGCGATCCTCAGCACTAATACCTGTGGCCTTTACATCGCGTGCATCAACAGTGACGGCATACGCCGTGCCCTTGCGGTCTTCATTGACCATTGTCATCGGTGGCAAGCCAAGCCGATCTAGATCGCGTCCGGGCATCGCCACGCAGATGTATCCGCTGGTCCAGCGAATCATGAACGCAACCTGGTCATTGGTTGCCCTCTGTGCTGCGAAAATCAGATCACCCTCGTTTTCGCGGTCCTCATCGTCAACAACGACGACACTCTTGCCGTCACGAATGGCCGCAATCGCGTCATCGATGGCATCAAGTCGGATACCCACGTACTGCTCTGAATCGGACGCGCTCACTGAGTCCTCCACTGCATCATGCGTTCCACATACTTTGCGACAACGTCTAC
>JBAXUN010000039.1:0-18670 GCA_037129655.1 Actinomycetes bacterium
TTGAGGTTCATCTTCCAATTGCCTGCCATCAGGGGCATACGGGCCATGATCTAATCCTCCAGGACAGCAAGGCCGGGTAGTACGCGACCCTCCAGTAGTTCCAGCGATGCGCCACCGCCGGTAGAAATGTGAGTAAATCCAGCCTCTTGAATACCGAGGAGCCGCACAGCCGCTGCTGAATCCCCGCCACCAACAACTGTTAGTCCGTCGACCCGCGTGACGGCAGTCGCGACCGCTCGAGTGCCCTCGGCAAATGGTGCCATTTCGAACACGCCCATAGGACCGTTCCAGACCACGGTCTTCGCATCGACGATCCGACTCTCGAACAGCAGTTGACTATTAGGTCCGATATCGAGGCCCATCCAGCCGTCTTCGATCTCATCCGCGGCGACGATTTTGTGTTCGGCCTCGGCTGAAAATGCTGTTGACACAACAAAATCGACAGGAAGTACGAGCTCAACCTGACGCTCGGCTGCCTGAGCAATGAGACCCTTGACCGTTTCGATCTGATCGCTTTCGAGTAGCGACGAACCGACGTTGTATCCCATCGCCGCAAGGAAGGTGAAGCACATTCCACCGCCAACGAGAAGGCGATCAACCTTTGTGAGCAGGTTGGTTATTACTCCGAGCTTGTCGCTCACTTTCGACCCGCCAAGGATCACCACATACGGGCGGTCAGGGTCGGAAAGTACTTTGCTAAAGACCAGCGCCTCACCCAGAACCAGTGCGCCCGCAGCGTGTGGAAGGAGTCGGGCAACATCGGTAACGCTGGCCTGCTCGCGGTGCACGACACCGAATCCGTCACTGACGAACACGTCAGCAAGTGCCGCCAACTCCGCTGCAAGCTGGCCGCGAATAGCCGGATCCTTACTCGTCTCGCGATCGTCAAAGCGCACGTTCTCGAGCAGGACGACATCTCCGTCATGCATTTCGGCCACTGCGTTTGCAGCACCCGCACCGGATACGTCGGGGGCCAGCACCACGTTCACGCCAAGAAGTTCACCGAGCCGGGCAGCGATGGGTGCCAAACTCAATTCATCGGACGGGCCAGGCTCGGGACGGCCCAGGTGCGCTACGAGAATGACTCGGGCACCGCGTTCGCGTAATGCCTTGATGGTGGGCAGTGCAGCCTGAATTCGACCATCGTCGGTGATGCGTCGGGTGCCGTCCGCCAGAGTATCCAGCGGCACATTGAAATCAGTGCGCACCAAAACCCGGCGACCGCCGACGTTGAGATCGTCGATCGTCTGCATAACGTTTCCTTTACAGGGATGCGCCGACGAACGATACAAGGTCGACGAGGCGGTTGCTGTAGCCCCACTCGTTGTCGTACCACCCCAGAACCTTGACCGTATCGCCCATGGCGATCGTGACTCCGGCATCGAAAATGCACGATGCAGGCGAGGTAACGATGTCACTGGAAACGATGGGATCCTCGGTGTACTCCAAGATTCCCTTGAGTGGGCCCTCGGCCGCCGCCTTCATCACTGCGTTGACCTCATCCCGGGTGACCTCGCGTGACAGATTCGCGGTTAGGTCAGTGGCCGAGCCGGTTGGCACAGGAACTCGCATCGCATAGCCATCGAGCTTGCCCTTGAGTGCTGGCAATGCCAGACCGATCGCCTTGGCCGCACCGGTCGATGTGGGGATCATGTTGATGGCGGCAGCCCGGGCGCGACGAAGATCGCTATGCGGGTAATCGAGGATGACCTGATCGTTGGTGTACGCATGGATCGTGGTCATCAGGCCTTTGACGATTCCGAACTCGTCGTTGAGAACCTTGGCCATCGGCGCCAAGCAGTTCGTGGTGCACGAGGCGTTGCTGATGATCGTGTGAGCGGCGGGATCGTACGTCTCATGATTAACACCCATGACGATCGTCGCATCCTCACCCTTTGCAGGCGCAGAGATGATGACCTTCTTGGCACCTGCCGCGACGTGTGAGGCAGCCTTCTCGGCGTCAGTGAAGAACCCAGTTGATTCCACTACTACGTCGACGCCAAGGTCTCCCCAAGGCAGCGCGGCTGGATCGCGCTGCGCAAGAGCTGCGATGGTCTTGCCGTTGACCACGATGGAATCGTCCGTGAATGAAACATCACCTTGGAGACGGCCCAGAATGCTGTCGTACTTCAGCAGGTGAGCAAGCGTACGGTTGTCGGTCAGGTCGTTGACCGCCACAATCTCAATATCGGCGCCCTGCGCGGCGACGGCGCGGTAGAAATTGCGGCCGATGCGGCCAAATCCGTTAATACCAACTCGTACAGTCATGGCGATGCCCTCGTTCTCGAATGTCAGCGTTCCCGACACCTTTGTCAGGAGATTTCGCTCTCCAGCGCTTAGAACCTTATCGGACGATGATGCTGCACCGGGACGTGCCCCGATATCAACCGACTAGTCGGCATCTACAAGATCTGCCGGAATTCCCGACTCCGTATCTGGAATGCCTAGCGTGGCGGCACGCTTATCTGCGAGTGCCAAAAGGCGACGGATCCGACCTGCGATCGCGTCCTTAGTCATTGGCGGATCAGCCAATGCCCCTAGTTCTTCTAGTGATGCCTGCTGATGTTCCATCCGAAGGCGGCCGGCGTCGGCCAAGTGGTCGGGAACCTCGTCGCCGAGAATTTCTAGCGCCCGAGCGACACGGGCACCAGCGGCGACGGCCGCGCGCGCTGATCTGCGTAGATTCGCGTCATCGAAGTTGGCGAGACGATTAGCGGTGGCACGTACTTCACGACGCATCCGTCGCTCTTCCCAAGCAAGAACGGATTCGTGGGCACCAAGCCGTGTCAAGAGCGCTGCAATTCCATCGCCATCGCGAATCACGACGCGATCCACCCCGCGTACCTCCCGCGGTTTGGCGACGATGCCAAGACGGCGTGCCGCACCCGATAGCGCGAGAGCAGCCTCGGGGCCGGGACAAGTGACCTCAAGTGCAGACGATCGACCTGGCTCAGTGAGCGAACCATGTGCCAGGAACGCTCCTCGCCACGCGGCTTCACAATCACAGAGCGACCCATTGACAATCGCTGTGGGAAGACCCCGTACTGGCCGCCCGCTACCGTCGACCAAACCGGTCTGTCGTGCAAGCTGTTCACCATCGTTGAGTACGCGAACCAGATAGCGGTTGCCCTTGCGCATTCCACCCGGATGCGCCACAGCTAATTCGCTGGGGTGACCATAAACATCGGCGATATCTTTGCGAAGCCGACGTGCCGCGGCCCCGGTATCAAGTTCAGCTTCGATGATGATTCGACCACCCGCGATATGCAATCCGGAGGCGAACCGCAAAACTGCCGAAACTTCGGCTTTTCGACAGCACGGCTTAGTGATTTTGAGTCGCGAGAGTTCGTCCTTGACCGCTGCTGTCATTGCCATGACTCGCATCTTGCCACTTGAGTCAACAACCCTCCCGGTGTGGGGGAAAAATTCTTGAAATTGTTCGTCAACGCTTGGCCGCGATCAGGTCGAAAAAACTCCGCCAAAAGCTGATGCGAGTAGATCAACATCATGCGCAGGGGTGTTGTCACGAGCGGCAACGGGGGCCAGAACGAGGTGCCCGCCACATCGTGCCGCTGCAGCGGCGAGTGACGTCACATTCGTCACCCGCGTTGGATCGGCGATCACGGTGTCGATACGCACGTCGGGCAATTGTGCGGCGAGTACATCGAGATGACGTTCCGGAGAAAACCCCGCCGTCTCGCCCGGCTGCGGAGCCAAATTGAGCACAAGCACGACCCTAGCTCCGGACGCTGCTACGGCCGCACTTATGCCAGGGACAAGCAGCGGAGCTATAACGCTGGTGAACCACGAGCCGGGACCTAACACAATGACGTCAGCATTGCTTATGGCTTCGACTGCAGCAGTGCACGCCACCGCATCTGCTGGCTCCAGTCGCAGTCCGACGACGTCTCCAGGTGTTGTGGCCACTTGCACCTGACCATCAACGCGCTCGATTCGAGTTGGATTCGACCGATCCAATCCTGCCACATCAGCAACAACGTGCAGCGGAACCGTTGCCACAGGCAGTACGCGGCCATGCGCTCCTAACAGTGCACCAACCCAGTCCAGCCCGGTGACGATGTCACCGGTTTCCTCCCAAAGCGCAGTGATCAACAAGTTGCCGATGGAGTGCCCCGCAAGTTCGCCCTCTCCGGCGAAGCGATGTTGGATGACTCGACTCCACGTTCGTCCCCACGAGTCGTCACCGCACAAAGCGGCAAGTGCCATTCGCAGATCACCGGGTGGTACGACATCGAATTCATCCCTCAGGCGCCCACTGGAGCCACCGTTATCGGACACCCCCACTACTGCCGTCACGTCATCGGTTACGCGCTTTAACGCACGTAGCGTCGCGGCTAAACCATGCCCACCGCCTATGGCGACAACCTTCGGACCGGATGTTTGCGGACGGCTGCGAGCAAAACCGGACATAGCTATTCGCGCCCTAAGTCGCGGTGAACAACGAGCGGCTCAACCCCAACTTTCACCAAACGCGCTGCGAGGTTCTCAACCATGGCAACGCTTCGGTGCTTGCCGCCGGTGCAGCCAACGCCGATCGTGACGTAACGCTTGCCTTCGCGTAGGTAACCGTCCGAGGCGAGATCGACAAGTGCAGCCATCTGATCAAGGTACTGACGAGCCTGCGGTTGATCAGTGACATAGTCACTCACCTGCGCATCTCGGCCCGTGAGTTCGCGAAGCTCTGGAACCCAGAATGGATTCGGCAGGAAACGCACGTCGAACACCAGATCGGCGTCCACTGGAATGCCGTATTTGAAGCCGAAAGACATGACGGTAGCTCGCAGAGGAATGTCCTCTTCACTACCAAATGCAGCATCCATCTTCCGCCGGAGGTCATGGACGTTCAGGCTTGAGGTGTCAATGACCAAATCAGCTCGAGCCCGTAGATCGCCGAGCAGTTCTCGCTCGCGGGTGAGCCCGTCGAGAATGCCACCCCCACCTTGAAGCGGGTGCGGACGCCGACTACTTTCAAAACGGCGAACCAAAACGTTGTCACTTGCCTCGAGATAGACAACGCGCACCTCAAAGCCATCGCGCATGACCTGCTCGAGGGCGCGGGCCAAGTCGTCGAACATATGCCCACTGCGTACGTCCACGACGACCGCGAGGCGGCGGATGCTATCCGTTTGCGAAATATATTGCACGGCGTCGGGCAGTAATACCGGTGGCAAATTGTCGACTACGAACCACCCTTGATCTTCTAACGCACGAGCGGCCGTTGAGCGCCCTGCTCCCGAGATTCCCGTTACGAGAACCAATTCAACTGCCGAGTCGCTCACAGCCACCCTTTCCGACGTAGTGGGATCGTCGTTCAGTCGATGATCTCACCGGTGGTGACGTTTACGCTCGGAGCGCTTGCACGCGCGGCCAGCGTGTCGAAAATGGATTGCGCGATCGAGGGACCAATCCCTGGAACTGACGCGATCTCTTCGACCGACGCCGCCTTCAGACGCTTTAGCGAGCCGAAATGTTTGAGCACCGCCTTACGTCGGATGTCCCCCAAGCCGGGCACATCGTCTAACAGACTCTCAATCATGCGCTTACCGCGCTTTTGACGTTGGTAGGCGATGGCGAAACGGTGCGCTTCATCTCGGATGCGCTGCAGAAGGTAAAGGCCTTCGGATGTACGCGGCAAAATCACTGGATCGGGATCACCCGGCAGCCAGACTTCTTCAAGTCGTTTGGCTAGACCGACGACAGCGATATCTGACATCCCCAGTTCGGATAGCGCGGCCTGCGCGGCCTCCACTTGCGGGGCACCACCGTCAACTACAAGTAGCTGCGGTGGATAGGTGAACTTACGGGCCCGACCTGTCGTGGGATCTATGCCCGGCAAATCGCCGTCAGTTTCTGACATCTCGGCGAGGTAGCGACGAAAACGTCGAGTGACAACCTCCGCGATCGAACGAGTGTCATCGGAAAGACCGTCAGCGGCCATGCCTCGGATCGCGAATCGACGATACTCAGAGGTACGAGGAAGCCCGTCTTCAAAGACCACCAAACTGGCTACAATGTCCGTGCCTGCAAGATGACTCACGTCGATACATTCGATCCGCAGAGGTGCCTCGCTAAGGCCCAAGTACTCCTGGAGTTCCTCGAGTGCTTGGCTTCGTGTTGTCAGGTCGCCGCCGCGACGGGTCTTATGCAAAGCCAAAGCCTGCTCGGCGTTCCGGATGACAGTGCCTTGAAGATCGCGTTTGTCGCCGCGTTGCGGGACGCGAATGTCCACGAGGCTGCCGCGACGCTCACTGAGCCACAGTTTCGAAACGGCCAACTCCGTTGGAAGCTCCGGTACAAGTACTTCACGCGGGATCGCATCCCCCGTTTGATCCCCGTAAAGCGAGGTGATCAAAGACTCGATCAGATCCGCGATGCTCACGTCGCTTGTCTTTTCCACGATGAACCCACGCTGCCCGCGAATTCGACCACCACGAACGTGGAAGACTTGAACGGCGGCCTCCAGTTCGTCGTCGGCCAGTCCCACGATGTCGGCATCGGTTGCGTCGCCAAACACGACCGCTTGTTTTTCCAAGGCACGTTCTAGGGCGCGTAAGTCATCGCGTAGCCGTGCAGCTGTTTCGTAATCCTGAGCCGCAGAGGCTTCACGCATCTGACGCTCGATGCGCTTGGTGTACGTCGTTGTTTGTCCGGCTAGGAAGGAGCAGAAATCCCGCACGATCGCTCGATGTTCTTCAGCAGAAACATTGCCCACACATGGCCCGGAGCACTTGCCGATGTAGCCGAGCAGACACGGCCGTCCGATCTGCGCGTGACGTTTGAACACACCGTTGCTACACGTGCGCGCTGGGAAAACCCGCAGAAGCAGATCCACCGTCTCCCTGATCGCCCACGCGTGCGAGTACGGGCCGAAGTAGCGCACACCTTTGCGCTTGGCACCACGCATCACGGTGACGCGCGGATACTCCTCGTCGATCGTCACTGCGAGGTAGGGATACGACTTATCGTCACGGTAACGGACGTTGAATCGCGGGTCGTACTCCTTGATCCACGTGTATTCGAGCTGTAACGCCTCTACTTCTGTGTCTACCGTGACCCAGTCAACCGACGATGCAGTAGTGACCATTGACTGTGTGCGCGGATGTAGGCCACTGAGGTCTTGGAAGTACGAGTTCAGACGCGATCGCAGGCTCTTGGCCTTGCCGACGTAGATGACCCGACCATGATCGTCACGAAATCGATAGACGCCGGGGGCGTCTGGAATGGCCCCCGGCTCTGGTCGGTAGGTTGCTGGATCAGCCAACGAGGCTAACCAGAAACCGAGATCGTCGACCCGCGCACAGTGATGTTCACCGGCGCGAGCGGCGATGAAGCAGGTCCCTGCAGAACTGAGCCGTCAACGGCAGAGAAGATACTGCCGTGACATTGACAGATAATTTGAGCTTGCTGTACCTCTGACACCGCACAGCCTGCATGTGTGCAGATTGAAGAAAATGCCTTAAACGCACCGGCCGTCGGTTGAGTCAGAACAACCGGCGGACTATCGAGGATCTTTCCGCCGCCAACAGGCACATCTGCGGTAGCGATCTGCATGCCGCCTGCAGCGCCCGTTTGGCCACCAGCGCCCGTCGTGCTTTGTCCGCTGCTGTCAGTTGTCGATGTGTCGCTGTTAGATCCGCATCCGCTAAGCAAACCAGCACCAACCACGACGGCGCCACACACTAGTACGTTCCGGCGGCTCAGCAGTGATTGATCGTTAGCAGTTTCAAGATTCGTGTCAGTCATGTATTTACCGTAGTCGCTCATGACGCAACCTGCTTCTTACGTCGCGCCGGGGTTTTCTTCGAAGTTGCTGAGGAAGTACCGCTCCTAGCGAAGATTTCCTTCAGGAACATTCCAGTGTGGCTGGCTTCCACCAGTGCCACTTCCTCGGGCGTGCCGGTGGCGACAACCGAGCCACCGCGATGACCACCCTCGGGACCCATGTCGATAAGCCAATCGGCAGTCTTGATGACGTCGAGATTATGTTCGATCACGATGACCGAATTGCCCTTATCAACCAGCGACTGCAGTACACCGAGCAGACGTCGAATATCTTCAAAGTGCAGACCTGTCGTCGGTTCGTCAAGGACGTAAACGGTTCGTCCCGTCGAACGCTTCTGAAGCTCAGAGGCAAGTTTCACGCGTTGAGCCTCTCCGCCGGACAGGGTCGGCGCAGGCTGACCGAGGCGTACGTAGCCGAGGCCAACATCCACCAGGGTGCGCAGATGTCGAGCGATTGGCGGCACAGCCGCGAAGAATTCAAGTCCCTCTTCGATCGGCATGTTCAGGACTTCGGCAATTGTCTTGCCTTTGAAGTGCACCTCGAGGGTTTCACGGTTGTACCGATCCCCGTGACAAACCTCGCACGGCACGTATACATCCGGCAGGAAGTTCATCTCAATCTTGATCGTGCCGTCTCCTGTGCAAGCCTCACAACGCCCACCCTTGACGTTGAACGAGAACCGACCCTGTAGGTATCCGCGCATCTTCGCTTCTGGAGTCTCTGCGAAGAGCTTGCGTACATGGTCGAAGACACCGGTGTAAGTTGCCGGGTTCGATCGCGGGGTACGTCCGATTGGGCTCTGATCGACGTGAACGACTTTGTCGAGATGTTCCATGCCGCGAACGCGCTTGTGCCGTCCAGGTACAGAACGAGCACCATTGAGTTCGCGCGCCAAAGACGTGTAAAGAATGTCGTTAACGAGGGTGGATTTACCCGAACCGCTTACTCCTGTGACCGCAACAAAGCAGCCCAGCGGGAACGTGACATCGACATCGTGCAGGTTGTGTTCGCGGGCACCTTCAACCGTAAGTTCACGCCCCGGAGTGGTGGGACGTCGGACACTCGGAATCTCGATGGATCGTGCACCCGACAGGTACTGTCCTGTCATGGACCTCGGATTGGTAATCAGGTCTTCATACGTACCGGAAACGACAATCTCTCCACCGTGCTCGCCTGCACCTGGACCAATGTCGACAATCCAATCGGCGACCCGGATCGTATCTTCGTCATGCTCAACGACGATCAGAGTGTTTCCGAGGTTGCGCAGACGAATCAACGTCTCGATGAGTCGTCGATTATCGCGTTGATGGAGCCCAATGCTTGGTTCGTCCAAGACGTAGAGCACGCCCACGAGCCCGGAACCAATCTGAGTCGCGAGACGAATGCGCTGTGCCTCACCACCAGCCAACGTTGCCGCAGGACGAGACAAGCTCAAGTAGTCGAGGCCTACGTCAACAAGGAAAGTGAGGCGCTCATTGACCTCCTTGAGCACTCGCTCTGCGATTTGACGTTCGCGAGCGCTGAGCTCGAGATCTGATAGGAAGTCCGCGCAGTCGCCGATCGGCATGCTGGCGACTTCGGAGATTGATTTGCCGCCAAGCGTGACCGCCAAGCTGATGGGCTTTAGCCGGGCACCATTGCAGGCCACACATGGCACTTCGCGCATGTAGCCCTCGTACCGTTCGCGACTCGTGTCGCTCTCAGCCTCGGTGTGGCGTCGCTGAACGTACGGAATGACACCCTCGAATGCGGTGCTGTAGTTGCGTGCTCGTCCGTAACGGTTCTTATAGCGAACATGCAGCTCGGTGGTGTGGCCGTACATGATCGCCTGTTGACCCTTGGCGGAGATGTCTTGCCACGCGGTATCGAGACTGAAATCGAATTCCTCACCCAGAGCTTCGAGCAGGCGGCCGAAGTAGTCGGAGATATGGCCGCTCGACCACGGACCGACCGCACCCTCATCGAGAGTCATCGACGGGTCACTCACGATGAGTTCGGGGTCCACTTCCATTTTCGTGCCAAGCCCACTGCAATCCGGGCAGGCGCCGAACGGTGAGTTGAAGGAGAAAGACCGAGGCTCTAGCTCTTCGAAGGAGAGGTCGTCGTACAGACAGGCGAGGTGCTCGGAAAACATGCGCTCGCGGTTGGGATCTGCCTCGGGCAGGTCGACGAATTCCAGAGTCACAAGACCGCTGGAAAGTCTCAGGGCCGTTTCAACGGAGTCGGTTAGCCGACGCTTCGACTCGGCCTTGACCGATAACCGGTCGACGACGACCTCGATCGTGTGCTTTTCCTGCTTCTTGAGCGTTGGCGGCTCGGCAAGTGAATGGACGACTCCATCGATGCGAGCGCGTGAGAAGCCCTGCGCCTGAAGTTGACGGAATAGCTCGCCGTACTCCCCCTTGCGCTCACGAATCACCGGCGCCAAGACTTGGAATCGGGTGCCTTCTTCCATCTCCATCAACCGATCTACGATCTGCTGTGGAGTTTGACGGGCAATAGGCCGCGCACACTGTGGGCAATGGGGCCGCCCTGCACGCGCGTAAAGCAGGCGCAGGTAGTCGTAAACCTCGGTGATCGTGCCCACTGTGGAGCGCGGGTTGCGACTGGTGGACTTCTGATCGATGGACACGGCCGGTGAGAGACCTTCGATGAAGTCCACATCGGGCTTATCCATCTGGCCAAGGAACTGACGTGCGTAGGCGGAAAGACTTTCTACGTAACGACGCTGACCCTCAGCGAAGATCGTGTCGAACGCCAGGCTCGACTTTCCCGAACCGGACAAACCAGTGAAGACAATGAGCGCATCACGAGGCAAGTCGAGTGAGACGTCTTTCAGATTGTGCTCACGTGCCCCGCGGATAACGAGCCTGTCTGCCACGTACCGGTCCTGTTCTTGTTGGATCGTAACGTCTGAGTGAACCCCAGCTGACCGATTCTGCTGCCTGTGCCCTCACAGGCTAACCGCAGGGGCTGACATGCACATATCGGCCTATGTGTTTCGGGCCGGGACGCGGTGGAGCGCATTACAATTCGGTTATGACGCATGATGCTGGACGCGAGCAACTGGCCGGTGACCTGAGCCAGGTTGATCACGCCACAATGCGCCTGAGAGCCTCCATCGCGCCACTCTCGGACGTCGAAGTTCAACTGCCGTCACTACTCCCCGGGTGGACAATCGGGCACTGCCTCACCCACATCGCACGAAATGCGGACGGCATCGCCAACCTCGTTCAGTGGGCCCTAACGGACGTGCGAACGTCGATGTATCCATCAATGGAGTCACGTGATGCTGACATCGGGCGGGGCGCCAATCGCAGCGCCGACGTCTTACGCGACGACATCGCATCAAGCGCTGAGCGCCTCGCCACCGCGATGGGCGCGTTGGCGGACGCCGATTCCGACGCCCTGCAGCGACTCGTGATCTTCGGCGCTCCCCCGCCGTCCACTCCACCGAATACTCCGGCTCACGAGTTGGGCTTTGCCCGTTGGCGTGAAGTAACGATCCATCATGCCGATTTGGGACTCGCAGACTTTAGCTACGGCGATTTCGATAACACGTTCGTGGCACGCACATTGGCATTCATAGAGGCACGCAGCGGCACGGTTTCGGTCACTGGTCCTGCCGTGGATGTACTCACGTGGCGGCTTGGGCGCGGCACTCCATCATCGGTTCTCGACGAGTATGGGAACCCGCCAGGTGTGCCACCAGCATGGTGACTGAGAGGATGAAGCCATGACATATACAGGCGATGTAGTTGTTGGCGGAGATGCGGTCGTACGCGAACTCCCCGATCTGGTGATTTCGAAACTCGCAGTTGGTGAGTACAACAACAATTCATATTTGCTCCGGTGCACTAAAACCGGTTCGCAGGTCCTCATCGACGCGGCAGCGGAAGCCGATCGACTGATCGCGCTCATCGGCGATGGCGGACTGGACGCCATTGTCACGACGCACGCCCACCGCGACCACTGGGCCGCTCTGGAACAGGTAGCGCAGGCGACTGGGGCCACTACGATTGCCCACGAGATCGATGCTTACGAGATCGGCGTACCCACCAATCGTAAGGTGGACGAAGGTGCGGAGATCGAAGTAGGTGATGTCACGCTCACCGTGATTCACCTTGTCGGGCACACACCTGGGTCCATCGCATTGATCTATAACGATCCGACTGGTGCGCCACATATTTGGACTGGCGACTGTCTGTTTCCGGGTGGCATTGGCCGGACAACAACACCTGAAGAGTTCGCAAGCCTTCACACAGGCATCGTTTCCAAGGTGTTTGACGCCTTACCCGATGAGACATGGGTCTACCCAGGACACGGTAACGACACGACGTTAGGTGCAGAACGTCCACAACTAAACGAATGGCTTCAGCGCGGTTGGTAACACCGGATGGGTCCTAATGAGTCACGGTAATTGCCGGATCATGAAATGTGGGAGTGGTCTATTGACCGGAATATAATGCGCTCCTAGAGTCAAGTGTCCACCACGGTGAGCAATAATCGGAGGCTGACGCCCATGTTCGCAATCATTCGTCGCTACAAGTACGATCCGGCAAATCACGAAACCATCGACTCACTGATCCGTGGCGAATTTCGCGACATGCTGAGCACGATGCAGGGTTTCCATGAGTACTACTGGCTCGAGACCGGTGATGGTGAAGGCGCTTCTGTTGGTATCTGGGATAACAAGGAATCGGCCGACTTGTCCACCGACATGGCTCGTTCTTGGGTGCACGCGAACTTGGGTCAGTATCTGACCACCCCACCGGAAATTCTCGAAGGCGATATTTAGCGCAATTGGTGGCGCGCATGTTCGCCTTGCACACCGCCAGTGACAGCTGCTCGGCCAGTAGAAAGACAGTGAGGCCTCATCCCCCGGGACGAGGCCTCACTCGGTTCACTCAGTGCGGGCCAAGACCTTCGATTCGCTACCAGACGAGACGTGGGTGTACCCCGGCCACGGAAGTGACACGACACTCGGCGCAGAACGGCCACAGCTAGACAAATGGCTCGAACGCGGCTGGTGAACCGTCCTCAAGCATAAAGTCCGAGCAATGACTGGCATCACTCGGCAAGTGCGGCTTGTTCTCTCGCGACTACCGGCCGGGTCTTTTATTCATCAACGATTCCTCTCTACCGGTTCCAAGGGCAACGTGTCGCGACTATTTTTCATTGTCTGCACGAACCGCCGATAGGAGCCGAAGTGAAAATGACTCGTATTCCCTTTGTTGTTGGCCTAATGGCGGGCGCGATCGCCCTCTCCTCGGCGATGAATACGGCCGCCGCGACCGCTTCTGGAGCGCGCATGGCCGCCAAGACTGCCGTTAACTGCGCTGCGAAACCCGGCCCCAATGTCGATCTCTCGAATTGCTCCTTGACCCATGTGAGGCTTGTTCGAGCAAACCTCACTGGCGCAAACCTGACCGGCGCGGACCTGACCCTCGGAAACCTGACCTTTGCCAACCTAACCAGTGCCAACCTAAGCAGTGCCAACTTAACCGACGCATACCTGATTTTTGCAAACCTGACAGGTGCAGACCTGACCGATGCAAACCTGACGGACGCGGATCTTGACAGTGCGAACATGGCCGGTGCACTTGCCATCCGTGCTGAATTCCGTAACGCGTTACTGATGCGTGCCAATTTACTGGGCGCGAACCTGAGCAGCGCCGACCTGTCCGATGCGGACCTAACAGGTGCAAAGCTAAGAAATGCGAACCTGACTCTTGCTCACCTCAGAAAATCGAACCTGAGGAATGCAAACCTGAAGAATGCAAACCTCACCAGCGCGGACCTGACTCAAGCCACCCTTAATGGTGCGAACCTGTCCGGTTCGAACCTGAACCATGCGATTCTCATCGCTGCGTACGGCAATGCGAACCTGTCCCGTGCGAAGTTGAAGGATGCAAGGTTGGACGGTGCGAACCTTTCTGGCTCGAACTTCTCCCATGCGAACCTATCTCGTGCAAACCTGACTTTTGCGAACGCGGGCGGCAGTGACTTGACTGGCGCAAACCTGACCCGTGCGGACCTGACCCGGACGGCTTTGTTTAGCGCGAACCTGACTGGCGCACAGCTGAAGAATGCGAATCTGACGGGTGCGTTCCTGCTGTTTGCGAATCTGACGGGTGCGAACCTCGCTGGAGTCACATACTCAGATACGCTATGTCCGGATGGCACGAACTCCGACTTCAATGGCGACACCTGTGCCGGTCACGGCGGAGGCCTTTAGTATCCCAATGGCACGTCGGGCTCACAGAGGCCACATTTAGACGAATGGCGCGACCGCGGCTCATGTCCGTGCAAAGTCGCACATAAAAGACACGAGGCCCCGTCCCCCCCTGGAGACGAGGCCTCGTTGTGTGGTTCACCTGACGCCGCTCGCCAACGGCGGTGCCCCCCACGAGAAAGGATCTCCCCACCATCTTCGGCACGGATCTACCGCTACCGAAGCGGTTCGGTTTAAAGCCACCCGTTCGGCTTAGACCGCGAGCGTGGGGTTAGGCCCAGGTGCCGGCAGGGCTAGAGACGCACAGCGTTGCAAGACCGACACCATGGCCGCCTGCTCCGAGGCGGTAACCCAGAGCCGATACTTCTGCTTCACGGCGACCTGACGAGCAACGAACTCACACCTATACGCCTGATTCGACGGCAGCCACGAGGCGGCATCCGAGTCGCTCTTCTGCCGGTTAACCCAAGCGGCTGTCGGCTGAAGGTTCAGAGGATCGTTTGCCAATGCCAGACGCTTTTCAGCCGGCCAATACTGCGCCCCGGTCTGCCACGCATCAGATAGCGACACCATATGATCGACGTCGACCTCGTCGTAACCACCGCGCACGTAGTTGACAGGTTTGCCCGTGTAAGGATCGTTGAGAGTGCCGCCAAGCACGATGCACGAGCCCTCGAACACGGCGTCATGTAGGTATTTACGCAACATGTCATCACGGGTATCGCAACCGTTGCCATCGGTATCGAACCATGCCGGCCCGAATTGCGACCTCGAGTATCCAGTCTTCGGCGCCCGTCCCTTAACCGGCAGGTTTTGCGCAGCGTTGAGCACCGAGTGAGAGTTGGCGTGGATAGGTGACGGCGAAGGAACATGGATGGGCGATGGATGTGTGGTTGGTCGAGCAGATGCTGACGACGACTGAGGATGTGCCGTTGTGGCTGCTGAAGGACTGGGCGTCGACGTCAGTGGCGCGGCAGTATCCGAGGGCTGCGATGACGCAGTCGTGACAGGTGCGCCCACATCAACATGTGGCGGGTTAGCGTTGCCGTTCACGGCGCCAAAGGTCACGACCAGCGCAATCACGCCAGTCACGATCCATTTCGTACGCAGAGGCGTGTCAGGTCGACGCCACAGCAGGATGAAACCGGGGATGATGCATAGAAGAAAGCCGACGATGATTGCCGGCCACGAGTACACCCATCCCCGTTGACTGCTCACATGATCACACTAACTCGATCGAAGAAGCAGACACCTTAGGCGTGACCAGCGGCCTGCATGGATCGGAGTTCCTTCTTCAAGTCTCCGATCTCGTCACGTAGCCGGGCGGCAAGTTCGAACTGCAGTTCTGCGGCAGCCGCATGCATCTGATCACTGAGTTGGGCAATGAGATCGGCTAGATCCTGCGCTGGAATGGCCGCGAGATCACGTGCACCACCTGAGGACATACCTGACAGCGGCGCCTTGCCGCGACTTTGCTGACGTCCGCCCCCACCCAGCAACTCTTGAGTGTCGGCGTCTTCGCGGCTGATCAGGTCGGTGATGTCCTGAATTCGCTTGCGCAATGGTTGGGGATCAAGTCCGCGCTCAGTGTTGTAGGCAACCTGCTTAGCGCGACGCCGATTCGTCTCATCGATCGCTTTGGCCATCGATGGAGTGATCGTGTCGGCATACATATGTACTTGTCCGCTGACGTTACGTGCCGCACGACCAATCGTCTGAATCAATGACGTGCCAGAACGCAGGAAGCCTTCCTTGTCGGCATCAAGGATTGCCACCAGGGAAACCTCGGGCAGATCAAGACCTTCTCGAAGCAGGTTGATACCGACTAGAACGTCGTAGACGCCGAGCCGGAGTTCGCGCAAAAGCTCGATCCGGCGCAGCGTGTCGACCTCCGAGTGCAGATACCGAACTCGAATCCCCTGATCGAGGAGGTAGTCGGTCAGATCCTCGGACATCTTCTTTGTCAATGTCGTGACAAGCACACGTTCATCGCGTTCCACACGAAGACGGATCTCACCGATGAGATCATCGATTTGGCCCTTAGTGGGCTTGATGATGACCTCCGGATCAATAAGACCAGTCGGACGGATCACCTGCTCAACAACGGACTCAACCTGACGAAGTTCATATGGTCCTGGCGTCGCCGACAGGTACACCGTTTGGCCAACCCGCTCCAGGAACTCATCAAACTTCAACGGCCGGTTGTCCATCGCCGATGGCAACCGGAATCCGTGATCGACGAGGGTCCGCTTTCGGCTCATATCCCCCTCATACATGCTGCCGATCTGCGGAACCGTAACGTGTGATTCGTCTATGACAAGCAGGAAGTCCTCGGGGAAGTAGTCGAGCAAACAGTTAGGCGCAGAACCACCTTCACGACCATCGATGTGGCGCGAGTAATTCTCGATACCTGAGCAGAAACCAACCTGACGCATCATTTCGAGGTCGTACGTTGTGCGCATGCGTAACCGTTGCGCCTCGAGCAGTTTGCCCTCACGCTCGAGTTCAACAAGTCGACCTGCGAGTTCTTCCTCAATTGCAGCCGTCGCACGTTCCATCCGTTCCGGCCCGGCGGCGTAATGAGTTGCTGGGAAAATGTAGAGCTCAGGATCGTCACTCAGTACTTCCCCAGTGACGGGATGCAACGACATGAGCCGTTCGACCTCATCGCCAAACATCTCGATGCGAACCGGCTTCTCCTCATACACGGGAAAGACTTCGATGGTGTCGCCACGAACCCTGAACGTTCCGCGAGTAAAGGCGATGTCGTTTCTCGTGTACTGGATGGACACCAACGCCCGAAGCAAATCATCTCGGTCGTGAGACTGTCCGACTGACAATCGAATCATTCGGTCGACATACTCCTGCGGCGTGCCGAGACCGTAAATGCAGGAGACCGACGCCACCACGATGACATCGCGACGAGTCAGAAGTGAATTCGTGGCCGAGTAGCGCAGCCGTTCAACCTCTTCATTAACGGACGAGTCTTTCTCGATGAAGGTATCGCTCTGCGGGATGTACGCCTCAGGTTGGTAATAGTCGTAGTAACTGACGAAGTACTCAACTGCGTTATTGGGCAGTAACTCGCGAAACTCGCCGGCTAGCTGGGCAGCCAAGGTCTTATTCGGTGCCATCACCAGTGTGGGACGTTGAAGCTTCTCGATAAGCCATGCAGTCGTCGCGGACTTACCTGTGCCGGTCGCGCCGAGGAGAACGACCTTCTGCTCCCCGGCCTCAATGCGGCGAGTGATTTCCTCAATTGCTGCGGGCTGATCACCGGCAGGCTGAAACTCGCTGATCACCTCGAAGGGCGCCACTTTGCGAACAAGGTCGGTTACCGGACGCGTCATACCAATACCGTACGTTCATCCACTGACAGTGTCGCCGTCAAGGTCGTCATCATCTGTTTGGTCATCGTCGCCGAAGAGTTCCCACCACAAATCATCGACTGTGGCATTAAGTACATCAATGGAATCGTCATTAACGATCACCACATCGGCTATGTCCCTGCGTTGCGCATCGGTGGCTTGATTGGCCATCCGACATTCGGCATCTTCTCGACTGACACCACGCGCCTCAAGCCGATCGAGCCGGAGCCCCTCCGGTGCTTCAACAACCAAAATCAGATCAAACTCGACACGACGATCTGTCGCAGTGTCCACCTGCTCAGCCAATAGCGGTACGTCATAAACGACGACCGCATCGTTTGCTGCCTCATCGATGAGTGCCTGCGAGCGCTGACGAACGAGTGGATGGATGATCGCTTCAAGGGCAACTCTGCGTTCAGCATCGTTGAAGACAATGGCGGCAAGTGCGGCGCGGTCGAGGGCACCGTTTGGCGACACCACGGCAGCGCCAAACTCCGCTATCACCGAGGCCAGACCAGCCGTGCCCGGTTCAACCACCTCGCGGGCGAGTGCATCGGCGTCCACGACGACCGCACCTAGTTCGACGAATCTACGCGCGACCGCGCTCTTACCTGATCCGATGCCACCTGTTAGCCCTATGCGCACAGAGTAAACATAGCGAAAATACAACGTCCCCTAGACCAACAGGCCTAGGGGACGTTGCGTGAACTGATTACTCGCCAGAGAGCTTGTCGCGCAGAGCCTGCAATGCCTCGTCGGTGGCAAGTGCACCCTGATCGTTTGAGGTGCTGCTGTACGACGTCGGTGCATCTGCAGCGGCCTCGCCTGCAGCCTCAGCCTGAGCGGCAATAGCTTCGGCATCCTTCTTGCGCTGTTCGGCAACCTGCTTGCGGTGAGTCTCCCAGCGTCCGTGAGCCTCAGCGTACTGACGCTCCCACTCGCCCTGAGCAGTCTCGTGACCTGGCAGCCACTCGCCCGTTGCCGGGTCGAAGCCATCTGGGTAAACGTAGTTGCCTTCACCGTCGTACGTGGCAGCCATACCGTAAAGCGCTGGGTCGAAGTGCTCGTCCTCGGCACCGCTAATTGTCTCGCTGGCCTGCTTGAGCGACAGCGAGATGCGGCGACGCTCGAGGTCGATGTCGATGACCTTGACGAAGATATCGTCGTTGACATTGACAACCTGCTCGGGCAGTTCGATGTGACGCTCGGCAAGCTCGGAGATGTGGACCAAGCCTTCGATGCCCTCTTCGACGCGAACGAACG
>JBAXUN010000004.1:0-37727 GCA_037129655.1 Actinomycetes bacterium
CGGTACCAACGAAGGCACCCATGCCGGCATTCGCTAGGCGTTCGATCTGCTTCTTAAGGATCTGCCGGGGCGAAGCTACAACCTCGCGACCATCTAGCCAGTGAACATCGGCCTGCACCATGACGGTGCCGGGGTGCCACGGGACTCGACGCAGCGTTGCGAGGTCATGAGCCATGACCAGATCGCCGTACCCACTATCCCAACTCGACATCGCGTACCCATCGACAGTGTTCATGTCGACGTCGACGGCTAGAAGGTAGTTGCAACCTTCGGTGCCGTGCGGCAGCACATACTCAACGAAGTAGGGCGCGTGGACGCGCTTGCCAACCAAGCGGCCCTGCATATCGGTGATCGCCACGATTACTGTGTCGACAGATCCATCGGCGACGGCAGTCTTCAACTGCTCAACCGTTATGAAACCGCCGGCAGATGAGTGATCGCTCATGTCGAGTCCTTCGTTCGTGGTAACCGCGTCATTGCGTGCAGCACAACCTACCGCCTCCGCAAAGGGACGCACTCTTCGGATGGGGTCGTCCGGCTGCTAGCGTCCAACACATCGGAATGTGACAGGCCACCGGCCCCCAGTACCAGGAGTCCCCATGACCGCCGAGGTCGTTGCGAGTTCACTGCCCACCCGAGCCCACGTGGTGATTATTGGCGGTGGCATCGTCGGTGCAAGTGTGGCGTACCACCTCACGAAACTGGGTGTAACCGATCTCGTTCTCCTCGAGCAGGGGCAGCTTTCATCGGGTACGACCTGGCATGCAGCCGGCCTCGTCGGGCAGCTCCGCGCCTCCGAATCTGGCACGCGCCTCGTTCAGTACTCCGCCCAGCTCTACTCAGAGCTCGAGGCCGAGACCGGGCTCTCGACCGGATACAAGCAGTGCGGTGGAGTCACCGTGGCACGCACCCCCGAGCGGATGACCCAACTTTTGCGTACGGCTGCACAAGCCGAGGCATTCAACCTCGAGTGCGAGATTCTCACCCCGGCGCAGGCACTCGAGCGCTACCCCGTACTGGAAATTTCTGATCTTCAGGGCGCGATCTGGCTGCCGAAAGACGGCACCGCGAACCCAACTGACGTCACCCAGTCACTAGCCCGCGGAGCGCGGATGCGCGGGGCCAAGATCTTCGAACGGGTTCGCGTTGTTGGAGTGACGACGAAGGATGGCGCGGCTACCGGCGTCGAAACTGATCATGGCGACATTGAGGCCGAGATCGTCGTGAATTGCGGCGGGCAATGGGCAAAGGCCATTGGCCAACTCGCCGGTGTGAATGTGCCCCTGCATTCGGCCGAGCACTTCTACGTCGTGACCGAGCAAATCGACGGCGTTCACAAAATGATGCCGATCCTGCGCGACCCAGACGGTTACACGTACATGAAGGAAGAGGTTGGCGGCCTCGTCGTTGGCGGGTTCGAGCCGGTTGCCAAGCCCTGGGTTTCCCCCGACGCCATCCCCTACCCGTTTGAATTCCAGTTACTGGAAGAGGATTGGGATCACTTTGAGATCCTCATGGAAAGCGCACTCCACCGCGTGCCGGTGCTGAACCAGACGGGAGTCAAGAAGTTCTATAACGGTCCGGAATCTTTCACCCCCGACAACCAATTCATTCTTGGCGAAGCCCCCGAACTTCGAAACTTCTTCGTGGGAGCCGGGTTTAACTCCGTCGGCATCGCCTCCGCGGGTGGCGCGGGGCGAGCCCTCGCGGAGTGGATCGTGGCCGGCGAACCACAGACCGACCTTGTTGGGGTCGATATTCGCCGATTCGCACCGTTCAACGGCAACAACCAATGGCTCCGCGCTCGCGTGGGCGAGGTACTCGGTCTGCATTACTCAGTGCCGTGGCCAAACCGCGAGTTCGACACTGCTCGCCCGTTCCGTCGCTCCCCAGTGCACGACCGAATGGTTAGCGCCAACGCATGTTTCGGATCGCGAATGGGTTGGGAGCGACCAAACTTCTTCGCACCCGCTGGGACCGAAGCATCGATCGAGTACTCCTGGGGTAAGCAGAACTGGATCCCATGGGTCGACAACGAACAGCGAGCAACCCGCAACAACGTAGCCATCTTCGACGAAACCTCTTTCGGCAAGCTCCTCATTAAGGGGGCTGACGCCGAGCGGCTACTCCAGTGGCTCTGCACTGCGAATATCGCGGTTCCTGTCGGTGCAGTCGTCTATACAGGTGCCCTGAACGCACGTGGCACCTACGAAGCCGATGTCACCGTCACCCGCACCGCGCACGACGAGTTTCTCTGGGTCACCGGATCAGCGTCGGTGGCTCGTGATGCATCGTGGATCAGCCGTCACCGTGAGCCGGGTATGCAGGTTGAGGTAGTAGATGTCTCCAGTGCATATGCCGTACTTGGCCTGATGGGACCGGCATCACGGGCTCTCCTAGAATCGGTGTCGAGGGCCGACCTGAGCGATAGTGGCTTTCCGTTCTCGACCTCTCAGCTCATCGACGTCGGCCCGTTCACCGTCAGGGCAACTCGACTGACCTACGTCGGCGAACTCGGTTGGGAGCTCTACGTTCCTACGGACTTCGCCAGCGGGGTCTACGACCTGCTCAAGGACGCCGGGGCCACCCACGGCATCTGCGATGCAGGCTACTACGCCATCAACGCACTGAGGCTCGAAAAGGGTTATCGGGCTTTCAGCGCCGAACTCAATCCGACGTACAACCCGGTCGAGGCGGGCCTACTGTTCACCTGCAAACTCAACACCGAGATTGCGTTTCTCGGCAGGGAACAGGTCATCGCTGCCAAGGCGCAGGGGCCGAGCCGCCGATTGGTATCTCTCGTCCTCAACGACGCCGCGCCCATGATGTGGGGCGGCGAACTAGTTCTTCGCGATGGTTTTGCCGTCGGCCAAGTGACATCAGCAGCCTTCGGAACAACGTTGAACGCCTGCGTCGCCCTTGCTTACATCTGGAACCCCAGCGATGAGGTCGTGACGCGTGAATACCTGGAGACCGGCGACTACGACATCAACATTGGTGGCGATGTAGTGCGAGCAACCCTGCACCTGGGCGCTCCTTATGACCGCGCAAACACCAAAATTAAGTAGAACTCGACGGTAGCTATGCCGCAGGTTCTACTCTGTTGCCGAGATTGGTCTTCGCGTCACCCATACGCACTTTACAGATGAAAGAGGCGAGCATGATTGAGCAAGAACTACTCGCTCGCCTCGATCACATCCCGCAGTTTGCGAACCGGACCACCGTGGAGGAACTTTCCGGTGGGCTTACGAACCGCAATCTCAAGGTGACGACCCCGGATGGAATCTACGTCGCGAGATTATCGTCCGAGCAAAGTTCACTACTTGCCATCGATCGCAAAGCTGAACATCTCAACAGTCGCGCCGCTGCGGAGTCCGGAGCCGCACCACCTGTCGTCGCCTACGATCCTGCGCAAAGCCTGCTGGCCGTGGAGTTCGTTACGGGCCGAACCTGGGACGAACACGACATCCTCACTCCGGCCAACGCCGAGCGGATCGGGGCCGCCTGTCGTCAACTCCATGCTGGCCCACGATTCGTTAACGAATTCAACATGCTCAAACTCCAACCGCACTATCTGCAGATCGTTCGGGAACGCGGCTTTCAACTTCCGGATCGCTATCTAGATTTCGCTGCCCAGACTGGCGCAATAGCCGACGCCCTTGCGGTGAGACCGGTTCCAAACGTTCCCTGCAACAACGACCTTCTGGCAGCCAACTTCATCGATGCTGGCGATCGGCTATGGGTTATCGACTACGAGTACTCGGGAAACAACGATCCGTTCTTCGAGATCGGTAACATCTGGAGCGAAGCCACCGGCAATCCCGATGACCTCGAGCGCCTTGTTTCGGCGTACACCGGATACTCCTCGCAGGCACTTACCGCGCGGGCACGACTGTGGGGCTTAATGAGTAAGTACGGCTGGATGCTGTGGGCCTCAATCCAGGATGGCAGTAGCGATCTGGACTTTGATTTCTGGTCGTGGGGGCTAGAAAAGTACGACCGCGCCGTCACCGAATTCGACAGCGCCGAGTTCGGGACCTGGCTACATCAAGCCGCTCAATCTGACTAATCGACGCGAACTAGCGCAACCGAATTTGCGGCTCGCCCGAACAAACCTGCCAAAACACTCCCCAATGTGCCCCTTTGCCTTGTAGGTTCTTCCAGCGTGTCGTGCACCATGCACTCTGTGGAAGCCGACACACTTTTGAACATAGAAGCAGCGCCGCTGCATCTGACCCTGTAAGGGGTTCCCGAAGGAGGGGACACGTGACTGATATTTCGAATCTCACCGATGACGAGCGCATGCTCGCGGAGTTGGGCTACAAGCAGGAACTGAGTCGTTCATGGAGCGGCTTCTCCAACTTCGCTATCTCGTTCTCGATCATCTCGATCTTGGCGGGCTGCTTCACCACGTTCTACGTAGGTTGGAACAACGGTGGACCAATCGCGATCTCGATCGGTTGGCCGATCATCGCTGCGTTCATCCTCGTCATCGGGTTCTGTATGTCAGAGCTCGTATCGGCCTACCCCACCTCAGGTGGGATCTACTGGTGGGCCAGCAAGCTCGGCGGCGTGAAGGCAGGCTTCTACACCGGTTGGCTGAACCTCATCGGCCTCATCGCGATCGTGGCATCTGTGGCCTACGGGGCAGCAACATTCCTCGACTTCGCCCTGTCACGCTTCTCTGAGTCGTGGGCTGCTAACTACTCACTCGAGCGCGTCTTCGTCATGTTCGTCGTCATTTTGGCCCTCACCGCACTGGTGAACATCTTCTCGAGCCACCTGCTGGCCGTGTTTAACAACATCTCGGTGTGGTGGCACGTCGCCGGTGCGGTGATCGTCCTGCTGATCCTGATCTTTGGCCTCAAGTCCGGTGCGACCCACTGGGACGCAGCGAGCGTGTTCACAGGTAAGGTCAATAACACTGCTGGTCTGTTCGGCGGCAACACGGACGGACCCGGTTTCTGGTTCTACGTACTTCCCTTGGGCTTCCTGCTCACGCAGTACACGATCACCGGCTACGACGCATCCGCGCACCTGTCTGAGGAAACTCAGGGTGCATCAAATGCAGCTGCTCGTGGCATCTGGCAGTCCATCTTCTACTCAGCGATCGGCGGCTGGATTCTTCTTCTTGCCTTCCTGTTCGCTGTACAGGACCCAGCCGCCGTTTCAGCCGGCGGTGGTGGCGTGCAAGTCATCCTCGACCAAGCATTGAGCCCGACCATGTCCGGCATCGTTCTACTCATCGCGACCGCGGGGCAGCTCTTCTGCACCACGGCTTGTCTTACCTCGGCCTCACGCATGCTCTTCGCGTTCAGCCGTGACGGTGCAGTCCCCGGATCGCAGTACTGGTCACGAGTTAACAAGGCCAAGACCCCTGTTAACGCCGTACTTGCCGTCACCGTTGTTGGCTTCATCTTGACCCTGCCAGCACTCTGGAAGGTCAACATCGGAACCCCAGAGGCTCCGATCTACACGGTGACTGCGTTCTTCGCAATTGTGTCTATCGGCGTTCTCGGGCTTTACCTAGCCTTCGCGATTCCGATCTACTACCGCTGGAAGCAGGGCGAGAACTTCAAGCAGGGTTCATGGAACCTTGGTAAGAAGTGGAAGTGGATGGCACCGCTAGCCGTTGCCGAAATCCTTATCACCTCGGTCTACTTCATCATGCCGTTGTATCCAGCCGGTGCACCCGACTGGATGCGCGGCATTCTCGGAGCTCCGAGCGGCGCCGAAGTCGCATTCGACTGGAAGTTCGTGAACTACGCACCGCTCGTACTCGGCGGACTGCTTATCGCACTCTGGGCCTTCTGGCACTTGTCGGCAAAGAAGTGGTTCACCGGTCCGAAGCAAACCATCGATCTGCCAGACAACATCTCGTCGGCTGACGAGATCTATCTCGAGCACCACGAACATGGGTTCTTGGATCACAAGGGCGGCGAGCACGAGCCGAAGTCAGAATAAGTTCTGACTCACTAGATATCTGAAGATAACTGAGGGGCAGCCGATATCGGCTGCCCCTCAGTCGTTCTTACATACCTCACGCCGATAGCTAGTCAGCCGTACCGAGTAACGCCCGCCATGCGTTAGCAACCAGTACCGGATGCTCAATCTGCGCCACATGACCAGCGTCAGGAATGACAAGCACCCGAACATTCGGAAACGCCTTGGTATGGGCGTGGATCGGGTCAACGAGTTTGTCGCGCCGGCCATGGACTAGCAGTGTCGGAATCTCGATTCCCTCAGCCAGTTTCCATGGCCTCGTTGGCGAACGGTCGAGATACGTTGCGAGCAAACCGCGCAGCGACTTAAGGAATGCATCGCCCGCATACGGCAATTCATCGCGGCGTCGCACCTCTTCAACGGCTTGGTCCATCCGTTCTGGCGGGACGGAGTTTGGGTCGGCAAAGCAAACGTCAACTGTTGCCTTCGCACGCATGGTCGGATCCACCGCGAGATAGCGCTTGTACAAACGCATTCCAACACCCGGAGTCGCGATTACTGGCAGATGAGCATTCGTCCTTCGGACACCGATTTTCGGAAGCGCAGGACTTACCAGTGTCAACGTCTTGGCCCGCTCCGGATGACGGGCGGCAAGCTGCAGTGCAACTGCCCCGCCCATCGAATTCCCGAACACATGAACTGCTTGTCCCGGAAATGATTCCCCGATCAGTTCTGCTATCGAGTCCGCCGAGCGCTGGGGTGAATAGTCACCATCGCGCGGCGGCGGAGACCAACCGTGACCAGGAAGATCAACGGCCAGTCCATCTAGTCGATCTCGAAGCACCGCCATCAGATCGGTCCAGTTAGATGAGTTGCCGCCGAGGCCGTGGATGAACACTGCTGGCTCAGAATCAGGATTGATACCTTGCGCACGTCGCACTGAGAGAATCCCATTGCGCACAAGGATCTCTTCACGCGGCCACGGCTGCGGGAGGTTCGCCAGTAAGTCTTGCGTAGTGCGAGGTATCGCGGACATGGCGTCAGTCTAAGGACTAAGCCAGTCGGCGGAGTCGCAAGACTGCGTTCCTCACACGCCCAACTGGTCGGACAGTCGGCGATTCACCGCGTCCAACGTTGCTCGGATGACGGCTTGCCGAACGTCGTCGCGAACCTCAGAAGCGCCCGTCAGACGTTCGGAACCCCCAGCGGGGTGGCGAACAACTTGAACAACGGCAACACGCTGATCGTTAACGTTCGTAATCACGACAGCTTCTAGATCTAGCAGTTCACTGTGGTTGATGGCATGTGAAATGGCGCCGAGAGTCGCTTGGGCCACTGAGCGATTGACTGCCGTCGATGTCGACGACCCACATGCTGATCCAACGAAGTCAACGCCACCATGTGACAGACACACCGACGCCTTCATGCCTTGGCCTTGAGCCGCTATCGTCAAGTGGGCGATCGCTAGACGGGGCGCAGAATCCGCATCGGCATAATCCGTCGCGGCTGAATCGTCTGCCGGGATGAACACCCGTCCACCAGAAGGATGACGGGCCGCCGACGTGAGAACATCGTTGTGGAAATCACCTGGTCCATCCGACGTGGCACCGAATCGACCAAGGAACGATGCGATATCACCCTCGAGTGGCACCACAGTGGAACCGTAGTCCACATATTCATCCGTTGACTCGACAACCGAAAGACGAGGCACCAACACCGTAGGTGCCGGAACCGATGTCGTCGACACCTGGATCGATCCACCATCTAGCACGAGGCCAAACTGCATGCGCAAGATCCGATTCACCGACGACGAAACAAAGGACTCATCAGCGTCAGCATCAAGTACAAGACGCACAACATCAGCAGCCGTAGAGGAGGTCAAACTGCCGTCATTAGGGCCAACGAAAGCCTTTGCTACGCCCGGCACAATCGCCAGAGCGGCTTCAACATCAGCTGCAGCAAACCCGCTCTGCGCTCCATGTGATCCGACCATGACCACCACGTTAGGAGAGGCGACCTACTCGTTGCGCGGCGAAATGGGCCGATCATGTACAAGAATCGGCCAAATTCGCCAGCGGCCACTCCCATGGAGTATTCCGCGTGGCGCCCGGTGAACTTACCGGCGAGTAGGGTTACCTCATGACCGCGTCGGCGAGCCCCATCCGAGGTGGCACCCGCGGTTCGCGGATGCCACGCGATGAACGTCGCGCTCAACTCTTACTCGTTGCACGCGAAGTATTCGTTGCTTCGGGCTACCACGCTGCGGGCATGGACGACATCGCCGATGCTGCCGGGATCAGCAAGCCGGTGCTGTATCAACACTTCCCTAGCAAACTTGATCTTTACCTCGCCTTACTCGATGAAGCAATCGACACCTTGAACGTCGAGTTGGAGCGAGCGGTCGCTTCCACGTCCGACAACAAACAACGAGTAGCTGCAGCGACTGCCGCGTATTTCGACTTCGTAAATGATCGCCTTGGTGGCTTCCGTCTGGTCTTTGAGTCGGATCTGACCAACGAACCGGCAGTGCGCCTACGTATCGATGAGGCCTCGGACCGTTGCGCCGCGCTGATTAGTCGGGTCATCGCACAAGACACGGGCCTCAAGGACGGAGAAGCGACTCTCCTAGCTGCCGGCATGGCCGGACTCCTGCAGACGGCTGCTCGATACTGGAGCCGTGGGGACACCCAGGTTGGCAGAGAAGAGGCAACCCGCTTGATCAGCGCACTCGGCTGGCGAGGGATCTCGAGCTTTCCGCTGTCGCACCCACCTGCGTAACGACTACGCCGATGGCGAATACCCCGTGAATTGGGAAGCGTCCGCAGCGTCGAACCGTTAAGTTTCCATTGACTAACGTGGCGAACGGATCCCAGTGCTGGGGCTCATCCGCCCAAATTGCAGAATAGGTATCTCATGAGTGCATCAGCGAAGCGCACATCGACAGCGGAGGTTTTCAGCGTGGAGGTCAAGATCGGTGTGCAGCAGGCTGCCCGCGAGGTCGTACTTGAAAGCACGCTGACACCAGAAGATGTCGTTGCTCTCGTTTCAAGTGCAGTGACGAACGGGACGGCACTCGTACTCGGGGACGATAAGGGCCGCACCGTCCTAGTCCCCGGCGACAAGATTGCCTACGTCGAAATCGGTGCCAGTGAGCGCGGCCGCATCGGATTCGGAACTCCGAGCTAAGCACCGGCACATGCGCGAACTCGACTCAAACTGCGTGCGGGTCGAGTTCGCGGATTAGGCCTGCAAACCCAAGATCTGCATGCGTTGGGTATGAGCGGTAGTGAGCCGATCAAACATTTTTCCTAAGTCGGCAAAATCCATACCGGGTCGATCGGCACTTCCGATAAGCATGTGCGATAAGCCGTCTCGGTCAGCAGCAACTCGCTGCGCCTGCGAGATAGCCTCACCCACGAACCTGCGACCCCACAGCGCTAACCGGCCAGCAAGGCGTGGGTCGCGTTCGATTGCTGCGCGAATGGTTGCGACAGCGAAATTCGAATGACCAGTGTCACCACAGACATTGAGAACCAAGTCGCGGGTCGCAGGATCAAGTTGATGAGCGATTTCTTTGTAGAAATCTGACGCGATCCCATCGCCTACATAGGCCTTGACCAAACTCTCGTACCAATCACTCGGTGACGTCTGGGCATGGAACTCTTCGATTGCGTCTACGAATGGCGCCATCGCGTCCGCGGGATCGACTCCGAGTTCGGCCAATCGCTCGGCAAGCAGCGTGAAATGACGAATCTCTGCACTCGCCATGAGCGCCAGTGCCGACTTGTCTGATAGCGAAGGAGCCGACGACGCATCGGCGGCAAGCCGCTCAAACGCAACGAGTTCGTTGTACGCCAACACGCCAAGTAGATCGACTACGCCCTCCCTGTATAAAGGGTCAGCCTTATCGGGAGATTCCAATGGATTATCGGATATCGATTCGTTCGAAGACTCAGTCACGAACCGAGAATCTACTCGCCCAACCGCCACTTCATCTGCGATGACTCGAATCCCGCGGGTGAATTGTCGCGCTGGGCGGTCCTTGGCAACGGTACGGCGGTCGAGCAGGTAGACTGAAAGGGTCCAAACCGGTCACGGTGGCTGACAATCGAATTTCTCCGTGACCACCGCCGACGGCGCAAGTCCGGGCGCACCACAGTTTTCGCGATTCTTTTCCGCTGACGAACATGTGGCAGTGCGCCCATGATGCCGGCGAACTTACGGAGTAGGCCCTGAGCACCATTTCTGAGAACGATTCAATCGACATCGACGAAACGTCGTCGGAGATTGAACCGTCAAAGCCCAAGACATTCGCCGAACTCGGCGTCCACCCCGCGATCGTCCAAGCACTTGCTGAGGACGGAATCATTACCGCATTCCCGATCCAAGAGCAGACGTTACCTCTGGCTCTCGGCGGCTCTGACTTAATTGGTCAAGCCAAGACGGGAACCGGAAAAACCCTTGGCTTCGGCATTCCCGCCCTTCAGCGCCTCGTCGCGCCAGGCGACGAACAGTGGGACGACTTCGCCGATGCGAAGAAGGGTAAGCCACAAGCCCTCGTTATCGTGCCGACGCGCGAATTAGCCCTTCAGGTTGCTACCGACCTTGAGAAGGCTGGCCGACATCGCGGCGTACGTGTCTTGTGCGTCTACGGTGGTCGCGCCTACGAGCCGCAGGTCGAGTCACTTCAACGCGGCGTTGAGGTAGTGGTCGGAACCCCAGGCCGCCTGATCGACCTCGCCAAGCAGGGACATCTCAATCTCAAGCATGTGTCCACGCTCATCCTCGATGAGGCCGACGAGATGCTCGACATGGGATTCCTTCCTGATGTTGAGCGACTCGTGTCACTTGTGCCAGCTGTTCGCCAGACGATGCTCTTTTCGGCGACCATGCCAGGGCAAATCGTCGCGCTCGCCCGTCGCTACATGACGCAGCCAACACATATCCGTGCCACCGATCCCAACGACGCTGGCTCAACAGTCGACGCCATCGAGCAGCACGTATGGCGTGCACACAGCCTCGACAAGCAAGAACTCATCGGCCGCGCACTTCAGGCCGAAGGACGCGGGTTAACGATCATCTTCTGCCGTACAAAGCGAAATGCCCAAAGAGTTGCAGACGATCTAACTGAACGCGGATTCGCAGCCGCATCCGTCCATGGCGATCTCGGCCAAGGAGCCCGCGAGCAAGCACTTCGCGCCTTCCGCAATGGCAAGGTCGATGTACTCGTTGCTACAGATGTGGCCGCGCGAGGAATTGATGTCGCGGATGTCACGCACGTCATTAACTGGGAATGCCCCGAGGACGACAAGACGTATCTGCACCGCATTGGTCGTACAGGTCGCGCTGGCAACAGCGGAGTGGCGATCACACTCGTCGACTGGGACGACATGCACCGCTGGAAAATGATCAACCAGACTCTTGGCTTGCCGTTCACCGATCCGATCGAGACGTACTCATCGAGTCCGCATGTGTACACCGGCCTTGGGATTCCCGAAGGGACCAAGGGGCGGTTGCCACATGCCTCTAAGACTCGTGCCGGGTTGGAGGCGGAAACTCTCGAGGATCTCGGCGAGACGGGCGCATCAAAGGGGCGCCGCTCAAAGACCGGAAGTTCGTCGAACAATTCCGGATCATCGCAGGGTTCATCCGGACGTGGTTCCAGCTCGTCAAAGTCCAGCTCGTCAAAGTCTGTGACGGCCAAGGAATCTGGCACCGCAAAGCCACGTCAACGGCGCCGTACTCGCAAAACTCCAGAGTCGGCTCCCTCTAGCGAATAGGCCCCACTAGGCTGATCGGCTATGAGCCACGCTGGTCAACCACACTCGTACCTATTCGTACCCGCATCGACACCCGATCGCATTCCAAAGGCCCTGGCTACACATGCGCACCGGGTGATCGTTGACCTCGAAGATGGCGTCGGTTTCCCCGACAAGGAGTCCGCACGCAGCGGTCTGACGCAACTCGGTCTCGAACAGCCGGTCGTCGTGCGCATCAACGCACTGGGCACGCCCTATTTCGAGGCTGACGTGGAAGCCACCCGCGACCTACCGTGGGTCGATGCAATCATGTTGCCCAAGGTCGAGTCGGCCCTGCACGTGGAGCGACTGCGTTCACTGATTCCAGCGCGCATCGCAATCTTGGCTCTCGTGGAATCCGCCCTCGGCATCGTGCGACTCGATGAGATCGCCGCAGCCCGTCCCGGCCGTTTGATCTTTGGTAGTGCGGACTACCTCGCTGATATTGGCGCCCCTTTCAGCCCTGAAGTTCTGAGCTACCCACGTACACGCCTGGTGATTGCGTCCCGCGCCTTCTCCTTGCCAACACCCGTCGACGGTCCTGCGATCGTGATGAAAGATGTCGAAGCAATCCGCGCAGATTCAGGTGACGCACGCGCGCTAGGCATGGGTGCCAAACTCTGCATTCATCCCGCCCAAGTAGACGTCGTCAACAAAGTCTTCGGCATCAGCGACGAACAGCGACGTTGGGCTACGGCCGTGTTAGCCGAAGCCGCAAAGCACAGCGGCGCTTTCTCATTCGAGGGCGACATGATCGATGAGCCAATCCTTAAGCGAGCTCGCCTGATCCTGACAACGCGAGATGACGAACGCAGCATCGTCCAATAAAGTGCAGCATGACCTCGGTTAACCACGACGCTCTGGCCCCACTTGAGGGCCTACGCATCATCGACGTTTCGACCTATGTTGCCGGTCCCAGCGGCGCGATGACGATGGCACAGATGGGTGCCGATGTGATCCGCGTCGACCCCATCGGCGGTGCACCAGACGTGCGACGACTACCGCTAGCCCCACAGGGTCAGAGCCTGTTTTGGGCCGGCCTCAATAAGGGCAAACGTTCAATCGAGGTAGACCTCAGTTCGGGTGAAGGTCGCGCCCTCGTCCAAGCCCTCATCGCTCAGCCGGGGCCAGAGAGCGGATTTGTGCTGACGAATTCAGTCGGCGCAAAGTGGCTCGACTATGACGAACTACGCAAGCAACGCGAGGACGTCATCAAGGTTTTCATTCGCGGACGTAGCGATGGTAAGGCCGCAGTGGACTACACGATCAATGCCGAGGTCGGGCTACCTTGGCTCACCGGCCCGATCGAAAGTGGGCGACCGGTCAATCACGTTCTGCCGGCGTGGGACTTGATGACCGGGGTGTACGCCGCGACCGCCGTACTTGCCGCTGAGCGCGTCCGCAATCGCACCGGTCGCGGACAAAACATCGATATCAGTCTGGCCAGTGTGGCTGTGGCAACCATGGCAAATCTTGGTTACATAGCTGACGTAGAAATCAACAACACCAAGCGCGTTCGCGATGGAAACTTCCTCTATGGCGGTTTCGGCATTGATTACCAATGCGAGGACGACGTACGCATCATGGTGGTGGCACTTACCCCACGGCACTGGCGAAGTTTGATCGAACTCACCGGTGTCGCCGAAGCCGTCGACAGGCTGCAGGAATCCCTCGGCGTTGACTTCGCCATCGACGGAGACCGCTTCACCCACCGTCGGGTTCTCAACGACCTCATTCGCCCATGGTTCCAATCACGCTCTGGCGACGATGCAATCGCTGCCCTCGATGCGGCCGGAGTTCTATGGGGCCGATACCGCACCGTCACAGACATGGTTGAGCAGCTCGATTCACTGATGCACACCAGCGGAATCCTGCATGCAATCGATCAACCAGGAATCGGCACCTACTCCGTGCCCGGCCCAGTCTTGGACTTTTCAGGCTGGGATGCCGGCGAGCCAAAACCCGCACCACTGCTCGGCCAGCACACCGATGAAGTTCTTGGATCCGTCCTCGGTTTGGACGCACACGAACTCAGCGATTTACGAGATCGCAGCGTTATCGGTGGTCCGACGATCTAGACCACCGGTGATTCGTCGTCAGCACACGTCAGGACGATTAACGAGCTGACGCGCATGTGTCCGATAGACCTCAGAGCCACGTAAATGTGGAGAGGTGCTCAGTACCGTCCGGCCAAGTGCCGGTGCTTCTGCGAATCGCACTGATCGCGGAATAGGTGGGGTCAGTACAGGCATGTCATAGCGAGTGCCGATATCGGCAAGAACTGCCTGCGCATGCGTGGTGCGCCCGTCGTACATCGTCGGGAGAAATCCAAGAACGACAAGGTCCGGGTTAGACACACGTTGGACCTCAGCCACTGTTTCAATAACCTGGCCGACTCCGCGATGCGCGAGCGTTTCACACTGAAGTGGCACTAGAACCTCGTGTGCGGCAGTCAACGCGTTGACCGTCAAGATCCCCAAGGTTGGTGGGCAATCCAGCAGAACGATGTCGTACTCGTCGTCGATCATTGCTAACGCACGCTGCAAGGTAAAGACCGCGTTCGACTTACCAACAAGAGTGGCCTCAGATTGCGCCAAGTCGATCGTGCTGGGCAGGAGGTCTACACCCTCGTCGGTGGCAACAATCACGTCTTGAGCGCTACGTACACCGGCCATCACGTCGTGTACTGAGGCGGAAAGATTCTCCGGGTCAATTCCCATCGAAAACGTCAGGCACGCTTGAGGATCGAGATCTACCAGCAGAACCCGCTGCCCGATTTCTGCCAAGGCAACACCGATCGAGGCCACCGTGGTGGTTTTGCCCACTCCACCCTTTTGGCTGGCAACCGCAATTCGACGTGCCATCTGCTGTCGAACTCCTTTGGCAAAATGTAGTTAAGCGGTCGGTGGCGATCGGTACCACCTTATGCAATCGCGCCACCGCGTGCGGGCATCCACGGCGGGACCGTACGATTCGTTATGTGAGCACCCCACCCGCAGCATCCTTTCCTGATGGCGCTGAAGACCTCTCCATCACCACTCGACGGGGAAGTTTGGCCGGCGTACGCCTCGACCCACGCGGTAATTCTCGAGGAACCGTGATTTTGGTGCCAGGGTTTACCGGTTCGAAGGAAGACTTCATCGCCGTATTCGAACCACTGGTTGAACTCGGGTGGTCCGTGGTCTCCTACGACCAGTTGGGTCAACATCAGTCCCCCGGGCCTGATGACGAGAGCGCGTACACCCTCGATCTGTTCGCACAGGATCTTCTGGATGTTGTGGACGCGGTTGCTACCGGCCCAGTTCACGTCGTCGGACACTCATTCGGCGGCCTAGTCAGTCGGCACGCAGCCCTAGCCGACGGTGGCGAGTCATTCACGTCACTGACCCTGTTTTGTACGGGACCCGGACCAATCAGCGACACTCGTCACGACAATCTCAACGCCCTGGTCACAGCACTGCCGCATACCCCGTTACCGCTGATCTACCAGATTATGGATGCCGCCGACCGGGCTACTGGGTGGGAACCGCCTAGCCAAGAGGTCGCCGACATGCTGGAAGGGCGATTCCTAGCAAACTCACCGCACGGGTTGCGAAGCAAAGCTTCGATTTTGCTCAGCGCCGACGACCGTACCGACGAACTTGTAGCGCTCGCTGCAGCCGGCCTCCCGGTGTGGGTTGTTTACGGCGAGAATGACGATGCGTGGCCGACCGCCGAACAAGATCAGGTCGCAGCGGCGCTGGGGATCTCCCCCGTTGTCATACCGAATGCGGCACATTCACCGAATGCGGAGAACCCGCTGGCCACTGCCGAAGCGTGGAACGAGCTTTTCTCTCGTTAGGCCACCCGAGTTCCGCTCATTAAAATCTGTTAGATCGGGTGTGGAATCTAAACAAAGGGGGTAGAGAGTTATGGTGACGACACTTTCGCTCGACCTAACCCCCGAGCCAATGTCCGCACCCCAGGCAAGAAATGCGATCCGCGAGTTCCTCGTCGCGGCATGGTCTGGTGCGGACGTTGCTGTTCTCGCGACCCGCTTAGATGATGCCCTCCTGGTAACAACTGAGCTGGTGAGCAATGCGATCAGGCACGGCTCGGGTCATGTTCAGCTGCAAGCCGCTGCCGATGTCGTCAATGGTGACCCGACTGTGTGTTTGGAATGTAAAGATGACGGCCAGTGGACACCGGCGCTGTCGGTCACAACGTTGTTCGCAGCAGCTGAGTCGTCCGCTGACACATCACATGACATTGACGACGGCGGCCGGGGCTTGGCGATCATTCAAGCCCTATGCAGCGAAGTGGTGATCACTCACGATCTACCTGGTTCGTTGGTTCGGGCAAAACTTCCCTAATCTGCGCCCTCTTCATTCGCAGTTCGGGCCAGGCCGTCCCACGGCTGCAACACCTCTGAAGCATCCTGACCGCTCGGGCACCATCGCCGAAAATCACACCACGCGCACATCATTCCCGGATTCGCTGGGAACACCTCGTCAATCGCTGTGATCGCGTCTGCATCACCATCGGCCGCATCCTGCGCCCTAACGCTGAGCCGTCCCTTCCACGTCTCGGTCGCAGCGGCCGCTTCATTAGCGATCTGTTCGGCTCTACCGAGATGACGTTCAAGGGTTTGCGGTGAATGCTCGAAGGTCGCAACACTTTTCGACGGAAGGTGATGCAGCTCGACTCGACGCGATCGTTGGCGCAAGGTCGTCGATGCGGCGACCACATAGACGGCCAGCGCAAGTGACGTGCGCGCATCGTTGTCGTCGAGTGGTCTGCGCCCTGTCTTGTAATCGACGATCACGAGCTCTTGGCCACCGTCAGAACTATCGCGTAGATCAATGCGGTCGACTCGACCAGATAACGCCATGCCGTGCGTGGCCGTGGACACCGTCCGCTCGATACCGGCCGGGTCAGCCTGCACATCTTGCTCACGCAGGTAGTCGACAGTCATATCGGTGGCCCTCGCTCGCCACTCGCGGGACTGCTCGCCATCACGGAAGCCCTCATTGATCCAACCCTTTTCAACGCGCTCAACGGCGTAATCAAGAGTGCGAGCTTGCGGCTCGGCAACAAACCAATCACGTAGGGCGTTGTGAACGCTTGCGCCCACCGAGTTATGCGCCCAGGGCGCGCCCTTGGCTTTGCGGTCAAGATAGGTGAATCGGTATCGACGAGGACAGTCCGACCACGTAACTAACTTGGTTGGCGTGCAGGTAAAAAGTCGGGTGGGCATGCCATCGAAGGTGTCCTGCGAATTCACATCTCGATCCTGCCATGACAATCGATAAGCGGGAAACAGGTGTTTGCTAACCGCGCACGCGAGTTCGATCGGGATCGTAGAACGGCCTGATCGACACCGCGGCCTTGTAGCGCCTGCCGGCCACAGCAACTTCGAATTCGCCCGAGGTCAACCACTCCGCGGTTACCCCATCAGACTTGTCGAGTGAGGCGAGCCCAACCGCAGCGCCCAGGGTGTGGCCGAATGCCCCCGCATTCACGTAGCCCACGTACTCGTCGTTGCGATAAACCGGCTCCGAGCCGTGGAGCATTGGCTCAGCCGAGTCGAGCAGGATCGACACAAGTCGCGACGGGTACTGCCCGCGGTGCGCGAGAAGAGCCTCACGTCCAACGAATCCGCCTGGCTTATCCCAAGAAACGGCAAACGCGAGGCCAGCGCTGACAGGAGTATCGGTGTTTTCAATATCAACTGCGTACTCGCGGAAACCCTTTTCCAGGCGCAGGCTTTCCATTGCCGCCAGCCCGATTGGTCGCATCCCAAACTCAGCACCAGCCTCGTCCAGCACCTTCCAAACCGAAACCGCTTGATCCCAAGGGATGTACAGCTCAAACCCGAGCTCACCGAGATACGTCACTCGAAGTGCGAGCACCCTCGAATATCCGATCTCAATCTCTCGAGCCGTCAGATACGGGAACGCATCCTCGGACAGCTCATCGGGTGACACTCGGCTCATCAGTTCGCGCGATAGTGGGCCCTGAACAGTCAGCAGCGCCATCGTCGTGGTGACGTCGGTGACGATGACTCGTTCACCTGTGTCCAACTGTCGTCGGATCATCGACTCAACACGACGATGCGAAATATCCGACACCGCAATCATGAACTTTTCCGGCGCTAGCCGCGTGATCGTGAGATCGGCTTCAATGCCACCGGCCGGATTCAACCACTGGGTATAGACAATGCGCCCGACATCGCCGGCAACAGCATTCGCACTCAATCGCTCGAGCACCGCTGCTGCGTCCGGACCTTGTACGTAGAACTTCGACATCGACGTTACGTCGCCGATACCAACCGCCTCGCGAACTGCACGATGTTCATCCGCAACGAAGGGCGACCACTCGCCACGTCCAAAAGTCCATGGAATCTCCGGGATTTCACCCGTGGGTGAGAACCAGTCGGGCAGCTCCCAGCCATGACCCATGGAAAAATGCGCACCGCGGGCCTTCCACACATCGTGCAGCGGACTTCGACGAATGTTGCGTGCCGTTCGCTGCTCGAACGTGGGGAAAGACGGGGCAACCCACAGACCAACCTGCTCGGTGACACGCTCAGCCCGGAATTTCAACGTGTTCTCAAATGGCACAGTTCGATCCACCGCATGTGAAACGAGATCTAGTGGGGCAACCCCATCAATAATCCACGACGCCATGACGCTACCCATCCCGCCGGCACACATGATGCCCATCGAGTTCATTCCGGCAGCAACGTACATACCGTCAAGTTCGGGTACTGGCCCGAGCATCGGAGTGTTGTCGTGAGTGAAGCTCTCCGGCCCACAGAAGAACGTACGGATGCCTGCGGTTTGCAGAGCTGGGATCCGCTCCATCGCGGCATCCATAAATGGCATCACTCGGTCGTAATCCGGTGGGATCGTGCCGAAAGCAAACTCTGTCGGAGCACCCTGCGGATACCAAGCAGCCGCATCCGGCTCAAAGATTCCGCACATCAGACCACCGGCTTCCTCGCGGTAGTAACCGAACGAGGTCGGGTCTTCAATGATCGGCAGATCGCGATGAACGCCGTCGATGGGCTCAGTGAGTATGTAGTAGTGCTCGGCCGCCTGCAGTGGCACCTGCACGTTGATTGCGGCGGCGAGCTGACGCGTCCACAGCCCAGCGGCCAGAACTACGGTTTCGCATTCGATCTCGCCCTGATCGGTGATGACCCCAGTGACACGTCGTCCGTCTCGAACGAATCCGGTAACAGTCACCCCTTCGACGATGGTCGCACCGCCAGCTTTGGCTCCCTTGGCCAAAGAAACTGTGATACCAACGGGATCCGCGCGTCCCTCGTCGACGACATAGGAGGCTTCCAAGATGTCGTCTGTCTTTGCCAGTGGGAAGAGTTCGCCAACTTCACGGGCAGAAATCAGTTCGTTAGGCACCCCGAAGTGGATCTGAAAATCACGTTCGCGCCGAATAAGTTCCAGGTGATGTGGCGTACACGCAGTGACAATATGACCAACCGGTCGAAAGCCCGTTGAGTGACCCGTTTCAGCTTCAAGCCGAGAATACAAATCGCGCGAATACCGGGCGATCCACAACGAAGATTCAGTGTGGTACCCACCGCTGGTAATGAGCCCAGCTGCATGCCACGTGGTACCCGAGGTCAGTTCATTCTTTTCAAGTAGAACCACGTCTTTCACGCCAAGCTTTGTCAGGTGATAGGCAATCGACGCACCAATGACGCCCCCGCCGACGATCACGATTCGAGCACGCGTTGGTACTGCCATAGCAACCAGATCCTTAGGTGTGGCTTAACCAGAAACGCGGGTGCGGTCAGGGTCGTAGAACGGACGCAGTGACAGGGTTGCCGGATATGAGGTGCCAGCGATAGTCACCGTGAAGCCGCCGCTTCCTAACCAGTCGGCGGTCACTCCATCGGCATGGTCGATGATTGCGAGACCGACAGAGGTTCCGAGCGTGTGTCCGAACGCACCAGCCAACACGTAGCCGACCCACTGGCCGTCCTTATAGACACCTTCGGAACCCCAAAGAAGTGGCTCAGCATCATCGATGCGAATCGACACGATCCGGCTGCTCTTATCGCTGCGCAACTTACTCAGAGCCTGCTTACCGCGGAACTCCGTGGGCTTGTCCCACGCGACCGCAAAAGCCAGCCCAGCCGAAACTGGCGTATCGGTGTTTTCGATGTCGACCGCGTAGTCGCGATAACCCTTCTCCAAGCGAAGCGAATTCATCGCGCTGAGGCCCACAGGCTTGAGGCCGAGATCATCCCCTGCTGCCTCTAAGGTCTCCCACACCGACACTGCTTGATCCGACGGCACGTAGAGCTCAAACCCTAGCTCGCCTACATACGTCACCCGCAGCGCCAAAACCCGCGAGTATCCGACCTCGATGTACTGTGCGGTGAGATACGGAAATGCCAACTCTGACAAGTCATCTGGGCCCACCCGAGTGAGCAGCTCTCGCGACTTCGGCCCCTGAACTGTCAGGAGCGTGTAGCCAGCTGTGACATCTGTGATCACAGCGAATTCGTCAGCGCGCACTTCGTCTCGCACCATCTTCTCAACACGACGGTGGGTGATATCGGAAACGACGACAAGGAATTCGTCCGCTTCTAACCGTGTCACGGTTAGATCGGCTTCGATTCCGCCCGCATCGTTCAACCACTGCGTGTAGACGACGCGTCCGATCTCGCCTGCGACATCATTCGCACTAAGGCGATCAAGAACATCCGCCGCATTCGGACCTTGCACGAGGAACTTTGACATCAGTGTCATGTCAATGACACCAACGTTTTCACGGATTGTGCGATGCTCCTCGGCAACCCAAACGCGATGCTCGCCCAGATCCCACGAATGATGCTCTTCGGGGATCACCCCCGTCGGCGAAAACCACTCAGGGTACTCCCAACCATGTGAGCACGCGAACTTCGCACCCTTCGCTGTCCACACCTCGTGAAGTGGTGTGCGTCGAATATTGCGCGCGGTCTGGTTTTGGAAGTTCGGAAATCCACCATCACCGAACAGCACACCAAGTTGCTCGACAGTGCGCTCAGTGCGGAAGCGAAGGGTGTTCTCAAATGGCAGCGCACGCTCGACGTGATACCTGGCCATATCAACTGGCGCGACACCATCAACAATCCAAGACGCCAGCGCACTTCCGATACCGCCACCGGACAGGATGCCAACGGAGTTCAAGCCAGCAGCTGCCCACATACCGTCGACCTCTGGCACTGGACCCACCATCGGCATCACGTCGTGGGTGAAACTCTCCGGACCACAGAAGAACGTGCGAATACCGGCCGTCGCAAGGCTTGGAATGCGTTCCATCGCGTTATCGAGAAATGGCGTAACCCGTTCGTAGTCGGGTGGAATCGTGCCGAAGGCAAACTCATTCGGCGCACCTTCCGGATGCCAGGCCTTACCCACGGGCTCGAAGAGTCCGACGAGCAGCCCACCACCCTCTTCACGGAAGTAGCCGTAGGAACCCGGATCTTCGATGATCGGCAGATCGCGATTCACCCCATCAATCGGCTCAGTCAGCAAGTAGTAATGCTCCGCTGCTTGCAGAGGTAGATCCACTCCGGCCGCTTGTGCGAGTTGTCGACTCCATAGACCCGCAGCGATCACAACATGTTCACATTCGATATCACCCTGATCGGTCTTGACCCCAGTGACGCGTCGGCCGTTCTTGATGAATCCGACGACGGTGATTCCTTCGAGAACCGTTGCCCCACCTTGCTTTGCGCCCTTGGCAAGCGCAGTCGCGACACCGACAGGATCAGCCCGACCCTCGTCCACGACGTATGAGGCTCCGAGAATGTCATCGGTCTTGAGCAGTGGGAACAACGTCGCAACTTCGGCCGCCGAGATCAACTCATTGGGGACGCCGTAGCCAACCTGGAAGTCCCGCTCGCGGACGATGCTCTCCAGATGCGGCTCGTCGCAGGCAATGTGAATATGCCCCACGGGACGAAAGCCCGTGGAATGACCCGTTTCTGCCTCTAGCCGCGAGTAGAGATCGCGGGAGTATCGCGACATCCATAGTGAGGTTTCGGTGTGGTAACCGGCACTGGTGATGAGCCCCGCGGCATGCCAAGTGGTGCCCGCGGTGAGCTCATGTTTTTCCAAGAGCACCACATCAGTGACACCGAGCTTGGTGAGGTGATAGGCCACCGAACAGCCGATAACACCACCACCGACGATGACAACCCGGGCGCGGGCAGGTAGCTGATCAACCACGTCGGTACCTCTTCCTTGACAGCCATGGTGCACCTATCAGGTGATAGCCAGACTCTAGCAACCGCGCCGTCAGCGTGGAAGATCTACACCTCGCCACTTACGTGCGGAGTGGACCATGTCACCGGCAAGCCCTGCGCCGGGCTATCCCCGAGCACCACCGATTCACCAGCGGGCGCATCAATGTGGCTAAGCATCGGCCACGAGCGAATGACGACTGGAAACGACGACCCGACCCGACTTTGCCTAAATTCACGGGACACTTCAATCAGCGGACTATTCGCAGACGCAGTGAGCGCCAGCCCAGCGATGAGCGTGTCGAACTCCGCTCGCTGCGCCTCACTGAGATACATCCATACCGACGAATGCCACACCACCAAGGCTGAGCCTTCGCGCAGTCGTAGCGATCGAACATGGTCGATCACATCGCCAGACTTGAGGTCGACAGGCACCGCGTCGACCAAGTTCCAGGCACCACGCAGCCGCTCGTATCGATCCAATTGATCCGGCCAGACGAACGACGTTAGATGAAGACGCCCTTCGGGAGTCGTCACATCGATGGGGTCACGATCAACGCCAACCCGTTCAATGACATTCGGTCTCGCCAACGTCGCGTCCATGTCGATCCAGGCGTCCTGTAACTGGACGGGAGAATCAACCGGGCCTACGTCATGGCCCGACCCGGTAATCCGCATGTGATCTGCACGAAGGTGTAGTCCAGCACTCGTACCGAGTTCATGAAGTCGAATGGGTAGGTCCCATTGCGCACTCACCATGTGCAATACACCAACCAGAGCTGCGGCCCTCGCGATTTCGTTGGTCTGCGGCGGCCCGATCAACAGCTCGGGCAATCTATCGCGATGCTCATCTAGGACCGCGACGAACGCCTCAAAGCACATCTGTCGAGAACGGCCATCCTGCGGGACAACGCCCCCAACAGTCGGAAAGAACAGTGCGAGAACCGGCGCTTTACGTTCCAGCACATGGCGATGTGCGGCACCCAGAATCCGTAGCGGCACCATGTCTCCGACACGACTGCGCATCCACGGGTTGAGAATTTCGCTCAGCAAGCCTGGTCTACTCAACTCAAGTGATGTCGAACGGCACAAATCCTCGTAGACAGAAGAACCGTTGACGGCCATCGCCTGAGCTTGCCGAGCAAACAGCGCGCTCAAGTCCTGGATCTGGTCGAAATCCGCGATCGTCACAACTCTGCGTGCCCCTTTTCGCAGACTACGGACGCTTGTAATCCTCAAGCAGTCGACGACCAATGATCATGCGCTGGATATCAGCTGTCCCCTCACCGATCATGAGCATCGGAGCTTCACGGTAGAGGCGCTCGATTTCGTATTCCTTCGCATAGCCATAGCCACCGTGAATACGGAAGGAGTCTTCAACAACTTCCTTGCAGTACTCACTCGCTAGGTACTTGGCCATACCGGACTCGAGGTCGTTACGCTCGCCTGCGTCTTTCTTGCGCGCTGCCCGCACCATCATCTGGTGAGCGGCTTCAACCTTCACAGCCATGTCAGCAAGGCGGAATTGAACAGCCTGATGCTCAGCAATCTTCTTGCCGAAGGTTTCGCGCTGCTGTGCGTAGTCGATACCGAGTTCGAATGCGCGCAGCGCCACACCACATGCACGCGCCGCCACGTTGACTCGACCAACTTCAACGCCATCCATCATCTGATAGAAGCCGCGACCTGTCGTTCCACCCAGAATTCGATTGGACGGAATCCGAAGACCGTCCATGACCAGTTCGGTGGTGTCGACGCCCTTGTAGCCCATCTTCTCGATCTTGCCCGGCACCGTCAGGCCTGGAAGGACTTCACCAAAACCCGAGGGCTTCTCAACGAGGAAGGTCGTCATCTTCTTGTAGACGCTGGACTCGGGGGCTGATTCATCATCGGTCCGCACAAGCACGGCCACGAGATTCGACGATCCACCATTCGTCAGCCACATCTTTTGGCCAGTCAGAATGTAGTCGTCACCATCACGCACGGCCTTGGAACGAATTGCTGCGACATCGGAGCCGCAGTGCGGCTCGGACATCGAGAAGGCGCCACGGACATCGCCCGCGGCCATCTTCGGCAAGAAGTATTCCTTCTGCTCGTCAGTGCCGTGGTGCATCAACATGTACGCGACGATGAAGTGCGTGTTAACGATGCCGCTCACACTCATCCAACCGCGCGCGATCTCTTCGATCGCGAGGGCGTACGTGAGCAGTGACTCGCCGAGGCCGCCATATTCTTCAGGAATCATCAGCCCAAAAACGCCCATGGCCTTGAGCTGCTCGACGATCTCGGTCGGGTACTCATCTGCATGCTCAAGCTCTTGCGCGTTAGGAATGATTTCCTTCTCAACGAACTCATGAACTGCAGCCAGGATCTCGCCCTGAATGTCGGTCAATCCTTCGGTGTGAGCCAAGTGGCCCATGGTCGATCCTCTCGTTAGCCCCGTAGCCAAAAGTGTCTACCAAGGTCGGCGTTTGCGCAGGTCGAATAGCCCGCGCGCATGATTTCCTCTGAGGAAACTAGTCCTGCGGTGGTTCGAAACTGTGGGTGCGTTGCATTCCCGCGGCCCGACCCTTGGAACTCACCACGAGGGCCATCTTGCGGCTAGCTTCGTCGATCATTTCGTCGCCGAGCATCACTGCACCTTTGCCACCCCCGGCAGCCGAGGAGTAGTAGTCGTAGGCATCAAGAATGAGCTCTGCGTGGTCGTAATCCTCCTGCCGCGGGGAGAAGACCTCGTTCGCGATTGAGATCTGATCGGGGTGCAATACCCACTTGCCGTCGAATCCGAGCGCGGCCGAGCGCTCAGACACGCGGCGGTACCCCTCCGGGTCACGAATCTGGAGATACGGACCGTCGATGGCGGCCTTGTTGTTTGCCCGTGCCGCCATCAGGATCCGCATCAAGATGTAGTGGTATGCATCGCCTTCGGTGTAACCGGGTGGCTGCTCGCCAACGACCAAGGTCTTCATGTTGATACTCGCCATAAAGTCGGCCGGACCAAAAATGATCGTTTCAATGCGTGATGACGCTGCGGCAATGTCGTTGACATTGTTGAGGCCAGCGGCATTCTCGATCTGAGCCTCAATACCGATTCGACCGACTTCAAGACCCATCGTCCGCTCAATCTGCGTAAGCAGAAGATCGAGCGCATCAATCTGGCCAGCGTTTTGAACCTTGGGAAGCATGATGCAGTCGAGGTTGTGCCCGGCATTCTCGACAACCTCAACGACGTCCCGGTACGTCCACGAGGTTGTCCAGTCGTTTACTCGCACGGTTCGAATCTTGTTGCCGTAACCACCCTCATTGAGGGCAGCGACAATGTTCTTGCGCGCATCGGCCTTAGCGATCGGGGCCACCGAATCCTCTAGGTCCAAGAAGACCTGATCGGCCGCAAGGCCCTTGGCCTTGTCCAACATCTTCGGATTACTACCCGGAACGGCAAGATTTGATCGGCGGGCGCGCCATTCGCGCGAGGGCTCAGTCATGGAGCCAAGACTATCGTCCAACACTAGTGTTGACGGAAGCTTTGTGCGCAACTTCACAGCGCGGCTAAATCGCTTAGTGAGATCAGCGTCGATTAGACGGGCGGGGATTCCACTAGCTGCTCGCTGGAACTGCCTCTGATCACCAAGACAAGACCTAGGAACAGCAACATCACCGCCGGCACGATGGACAGTGGCGGCACCTGACCGAGCCAGATCGCAGCGACAAGCACTGCCCCTGGCATTTCAAGCAAAATTGCAAGACTGCTAAACGTGGCCGATGTGGTCTTCAGTACGCGGTTGATCAAGGTGTGGCCGAGAAGCTGTGCGCCGATCGTCAGCGCGATGATCGTCCACCACCCGCTTGCGCCATAGCCCGACATCGGCGTTCGGAAGACCCCACACAAGATGAGCAGCACGGCGGCGGACATCGCGTAAACGATCGTCGTATAAACCGGGTTCGACACGGTTTGACGAACCCGCTCCCCCGCAGTCACGTATGCCGCGGAGAAAACACCGCCGGCGAGAGCGAGTGCATCCCCAACCAACGCGCGTGGTTCAAGAACAAAATCAATTCCGGTCAAAATGACAACCCCAACAAGTGCCACCGTGATCCCGAGCCACACTTTGCGGTCGATAGTGACACCTGCCCGTCGAGCCATCAGGGCGGCCCAGATTGGCTGAGTCGAGACCAGAGCGGTAGATGACGCCACAGATGTGTACCGCAAACTCGATATCCACGTCGCGAAATGCAAGGCGAGTAGGAGCCCGGCCAATGCCGCACCCCGCAACTCGGGACGAGACAGCCCATTCCATTCGTTCCTATGTCGAAACCACGCCCACGGCGCGGTGGCCGCACTTCCAAACAGGCACCGGTAAAAGGAGATCGCTAGGGCCGGTGTTGCAGTTGCCGCAATCAAAGGTGCACTCGTTGAAATGGCGGCGACAGCGATGCCAAGAGTGACCATGTCACCAAGGGGCGGTCGCCCCAACGCATTGCCGTGTCGCTCACTCATAACGCCATCCAACCAGTTGCACCAGATTCGAACAGACGCCGCGAGTGAAACTGAGTCGGCCAGAGGTCACCGGCCCGATACTCTGAGCACATGAGCGGAGCGCCGACCCGAGTGTTCGTAGCGCGCCTTGCCGGTATTGCGGCCTTCGACCCACGCGGAGACCAAGTCGGTAAGGTGCGCGACGTCGTCGTGACCCTTCGACACGGTGCGAATGCCCCTCGCGTTTTGGGGCTTGTCATCGAGGTGCAGCCACGCCGACGAATCTTCTGCCCGATGACGCGGGTAACAAGCATCGACGCCGGTGCGGTGGTCACGACGGGGTTGCTTAACATCCGGCGCTTCGAACAGCGCAGTGGTGAAACCCTCGTCATGAGTGAGCTGCTTGATCGTCGAGTAACGCTGTTAGAAACCGACGAGGTGGTCACGGTTCAAGATGTCGCGATCATGCAAGAACGCACCCGCGATTGGGCCGTTTCGCGCATTTTCGTTCGAAAGCCGGGCAAGGGACTGCGTCGGCGCGGTGAAACGCTCACCGTCAATTGGAATGCCGTGTCTGGGCTTTCACTGCACGACCCTCAGCAGGGCGTCGACAGCCTGCTGGCAACAGTGGAAAATCTGCGCGCCGCCGACCTCGCCAACGTGATGCACGAGCTCACCCCGAAGCGTCGTCAGGAACTCGCTATCGCGCTCGACGATGAAAAGCTCGCCGACGTCCTCGAGGAACTTCCAGAGGACGACCGAATCGAGATTCTTGCCTCGCTTGGCGGTGAGCGCGCCGCTGACATCCTTGAAGAAATGGATCCGGACGACGCGGCCGACCTGCTCTCTGAACTCCCACCCGAGCAAGCCGAAGCCTTACTTTCGCTCGTTGAACCGGAGGAAGCCGAAGATCTCCGACGACTTCTGCGCTACGACGACTACACCGCGGGTGGAATGATGACGCCCGAACCAGTCATCCTGCCACCGGATTCGACTGTCGCAGATGCCCTTGCTCGAATCAGGGATGCAGACCTTCCGCCAGCTCTTGCCGCACAGGTTTATGTAGTTCGCCCACCCTTTGAAACACCGACCGGACGTTACTTAGGGGTTGCGCACTTCCAGCGCCTTCTACGTGAACCACCATCGACGTTGGTCTCGGCCGTCCTCGACGACACCCTCGAGCCGATTGGGCCGCAGGCACCGTTGACTCAGGTGACTCGTTACTTCGCGACGTACAATCTGGTGGCGCTTCCAGTTGTAGATGAGGACGACCATCTCCTAGGCGCGGTCACAGTTGACGATGTCATCGACCACATGCTGCCGGAGAACTGGCGAGATGAGGATTCCCTAGACGTCCTCGACGGCGAGGATGACGACCTCGACGTGGACGACACCGAGGACGAACGGGAGGTGTGAGATGGCACGTGAAAACAACCGTGGTCCACGTTTGGACCAGCCGATGGAACGCGGGCTGTCGCTGCGCCCATCGGTCGACCAAGAGGCTGTGGGCCGGCTTTCCGAACGGATCGCTCGGTTTCTCGGATCATGGCGATTCATCGGTTACATGTCGGCCTTCGTGGCGTTCTGGGTGCTCTGGAACACCCTTGGACCAACAAACCTACGGTTTGATGAGTGGCCATTCATTGGCCTGACACTCTTACTTTCGCTTCAGGCCTCGTATGCCGCACCACTGATCTTGCTTTCACAGAACCGTCAGTCCGACCGCGACCGCATCCAGTACCAAGACGATCGCTCGAATACCGAGCGACTGATTGCGGACACCGAGTATCTGATGCGTGAGATTGCCTCTCTTCGAATGGCCCTCGGCGAGGTGGCCACTCGCGATTACATTCGTGGCGAACTTCGCGACATCATTGAAGAACTTGATGAGCGCGAAACCAAGAAGAAGAAAAAGAAGGATCGCCATCACGACACGCCCGTCGACCATGATGCGACCCTCGAGTCGGGCGGGTCCGCGAAGCAAATCGACCCTACTGGCGATACCGGCGATGAGCCGCGCTCCTGATCTCGCGTAACATCGGAGCATGTCGGAAACCCTGCTCGAACTCATTGACGCTGCCCTTGCCAAAGTTGAAGACCCGGAGATTCACCGGCCTATCACCGAACTTGGCATGGTTAAGTCTCGCGAAGTCCACGATGGCGTAGCTAAAATCGCTGTTTACCTGACGATTTCAGGCTGCCCGATGCGCGAGACAATCACGAACCGAGTCACCGACGCAGTATCGGCCGTCCCGGGAATCACCAGTGTTGAGGTTGAGCTCGACGTCATGAACGAGGAGCAGCGCAAGGCAATGCGCGCCTCCCTCGTTGGACACAACGAGCGCGAAATCGTTTTCACGCAGCCAGGCAACCTGACCAGGGTGTACGCGATTGCATCGGGTAAGGGTGGAGTCGGTAAGTCATCTGTCACCGCCAACCTGGCCGCGGCGATGGCAGCACAGGGATTATCTGTCGGCATCGTCGACGCCGATATCTACGGCCACTCCATCCCCGGCATCATGGGTGCCACGGACGCGCCAACGATGGTTGAAGGCATGATCATGCCGCCCCAGGCCCATGGGGTTCGCATCATTTCCATGCGGCCCTTCAAGCCCGGCGGCGTATCTCAACCCGTTGCCTTCCGCGGACCAATGCTGCACCGAGCACTTCAGCAGTTCCTCGCTGACGTGTGGTGGGGCGACCTCGACGTCCTGCTGCTCGATCTCCCACCCGGCACTGGCGACGTGGCGATCTCGGTTGCACAACTACTACCCAATGCCGAACTCATCATCGTCACAACCCCGCAAACCGCTGCAGCTGAAGTAGCGATCCGTGCCGGCATGATGGCTCAACAGACAAATCAGCGAGTGGCCGGCGTCATTGAAAACATGAGCGCGTTCCCGTGCCCACACTGCGGAGAGCCAATGGACCTATTCGGCTCAGGTGGTGGCGCAACCGTGGCGGCTACGTTGAGCGCTGAGTTGGGCAACGATATTGCCGTATTGGGAAACATCCCGTTCGATGTGCGGCTGCGCGAGGGCGGCGACAACGGATCACCACTCGTACTCAGTGATCCAGACTCGCCCGCGGCAACAGTTCTTCGTGAGTTGGCCGCCAAGCTCTCACAGCGTGCCCGAGGATTAGCGGGTATGTCACTGGGACTAACGCCCGCTGGGCGGTAGTTTTCCTCAGCGGCTTAGGTAGCGTCCGAATCGAAAATCACCGAATCAGACGGTGACTTGGCCGATTGCGGCTTGATAGCAGTGGCCGGCTCAGCATCGCTGAGAATAGACGAGGCTAACCGACGCGGATGAAGCTCAGAAAGATCCTTCATCGACTGCTTGATTTCATCGGTGAAGTTTGGATCTAAGTCGGCGGCTGCGGCGATGTCGCGGCGCGCACCAGCGGCCTGATCACGAAGCATCCGGATCCAGCGAGTCACATCAGCGATGGCCTTGGGTAGACGATCAGGGCCCAGGATGATCACGGCGATCACGGCGATGACGAGGAACTCGCCCATGCCAACGTCCAGCATGATCCCTCCCATCGCACGTTAGTGAAACATCGAGCCCATTCCTAGCGGACAGCTGAACTAGCCGCTAGACCCCTAGACTACGCGCTCGGTCATCACTTCGTCTTGTGCGCCCTGACCCGGTTGGGTCAGGGCGCACAAGACGAAGATCAGCCGGTCGTTGAATCTGAACCCAAGGTCAGTCGCACTTCTCTGGAGTTTCCGCCGCTGGTGGCCGTGAGCGAAACCGTCTCACCAGGTGCACGGGAACGGACCGCGACGATCATCTCGGTCGCGTTTGCTACGGCCTGACCATCAACTTTGGTGATGACATCTCCGGGCTTGAGTCCAGCCGCGGCGGCCGGACCATTCGGGGTGACCTCAGTGATTTGCGCCCCCGAGCCTGCATAGGTCATGTCAACCGAAACTCCGATAATCGGATGTGTGGCAGACCCGGTGGCAATGATTTCGTCAGCAACCCGCTTTGCCTGATTGATCGGGATGGCAAAGCCAAGGCCAATCGAACCGCTCTGCCCACCGGCTTGGCCCTGGCCAAGCGAGGCGATCGCGGAGTTAACCCCGATCACTTTGCCCTGTGCGTCGACCAGTGGGCCACCGGAGTTGCCCGGATTGATCGCCGCATCGGTTTGAATTGCGCTGATGTAGGACGATTCACCGCTACCACCGGCCGTCACTGGTCGGTTAAGAGCGGACACAATCCCGGAAGTCACGGTGCCCTCCAACCCAAGGGGCGAACCGATTGCAATGGAACTGTCACCCACCACGACACCTGTGGAGTTACCCAGGGTTGCCGTCTTCAGCCCAGTGGCATCGACCTTGATCACGGCCAAGTCGTACGACAGATCCCGGCCGACAATGGTTGCTGATTTCTGCGTACCGTCCTGGAAAGTCACGCTCAAGGTTCCAGCGCCATCGGCGGCGCCTGATACAACGTGGTTGTTCGTCAGAATGTAGCCATCGGGACGAACAACGAATCCGGAACCCGTGCCACCACCTTGGGCGTTGCGCTCCTCGATCTGCACCACGGTCGGAAGTACCGCGGCTGCAACCGAGGCGATGGATCCACTTGGCCGCGCTGATAAGTCAGCATTCGTTTGCGGCAGCACTGCACCACCTGAAATCGTCGAGGACGATTGCTGACGATGATCGGCAAGTGCGAAAGCACCAGCACCACCGAGTGCACCTGCAAGGAGACCGGAGGCGACGCATACCGCGACAAGCTTGCCCGCGCCTGTTCGTCCCGTTGACGTCGCTGGAACGTCGTAGACAGCCTCAGGGGCCGCCTGATAGCCAGCACTTCCTGTCACTCCGGGGTAAGGAGACGATGCATAGGACGCGCCCACATAGGGCGACGACGCCTGATGCTCCGGCGATACAAACGGTGGTTCGAAACTAACGGGCGAAGCCGTCGTCACTGCCTCGGGCGCGGGCGGGCCAACAACTCGCGCTGCGGGATCGGGAGCGGCGAAGTACCCAGGGGCTGCAGGCTCAACAAGGGTGTCCTGCGACCCGTACGTCGGCGGCATGAGCGGTGGGCCATTGTTCCCGGCAACCGGGGGTACAAAGCTCTCGTCGGGCATGGTCTCTCCCTGTGATTCAGGTGGTTCCAAACCATGGTCTGGAACCCACGTTCCATCTGGATTCATAACCATCATGTCCTCCGACGTTTTATGTAACCTTCATCTTGCCTGTGAAGACCATGAGAATCCGAGCGGCCGTCTCACAATCTCGACCGAAGGCGTTTTTCTCAGCCGTTATCCAGTGTGACGTTCGCACCGTTCGCTGTTAGATCCACCCCTGCTTGTGTGACCGCTACCGTCGAAAGTTCGAGCCCGAGCGGTAGCGAGCCGAAGCCAGCAGTGAGGCCATTCAAACGGTCTTTGATAATCGCCGGGATGTTGGCAGGATCAACTTGCACTCCCAAGACGGTCACGCCAGTCAGATTGAGGTTGAGCTTTCCCTCTTGGACGACTGGCTGAACCGTTCCGGTGATGGGCAGCGCACCTGTAGTAGCGATATTCAGCGAATCACCCTGAGGTGTGACTTTCCACGCATCCCCCAGCAATTTTTGAATCTGATCAGTCGTGAGGGTCGCATGGGCGACAACCGTTGCAGCAGTTCGCGGACTCGACGTAGACACGTTTGTGAGATCGACATCGACTTTACTTAAGGCCATGCCCCCTTGCAGTGGGACATCGCTCATGGTGACCTTCACGTGCGACAGAGTTCCCTTTGCCAACTGAGGAGCCACTGGCCCGTCCTCAATCGAGGTCGACACCGACCCAATTCCCGGCACCGCTTCACTCACGGCTGACGAAATCCGGTTAGCCACCGCAGCAGATGTAAATCGCTCACCGCCAAATGCCAGAGCTGCCAGCACAATTCCAGCGACAAGAAGGCCTACAAGAAACTTCTTCATCCGAGTACTCCTACAAGCCGTTGCCAACCACGAATCATTCGTCCCACCAACGACAGATCGTCGACACGCATGTGCGGGGACTCCGCGAACACAATCATCTCTAACCTTCGTCGATCATCGGTAGTACCAGACACGATCGCAGTAACGATACGTCCATCGTTTTCCCACACCGCAGTCCATGCGTCGTTCGAGGTTTGCGCCGGACGAATCCAAATCGATGATTGGGTATCGCTCTTGGGGCGAAAGCCAATTCGCGTGAGCGCTTGCGCATCAGATGACGCGAGCGAGCCACTGACAAAGAACAGTGACACAGCCGCGATACCGTCTGAAAAAACTTGATGAACGGCCCTATCGAGCCCGCCGACTGCATGTTTCGACACATGAGTCTCAAGTAGCGACAGGTTACCTGGAAGCACGTCTGGGCAATCGCAGCCAGACTGACGCAATGTGGTCACCTGTTGCGCCGGAACTGCCGACCCCCACGAGTCAGCGTTCGTCGGTGCGAGGGCGAACGCCGGACGAACCAGATCAAGTGAGGTGAACTCGTGCGTTGAACTGACCGAGCCGTTGGCGGCCATGTCGTCCTTTCGCACCAGTAGCCCCGTACGGGCATCCAGCCAGAATCTGGCCACAGTTCGACCACTGTCCCCGATCACATCCACCGCGAGCGATGGTCGATCTGCCACGACCGCATCAGCCGACGCATTGCGGATCAACCGATAATTCGTCGCAAGTAGAGAAAGGGATACTCCAGCCTCGGCAAATCCACCGGCCGCTCGAACTGCTTTGGCCAATAGGGAAACCGCCACAGCGTCATCTGGAGTCATCGCAGCGATGTCATTCTGATCAGCTATCGAAGCCTGCCCAGTCCAACCCGCGAATTGACTCGGCTCGGTCGCGCTTCGATCCACCGAACCCAACGCATAAACAGCCAACGTGAGTAGAACGAATAGACCACTGGCCACCGTCAGCGTTCGAGCCCGTACGTTCACGGCACCAAATGAAATGTGCGGTGAGGTGTCGTCTGATAGTCGGTCTCTACGTACGTCGCGTTAGCAAATGGGATGCTCTGAGTTGACTGCCTGTGCACCTGCGAGAAGGTCGAAATCATGGGCGCAACCGAAACCTGTCGAATACTCGGGACGCTAACAGCGACTTCACTGGTGGACACACCGACCCAGGTGGCTACGCACACAAGCCCAGCGACCGAGATAGCAGTGATGCCACCAATCTTCACTGACCGCGGACGAGGGGAAACCGCTCGCGCGTCGCGATAATCGCCAAGGCTCACCACCTCCGAAGCGCCCAGGGAAGAAACGTTGCAGGGCTGCGTAGCCGGAACCTGCTGTGCCATTGGAATTGATGCCAACCGCAGTAGAAAGTCAGGCGCCGGCTCAGCCGGGCGCACCGACCGCAGTCGAGCTGACACTTCACGATAGGCAATCACTGCGGACCGGCAATGCGCGCAGGAAGCCACATGAGCATGGACCTGCTCGGTGGCGATCGGGCTCAACCGTCCGTCAACCAGATCTACGAGGTCGTACCGCGAACATCGATGCCTCATACCGTGGCCTCCCGGGCAGGTAGTCGACTAGCGGTGGACGGCACTCGATGTGCAAGTGACTCCCGCAGTTGCGCACGACCACGGTGGATACGCGAGCGAACAGTTCCCAGTTTGACGTCTAACATGTCGGCGATTTCCTCGTACGTCAGCCCTTCGACATCGCACAGAACAACCGCCACCCGAAAGTCGGCTGGTAACGCGTCAAGGGCCGCTTGAATATCGGCCTCATAGGTCTGATCCATGACAGCGTCAAGTGGGTTAACTTCGCGACCAGCTAGCCGATCACCCGCATCTTGGGGCAATTCCTGGAAGCGAATCTTGGCCTTACGACGCACTGAATCTAGGAACAGGTTGGTGGTAATCCGGTGCAACCACCCTTCGAACGTTCCGGGGGTGTACTGAGACAGTGAGCGGAACACGCGCACAAAGACCTCTTGGGTGAGGTCTTCTGCATCGTGCTGATTTCCAGTAAGGCGGTAGGCGAGTCGATAGACTCGCGCACCGTGGTCGCGGACAACGTCATCCCATGACGGTGCGGCCCACGGCGCCGGTGGCGTCTTGGTATCCCATTGGCTGTTCTCGCTCATAGTGCCTTCACCTCGTGAGACGTAGTGGCGACCAAAGTCGGGGGGCGGATATGCCCTGCGTGTTGGTCTTTCAAAACTGGGATTCCCTCCACCGTCGGTCACCAAACGCGCACAGACCTGAATAAACCCTGAGAGCCCGATATGAGTCTCAAACTCAGAAACGAATGGGTTTAGGCGGAGGTTCCCGATACTTCGCAGGGTTGGGCCGGATAACCTGCGTACGTGGATGCCAACGAACGCGCTCAGGCCGCAACTGCCGCCTCATGGGAATTCTCTGAAACCTACATCAACGAGGACTCCGTCCTAGTCGATGCTCGGGCCCGAGCCGACGAACTCGGATGTGTTCCGATCCAGCCAGGTGGGGGCGCTGCCCTGCGGCTACTGGCCGCTGCAATCGGTGCCAAACACGTCGTTGAAGTGGGCACCGGCTCGGGAGTATCCGGGGTGTGGATGCTGCGTGGAATGCGCCCGGATGGAGTTCTCACATCCGTGGATATCGAGGCGGAAAACCAGCGTCATGCACGAGAGGTCTTCGCCGCAGCCGGAATTGCGCCAGGACGAGCCCGTTTAATCACGGGGCGAGCCCGTGACGTACTCCCTCGACTAACGGACGGTGCCTACGATCTCATGCACATCGATGGGGCCAAGGACGAGTATCCCGAGTACGTCGAAGAGGCTGCCCGTCTACTGCGACCCGGCGGAATCATGGCCATCGACAACACGTTGTGGCACGACAAGGTTGCCGACCCTGCCCAGCGTGATGCGGAAACCATTGCAATCCGTGCGGTGGTCAATTCGATTCGGGACGATGAGCGCTGGCTAGCTTCACTGTTACCCGTCGGCGACGGCCTACTGGTTGCCGTGCGTCAAAGCGACGACTGATCCGAGCGCACCCTCGCTGCTCCTCAAAGACAACCGCTCCTGCTCCTCATGCGTCGAATGGCCCCACCCAAAGGGTGGGGCCATTCGACTATGTGGAGCCATCGTGTCATGTCTACGGTGAGGAAATTCCGTCAGCCAACAACCTTTGCGAGTTGAACACCAAGATCACGAGCTTCATCTGGAGTCAGCTCGACTACGAGTCGGCCACCCCCTTCAAGCGGGACGCGCATGACAATTCCGCGCCCCTCCTTCGTGACCTCGAGCGGACCGTCGCCCGTCCGTGGCTTCATGGCGGCCATGGGGTACCCCTTTTCATTCGTACGCCCGACGCTGGCCGGGCGGATGCCTTCTCCACCATTATCCCCCTAAATGCCCCATGATCCGAATCGGCGGGCCCGGCAGGGAAACGCGCAGGGCCAAAGACGCCGACGATTGGCCGTGATTGCTAGTCGCCGAGGGCAATACAACCCACGAGATGATCGTTCACAACACCCATCGCCTGCATCGCTGCATACATCGTCGTAGCGCCTACGAAGACGAATCCACGAGCCTTGAGAGCTTTAGCCAGCGCCACAGATTCGTCCGTTCTGGCCGGCACCTGGGCCAAGGTCGACGGCCGCGCTTTCCGGCTCGGTGAATGTGACCAGAAAAGCGCATCTAGAGCCCCCACACCATGCTGGTCTTGGAGGGCGAGCAGAGCCCCAGCATTGGTGATAGTTGCATCAATTTTCGCCCGATTCCGCACGATACCCACGTCAGCGAGCAAACGTTCTCGATCAGCAACGCCAAAAGCCGCTACCGCGGCTGGTTCGAAACGGGCGAAAGCAGTGCGGAAGGCTTCTCGCTTGCGCAGGATCGTGATCCACGACAGCCCCGATTGAAATGCCTCGAGGGTGAGCCGTTCGAAGATGTCGGTATCACCGTGAACCGGCCGACCCCACTCATCGTCGTGATATCGCACATAGTCCTCGGCGCTCGTGGCCCACGGGCACCGGCCAAAACCATCCGCACCATAGGCGAGATCTTTGGACCGTCTTACGCCCAAGGTGACGGTTCAACTTCCTCGCGGTGAACCTCAGCACTTCCATACGCATCGTCAATTGGGACTGCACTACCGGCGAGGGCAGCCTCTAGCGCGGCGATGCGAGCATCACGCTCGGAAACTTCAGCCGATATCCGGTCGAGCACTACGTCGACCTCGTCCATTCGATAGCCACGTGCGCCCACGTTGAAGCGGACTGAGTCAACATCGGTATTGGTTAGGACACGGTCATCGGGTAGCGCAAGTGGCGCTCGATCGGATGTGGTGTCAGGAAGTTCGCCCAATTTGCCTACTGCAAGCAGCGCAATGACAGTTATAACGACGATCGCGGCGAGTATGAAGACAAAAGTCACTCTGCGCTCCTAACTCCGCAACGCCCCCTCGTGAGCGTTGTCCCTCAGAGCATGCCACGCTGGGCACTACGGTGCACGAATCGGGAGGGTTAACCGGACATGTCACGACTGCAAGAGCCACTTGTCCTCGGGCGATCAACGTTCAGTCCCACGGATTTGGTCATTATGGCCATCGTCAATCGAACGCCAGATTCGTTTTACGACAAAGGCGCGACATTTAGTGATGTCGCAGCCATGGATGCCGTTGCGCGAGCAATCGACAACGGCGCTGGAATCATCGACATCGGTGGGGTGAAGGCCGGGCCGGGTGCCGAGGTAGACGCACAGGAAGAGATCCGTCGTACAGCGTCACTCGTCGCGGAGATTCGCTCGCGTTACGACGTGGTGATTAGCGTCGATACGTGGCGCGCGGAGGTCGGGCGAGTCGTCTGCGCGGAGGGTGCAGATCTACTCAATGATGCGTGGGGCGGGTTTGATCCAGAACTGGCCGAGGTGGCCGCTGAGTTCACGGTGGGACTCGTCTGCACTCACACCGGCGGAGCAACACCTCGCACAAGGCCACACCGCGTGTCCTACCCGGACGTGATGGCGGACATTCTCGAACGCACCGTTTCCGAGGCAGAACGTGCACTGGCACTTGGGGTGCGGCGTGAGTCGATCATCATTGATCCGGGTCACGACTTCGGTAAGAACACCCGCCATTCACTTGAGGCGACTCGTCGTCTAACTGAGATGGTTGACACCGGCTGGCCCGTCCTTGTCTCGCTCTCCCGCAAGGACTTTGTCGGAGAAGCACTTAACATTCCTGGACCCGACGATCGACTCACCGGAACGTTGGCAACAACCGCGATCTCGGCTTGGCTTGGGGCTCGCATCTATCGCGTTCATGA
>JBAXUN010000040.1:0-18658 GCA_037129655.1 Actinomycetes bacterium
TAGAGATTGTGCGGCGCTAGTTGGCGAGGGTTGCGACCATGGCGGCTTTGACGGTGTGGAGGCGGTTCTCTGCTTGTTCCCAGCAGATGTTGACGTCCGATTCGAACAGCGAGTCGGTGACTTCTAGGCCGTCGACCATGCCCGTGCGAGCGGCGATCTGCTGACCGACGACGGTGTTCATGTCGTGGAATGACGGCAGGCAGTGCATGAACTTCGCTGCCGGATTGCCGGTGGATGCGATCACGTCAGCGTTGACTTGGTAGGGGCGTAGAAGGGAAATTCGCTCGTCCCAGATGTCGACCGGCTCGCCCATCGAAACCCATACGTCGGTGTGAATGAAGTCAACGCCGGCGACGGCGCTTGCCGGATCGTCGGTGAGGGTGATCTGGGCTCCGGATTCGGCGGCGCGGGCGCGGGCGAGCTCTTGGACCTCGTCGCGGGGCCATAGAGCCTTGGGAGCGGCGATGCGAACGTCCGAGCCCATGATCGCGCCCATCATGAGTAGGGAGTTGCCCATGTTGCTTCGCGCGTCGCCGAGGTACGCGTATGAGATCGCGTCGGTTGGACGATTGAGGTGCTGGGTCATTGTGAGGAAGTCGGCGAGCATCTGCGTTGGGTGCCAGTCGTCGGTGAGGCCGTTGTAGACCGGCACACTGGAAAACTCCGCCAAGGTTTCGATCGTAGCTTGTGCGCTGCCGCGGAACTGAATTCCGTCGTACATACGGCACAGGACGCGTGCGGTGTCGGCGGCTGATTCCTTATGGCCGAGTTGGGATGAGGAGGGGTCGAGGTAGGTGACATGTGCACCTTGGTCGTAGGCACCGACCTCGAAGGCGCAGCGGGTGCGCGTGGATGACTTTTCGAAGATGAGCGCAATGTTGCGTCCGCGGAGGAATTGTTCTTCAGCGCGCTCGCGCTTGTGTGCTTTGAGTTGGGCTGCGAGGTCAATGAGATATTGGAGCTCGTCGCGGCTGAAGTCAGCTTCCTTGAGGACATCTCGACCGCGAAGGTCGACGTCATGCAGCGGTAGTGGACGACTGGGCATGTGGGCACTCCCCTGGGTTTAGGACGGGAGCGGGCGTCATCGACCGCTGACGAGAAACCCTTACTCTACTCGCGAAACTCCCCATACCTCGGAGAGGACCCGTTGATAAGCGTCTCGCCCCGCCAGATCGACAATCGATCAGCGGTTGATCGGATGCTTGACGTTGGCTACTGAGCAGCGAGGCGGTTGAGGGTTTCGACGCCGACAGCAAGGATGCCATCTCCGCGATCACGCGCTGAGTCGCGGGAGGTTAGACGGACGTAGAGATGTTCACGCTCTTCTTCGGTCAGTCCGCCCCAGACGCCGTAGGGCTCGCGAGCTCGAATTGCGTAATCCGCGCACTCGAGGCGTACTTCGCAGCGGCCACAGACCGATTTCGCGGCCCTGTCACGGCGCAGCCGAGACGATCCGCGTTCATTTTGGGGGTGAAAGAACAGAGCGGTATCGGCATCACGGCACGCACCGTGTTCCTGCCAATCCCATGTTGCGTCCATGGGCACCTGTGCGAGGGGTTGCTGTGGCATGACCCCCTCCTTTTCCTAAGTTCGGTGCTATCACCGGCTCGGCGTAGCAGAGAGTTACTCCCCGTGCGTTAATCTTCACTGACCGTGAACAGTTTTGGCATCGGCCGTTCGGTGGGTTTGCGAGAGGGTTTAAAGCTCTAATTCACCCGTTTGGGTTACTCAGAGCAACATTTCCGTGACTGCTGTGTCTAGGGCATATTTGTCTGGTGACTCTGCAGCCGCTCGAAGTGCCTATTTCGCAACCGCGTGTGGGTCTCTTGCTCGTCGCTACTCCGGTATTGAGCGAGACTGAGTTTGACCGAACGGTCCTTCTCATCCTCGAACATGATGAGTCCGGAACCTTCGCTGTTGTGTTGAATCGGCCCTCGGATATCACCGTGGATTCGGTACTCCCTGAGTGGAGTAATGACCCAGTCGGCGGTGACATCTTGTACATGGGCGGACCAGTTTCTCCGGATAGTGCACTGGGGATTGGGCTCTTGGACCGCAGGAGCAGCGCCCCCGACAGTGTGCGGGCCGTTACCGACGAGCTATGCGTGGTGGATTTAGACGATGAGCCGCATATGGCCGGGCTCAGTGCCCTTCGCATCTTCTCTGGCTATGCCGGTTGGGAAGAGGGGCAGCTCGATGACGAACTTGATGAGGGGGCTTGGTACGTCGTGGCTGGAGGGTCGGGGGATGTTTTCGATCCCGAGCCCGAGACCCTCTGGCGTCGAGTCCTTCGCCGTCAGCCCGGCGAGCTGGCCTTCGTCGGCACGTTCTCCGAAGATCCTGCCCTCAATTGATCGGCCCCTGAGCCAGTCGACCTCTACGATGAACTCATGACCACGCCGCTAGAACCGATGCCCCTGGCTGAGCCGGATACCAATTTCGGAACCCTTGTTGAGGACCGTCCAGATACGTCGTTCGGTGATGGTGATCACGAACGGTTTGCTCACTACGTGAAAAAGGACAAGATTCTCGAATCGGCGTTCAGTGGGGATCCGGTGATTGCACTGTGCGGCAAGGTGTGGGTGCCGGGCCGCGACCCCAACAAGTTTCCGGTCTGCCCTGACTGCAAGCGCATCTACGAAGGGATGCCTGGATCACCCGGTGGTTCAGATAAGGGTGGGGCCGACTCCTGAGCGAGTCGCCTGGCTCAGCTGAATCGGCCGGCAAGTCGTCTCCGCGTACGGTGCCTTTGTCGCGCCTCTTGGAGCGCGATTACCGCGCTTTCACACTAGGCATCGTCGCGGTCATGACGATGTTTGCGTTCGAAGGAATCGGTGTCGCTACCGCGATGCCCTCAGTGGCCGGCGCACTCGACGGATTGAATTCATACGCATGGGCGTTCAACGGATATCTGGTGTCGAGTTTGGTCGCCATGGTGATTGCAGGGGAGTGGAACGATCGCGCTGGGCCGCGGCTGCCACTGATGACCGGCGCGATTTTGTTTGGGCTCGGCGCGGTTATAGCCGGATCGTCTGTGACCATGCCCATGTTGGTTTTTGCCCGCGTGATCCAAGGTTTGGGTGGCGGGCTGGCCGTCGTTAGTGTCTACGTGGTTCTTGGTCGGGCTTACCCAGATGAACTGCGTCCGCGGGCTTTTACATTGCTATCGGCGGCATGGGTGTTGCCATCGATCGTCGGACCATTCGTCGCAGGCTTTTTGACTGATCATGTGACGTGGCGTGCGGTCTTTTGGCTGGTGATCCCGTTTTCCTTCTCAGTTCTTCTTATGTCCTCGCGCCTCGGTCATCTCGGCGGTGGTTCAACCGAGCACCCTCTGCGCTGGAACCGGTTGGTCTTCGCCTTCGCTGCCGCTGGCTCACTTGCGGTTCTGCAGGAGGCGGGGTCGCGACGGGATGTTCTCGGTGCGGCCCTTGCCGTGATTGGGTTATTGGTTTTGGTGCCGACCTTGTCGCGATTGCTTCCGGACGGGGCTTTGCGTTTTGCGCACGGCCTACCGACAGTGGTGATGATGCGAGGTGTCCTAGCCGGCTCCTTCTTCGCCGGCGAAGCGTTCCTACCGTTAGCGGTCCATACCGTCCGTGGTGCGAGCACGGCCGAGGGCGGTTTGCTACTAACAATCGGCGCCCTCGGCTGGACGGTGGGTTCGCAACTTCAGGGTCGTCTCTACCCGCGCGTCCAGCGACGTCAGCTAGTGCAGTCTGGTGCTGCGCTGGTGGCCTTCTGTTTATGTGTTCTACCTGTCGCGATGATGTCGTCGGTTTCATTTTGGGTGGCGGCGCTGCCCTGGCTCGTTGGTGCGCTAGGTATGGGCATGGCCTTCGGGGCCATCGGAACGTTGACGTTAGAACTGTCCGGACCCAACGATCAGGGTGCCAATAGCGCAGCCCTACAGGTGCTCGACAGCACCGGCTCAATCGTTTTCATCGGCATTGCCGGTGTGATCTACGGCAGCGCACTCGCCCGTGGCGTCGTTTCGGGTTGGACGTTTACGTGGATCTGGTGGGTGATGGCTGCCGTTGCACTAGGTGGCTCCATCGTTTCCCGACGAATTCCCACGACATCAGTTGCGATCGCAACAGACTGATCACTCATAAGCGAGTACCCACACTGGTCACGGGTGACTTTGATCTCAAAATGGTTGCAATAGGGGCCACTTTCGATGATTTGAGGTCTGAACGGTCTTGAACCTCGGCGACGTTTGGCAGAATGAAGGCCGGTGCGGGGAAGTCTCGTTCCGCGCGTTCATGGAGGTTGTTGTGCGTCGTAATTTTTTGCTCGTGGTCCCCGTTGCGGTACTCGTCCTTGCTGCATGTGGAAGTTCCAATGGCGGCGGTTCTACTACTGCGTCGTCCGCGGCATCGACGCCTTCAGCTTCGACTGATCCTTGTGCGGCCAGCTCGCTTGCCACGGTGACGTCCGGCACGCTAACCGTCGGCACCGATAAGCCTGCCTATCCTCCGTACTTCGTCGATGACACACCGAGTAATGGCAAGGGCTTTGAGTCTGCTGTCGCGTACGCGGTTGCTGAGAAGTTGGGCTTCACCAAGGATCAGGTCACCTGGTCAGTTGTGCCGTTTAACAACTCTTACGCCCCTGGTAAGAAGAACTTTGATTTCGACATCAATCAGATTTCGATCACGCCGGAACGTGCCGCAGTCGTTGATTTCTCAGATGGCTACTACACCGTTAACCAAGCGGTAGTTGCTCTGAACAGTTCGAAGATCGCCGGCGCAAAGACACTCGCAGATTTGCAGGGTGCGAAGTTGGGTGCGCAGGTTGGCACCACGTCTCTTCTCTACATCCAGAACGACATCAAGCCATCGGCGCAGCCAAGTGTTTACAACGACACTGTTGGTGCCGAGGCCGCACTCAAGAGCGGCCAGATCGACGGTCTCGTTGTCGACCTTCCCACTGCCTACTACATCACGGCGGCCGAACTTGACAACAGCAAGATTGTTGGCCAGTTCCCAGCGGTTGATGGTCCGGAAGCTGAGCAGTTCGGAATGCTCTTCCAGAAGGGCAATCCGCTAGTGGCGTGTGTTAACAAGGCCCTTGCCGATCTGACTTCATCTGGCCAGTTGAAGCAGATTCAGGATCAGTGGCTCGCCGGGGTAGACGCGCCATACTTCGCCAGTTAGTTAACACCCGGTACTGCTAATGGGGCAGACTTCGTGAGATGTCAGCACTGACTTCCGACGTGGGGTCACCATACGTGGATCCAGAGCGTCGCGACCTTATGCGCCGAAAGGCGCGTCGCGACGCTCTGGTCGCATCTGTGAGCCTCATCGCGTGCGTTGTGGTGGCCGTAGTGCTAATCGCGCGCTCACCGGGCTGGCCTACTGTTCAGGATCTGTTCTTCAACGGTGAGGCGTTCAAAAAGTCATTCCCGGAGGTCTTGTCGGCCTTCTGGCTCAATGTGCGGATCTTCCTCGTCGCCGAACCGTGCATTCTGATTCTCGCTTTAATCGTGGCACTCACTCGCGGCTCGACGGCTCCGATCCTTTTTCCGCTTCGCGCGGTGGCCACCCTGTACACCGACATCTTTCGCGGAATACCAACGATCCTTCTTGTCCTGCTTCTAGGTTTCGGCGTGCCAGCGCTCAATAGCGACTTCATTACCAATGAGCCGCTGGTATGGGGCACGGTGGCGTTGATTCTGTCCTATGGCGCCTACGTCTCAGAGGTTTTCCGAGCTGGCATTGAATCAGTGCACCCGTCCCAACGGGCGGCTGCTCGATCCTTGGGTCTGAGTGCAACTCAGACATCGCGCTACGTCGTGCTTCCGCAAGCAATTCGTCGGGTGATTCCGCCACTGCTGAACGACTTCATTTCGTTGCAGAAGGACACTGCGCTCGTCTCTGTCATCGGCCCGATTGAGGCGCTCAGGCAAGCGCAGATTGACTCCTCATTCACGTTCAATTTCACGCCCTATGTCGTAGCGGCATGTCTGTTTATCGCGCTGACTGTTCCGATGACGCGTTTCGCCGACTACCTCAATCGTCGTGCGGCAGATCAGCGGGGTCATGGCTGATGGCACACCCTTTGCTGGCTGTCGAGAACGTTCATAAGGCGTACGGCACGAACCCCGTTCTTCGCGGAATATCGCTTAATGTCGATGCACACGAAGTCGTTGTTCTTGTCGGTGCGTCCGGGTCGGGTAAGTCAACTTTGCTGCGATGCGTCAATGGTCTTGAGAGCATTGACGCCGGACACATTCTGCTCGACGGCAGCCTGGAGATCTCTGCGCCGGACGCCGATCTAGATTCTGTTCGCGAACGAATCGGCATCGTGTTTCAGTCGTTCAACCTCTTCCCGCATTTGAGCGTGTTGGACAACATCACCTTGGCACCGCGAAAGGTGTTGGGTAGGCCGCGAGCCGATGCCGAGGCCACCGCTCGTGAACTCCTCGGTCGATTCGGGCTTGGCGACAAGGCTGAGAGCTACCCGGATCGGCTTTCTGGCGGTCAGCAGCAGCGAGTAGCGATCATGCGCGCGCTTGCCATGGATCCGGAATTGATGCTGTTTGACGAGATCACCTCAGCCCTTGATCCTCAACTCGTGGGGGAGGTTCTCGATGTTGTGCGTGAACTATCGGAGTCGGGGATGACGATCATCATGGCTACCCATGAGATGACATTCGCCCGTGAGGTTGCCCATCGAATTTGTTTCTTAGACGGCGGGGTCGTCCTGGAGGAGGGCACGCCAGAACAGTTGTTTGATCATCCGAAACATGAACGAACCCGTGAATTCCTTAGCAGGACAAGGATTCACTGACTCCATTGCTGTGTGGCGACACGGTGTGACTACGACGGCGCCTTAGCAAATCCGAATGGAAGTATCCCCTACGGTATAAGTGCAGTGTCCGCTTGGTTGCTGTGCAACAGCACATCTTCGGATGTGCCGAACAAGGAGTCCTGTATGTCCACCACCGAAGAGTTCGTTGACGAGAGTGATGTTCTTGCCGCTCTTGGACGCAACTGGGGCTTGGTGCTCTTCCTCGGCATCATGACCCTCCTGCTAGGCATCGCCTGCGTTGCCTGGCCAAATGCGACGCTCGCAGTTATCGGCTCACTGTTTGGCGCGTACCTGTTAGTGAGCGGAATTTTCAGCATCGTCCGCGCTTTTTCAAGTAATCACGATCGCGCACTTTTGATCATCACCGGAATCTTGTCGATTCTGCTCGCGATGTACTGCTTCAAGAGTCTTGCCAACTCAGCGCAGCTGCTGGCTCTGTTCATCGGTTTCGCATGGCTTTTCCGTGGCATCATCGAACTCCTTATCGGCATCAAAGCCAAGGGAGTGGACGGCCGCGGTTGGCTCATCAGTGGCGGCATTTTGATGATCATCGGTGCTCTAGTGATCTTCTTCTACCCGCTCGGATCACTGACCACATTGATCTGGATTTCAGGAATCATGCTGATCCTGTTGGGTATCAGCGAAATCGTCGGCGCCTTCCAGATGAAGGGCCTGACCAAAGCTTAAGCACTTCTGGTTGTGGGGGTGTCGGCCTTGTGGCTGGCACCCCCACAACTTTTTTTGTCGTAGGTGATGCCACCGAGGTAGTCGTGTTTAGAAACAGCCGGTCGCAGTTGCTGGAATGTGATCGACGGCCTGACGTACCTGTAGCACATTGAACTTTACGTTCCAGTTGTTCACCATCACGGCGAAAACTTTGAGTCGGCCGTCTGAACCGTTCGCGAATCCAGCCAAACCGACCGTGTCGTGAAGAGTTCCGGTCTTGGCAAATACCTTGCCCCGGGCGCACTTTGTGGGTGTAGTTGAAAAACGGCCGTTCTTCGATTTAAGAGTGCCGCTGACCCCGCCAACAGGCAGGTACCCCTTGAGCGGTGCCAGTTCGGGGTGTGCGGGAGACAGTGAGGCACGGAGCAGGGTTACCAAGCCTCGCGCGGTGAGACGATCGGCGCGGCTTACTCCACTTCCGTCGCGAATCACCCAGCCGCGGGTGTCGACACCCAGGCTCGCCAAAACAGCCATTTCATGTTTGCGACCGTCCAGCCAGGAACCTGTCAGACCAGCGGCAATCGCGCTGTTACGGAAAAATTTCTCTGCCACGTCGTTGTCAGAAACCAAGAGCATCCATGCGAGCGCCGCACCCGAGGTGTTTCCGTCGAAGCGGGTGATTTCCCTGTTGCCGGCGGGTGACTTCAGTCGTCCGCCATACACCGAGGTGATCAGGAGGTCGGTGCGGCTCTTTGTAAAGGACCGCAGGTATGCCTGAACTTGAGTTGCAAAGTAGCGAGCCGCATCCGCACTCGTGTCGCTGCTGTGACGCAGGTTGTAGACCAGCGGTCGAACAGGTGAGACGACGTAGGGCAGGTAATCAGCGGGCCACCCCTGAACCGCGGTGGGATCGGGGTAAAGCGAATCGTCAACCCGCACCACGAAACGCACCGGGATCGCCGGCGCAGGCGCAGGCGAGGTTGTGGGCGACGGTGTGGGGCTCGGGGAGGTCGTGGCGCTCGGAGACGTCGTGGCGCTCGGAGACGTCGTGGGGGTTGGCGACGGAGTCGGGCTTGGTCCGGGAGCAGGAACGCGAGCAGGTAGAGCGGATTTCAAGGCCACTGCAGTCGCGCGTGCAAGAAGTCGCAGCTGCGAACTGGTCAGGAGCGGGTCGCCGCCGGCAACGATCACGACCTCACGTGAGTTTCGACCAGAAACAATCCGGGTTGGGAATCGCGTCGTCGTTCCGAGGGTGTGCAGTGCGGTGACCGCCGTCGCGAGTTTGGTCGTGGATGCCCCGCGAAGTGCGATGGTCGACCGTTGATTGAATGCTGTGTCTCCAGATAGCGCGTCAGCGACGAGAATTCCTCGGGAAGCGGCCAACGGTTTCAGTTTGGCAATGCGCGCGGGAATCAGTTTGGCCATTCGGCGCTGAGCGACTCCCGCATTCGACGGCAGACCGGCCGAGACGGATGGATTCAGGGCCGGGAGGTCGGTGGTGCCCGCTGCAGTTGCCAGGGTCGGGAATGTGGTCAGGGTCAGTGCTGTGCCCACTGCAACGACCAGTGCGGTTAAGCGTCGGGACAGGCGTGGTCGTTTGATCATTCCTACCCCCAGGAGATCGTTAGACGAAGTTTCTTTGCCGCTTGGCGACAACGGTCTAGGGATAGACGTTACGTCACCGTTGCCGTCATCGTCACATTTCGGGCGAGTATTGAGTGCATCGCCGGGCGGTTAATGCCGCGCCCCGACGTCGTGACGACTTAGAGTGAGATCCATGTCGTCGATGCCTGCGGGTTGGTACCCGGACCCGTTTTCCAGCGGTGGGTACGTGCGTTGGTGGGATGGGGAGCGGTGGGGGCAATCAACCTCCGTCGTGCCCGGACAGGCCCCACCGCCGGCACCATCCGCACCACGGCAGGGGCAAGTAGCTCCGAGCACGTCAGATGGAGTGCATTTTGACGATACTCACCTCGCGTCCTACGGCCAGCGAGTTGTTGCGTATCTCATTGATCTAGCGATTCAGGCAGTTGTTCTGATCCCCATCGTCATCTGGCTAGAGGGTCCGCTTTATCAAGAGCTCTCCGCGACTCTGGAAGCAAACGGTGGGCAGCTCACTCAGGCTATGTTCGATTCGCTCGTTCAAAAGGCACAGCAAAACTCCTTGGGCGTGACCATCGCGACACTGGCTGTGACCCTCATCTATGTCGTGCCGCAGGTCGCCCTTTACGGTCGTACGTTGGGTAAAAGGGTTCTCGGGCTGCGTGTGCAGTCACTTGGCAATGACGGGCAGATCACGTGGGGACAATCACTCATTCGGTGGTCGATCGTCGCCCTCGGGTGGGGAATCTGTTCGCTGCTGCTCGTTGTCGATTTTCTGTGGCCGCTATGGGATCGCCCCGCTCGACAGGCGATACACGACAAGGGCGCACGAACGATCGTGGTCCGCGATAGGCGGTAAGTTCGCACGTTCGGCAGTCTGAGGCTGATTGCGCTGAACACTCGCGGGCAGACACCTGATTGTGCTGGATCGCCCAATCGCAACGTACTCTTGTTAATCATGTGGGGAATTCGTGGGCGTTCGTCCCGACGAACGTGGGGGCGCGTAGGTATACCCGTGCTCGTGCTGGTTGCCGCCCTCCTATCGCCCTTCCTTGCGCCAGTGCAGGCTGCCTCGACGAAGCCCCCGCGACGAATCGTCAGTGGCTGGTTGCCCTACTGGACGACGGCGGCCTCAACGTCGACAGTGTTGGCGAATGCGGACCTATTCAACGAAGTTTCACCATTTTGGTACTCAGCCATTACTGCTGGCTCGGGTGTGACGATCGATGCGCGGGTTGACCAAGCAACGCGCACTTCGGTGGGCCAGCAGTTGCATAGTCGCGGGATCAAAGTGCTCCCGACGATTACTGATGGCACGCGACCAGGGGTTCTTGCTGGGCAATTGAAGTCCGCTAAGACGCGGGCTGCATTGATTACAAAGCTCGTCGCACTGGCCGAACAACCACGGATGGACGGGGTCGACCTCGACTTTGAGAACTTTGCCTTCCGTGACGGACATGCCTCCTGGCCGGCTACGCGCCCGGCCTGGGTTGCCTTCATCCGTTCACTTGGCTCGCAGCTTCATGCCCGGCACAAGGTGCTCGCGGTAACGACTCCTCCGCTCTACGACTCGGCGCGAACCGTGTCGTCTGGTTACTGGGTCTACGACTGGGCCGGTATTGCGTCCTCGATTGACCGACTGCGGATCATGACGTACGACTACCACACCTCGACTCCAGGGCCGATCGCTCCGTACAACTGGGTCGAGAAGGTGGCGGCCTTTGCCGTGACGCAGGTACCTGCGGGCAAGGTGGAGATCGGAGTGGCCGCTTACGGGCGGGATTGGATTGCGCGAAGGGCAGATAACTCCTTGGATATCACCGGTGTTTGCCCGGTCGATAATCCTCCGGTTCGCAAGTCGCGCGAATTCCCCTCGTCGTATGTTCCAACGATCCTGTCCGCACGCGGACTATCGCCAAAGATTGTCCGTTGGGATGCACTCAGTCAAGAACGAACATTCACGTTCACGACTGTGTATTCAGGTCATACAGCGGCCGGCAAACCCACATCGTGTCGGGCGGTACATGAAGTTTGGTACGACGACGTATCGTCGGCCGTTTCGCGATCGCGGCTTGTTTACAAGTACCACCTCGCTGGCATTGCCCAATGGACGATTGGCGGCGAGCAGAAGACGTTGTGGCCCAAGATTCGCGATTACGCGCGGTCAATCGCACCAACGTTGACGAAAGTATCGCTCGGTGGCCCTGCGAATGTGACGTACGGAATGCCCTTGAAGCTGCGGATGCGAGTGCTGACTTCAGGTCGGGCAGTAGGCAATGCGGCTGTTACCTTGCGTTTCGCGCCGTCCGGAACTAATCGTTGGTCGGTGATCAAGCGTGCCCAAACCAACGCTGCTGGCAACTTCGCGTTGTCCCCAGTGGCGAAGAAGTCGGGCCGCTATCAACTTCAGGTGCCCGGCACGTACACCAGATCGGCCGGGACGGGTGTGTTCGACGTACGCGTGCACAGTGCGTTGGCATTGCGCGTCTCGCAGAACAACATTCGACCAGGGCAAAACGTAATCGTGGTCGCTGGTGTAAACCCTCGCATCAAGGGGCAGCGGGTACTGCGGCAATTCTTTACCAACGGTAAGTGGACGACGGTCGACACCACATCGACGAATGCTGTTGGTGTGGCATTGTTCGCATTCAATCCGACAGCCTCGCACGCAACCCTGCGCTACCGGATTGTGACGGTACCTACGCGTGGTTACGCCGCTGGGGTCGTCTACTTCAACGTGACTGTCCGCTAACTGATCGCTGGCCCGCGATCAGCTACGTTAAACAGATTTCGTGGAGTTCGAACCAGCGTAAGTGCTCAAAATCTGCACTCACATTGAGTTCTGACAGTGGCTCGGGTGGCGCAGACATAGATTCCATCAACACGTGTGCCTGCTCGAGGTACGTCGCAAGGGCTGACTCGGGTGCACGGTCGTCGTGCGAGGGATACCTCAAAGTGCCCGAAGCGTCGTAGTTCAGATCTGACAAGCGTAAGGCGGGCTCGACAGCGCCGTCGCGGTGTCTCCATCGGCCACTTGTCATATCGAATCGATACTCCGGTACGAGTTTCCATCCGTGATCAGCGATCATCGCCACAGCCTGAACGACGTATTGAAATACCTGTTCGCTGATGAAGTAGTTGAAGTTCACGCGGATCCAGCCCGGTTTGATGCCTTCGCATCCGTGACTGATCTCGCGTTCGAACTCGTGACTTCGCTCGATATCGATCCCGAGTAGGCGATGCCCGTACGGCCCTGCGCACGAGCAGCCACCCCGACTTTGGATACCGAAAACATCGTTCAACATCGCAACGACGAGGTTGTGATGTAGGTAGCGACCACCGGGACGTTTGATAGTGAACGAGACAATGGAGAGTCGATCGGCGTCGAGATTGCCAAGAATGTCGATGCTGGGATGCTTTTGCCACGCTGAGATGGCTCGACGCAGGTAGTCCTCCTCGTGCGCACGAATCACCTCGACCCCGACGTTGCGTTTGAGGTCGAAGACAAGACCCGCGCGAATCGATTCGATGATTGCCGGAGTGCCTCCCTCTTCGCGATGGATCGGATCGTCGAGATACACGTGCTCAGCTGGGTTGACGTATTGGACTGTTCCGCCACCCACAACCACCGGCACTGAATTCCTCAGGTGCTCACGCCTGATCGCCAAAACACCTGGGGTGCCTGGGCCACCGACGAATTTATGAGGGGACATGACGATCGCATCTTTGTACGTCAACGGGTCTTGCCGATCACCGGCCATATCAATCTCGAGGTACGGACCAGCGGCAGCGAAATCCCATACGGCAAGCGCCCCATGCTGATGCAGGAGCCGCGAAATACCGTGGGTATCGCTAACAATTCCCGTTACGTTGGAGGCGGCGCTGAACGAACCAATCAGAAGCGGTCGATCCTTGTGTGCGATCAACTCTGCCTCGAGGCGGCTCACGTCAATGTGACCGTCAGCATCCTCAGGGATCGTGACGACGTCAGCGATCGACTCACGCCACGGAAGCTCATTGCTGTGATGTTCGAAGGGCCCGATGAAAACGACCGGTCGGTCCTGAGCGGGGATGCGCTCAGTGAAGCCCCATCGACGATCTAGATCTGCCGGCATCCGCAGGTTGAAGATGCCCACCAACTTGTCGACGGCACCCGTGGAACCTGAACCGGCGAAGATGACAACTGCATCGTCGTCACAGCCCAAACTTTCGTGAATGATCCCTCGCGCGTCCTCACGCAGTCGCGTGGTCTGCAAACCCGTACCGCTGCTCTCGGTGTGCGTGTTCGCGTAGCGGGGGAGTACCTCGGCCCTGATGAAATCCTCGATGAAGGTCAGAGCTCGCCCAGAAGCGGTGTAATCGGCATAGGTGACTCGGCGTGGGCCGAATGGGCCGTACATCTCTTGGTCGTCACCGATCACGCTCTCGCGGATGCGGGCCAGAAGTGGTGGCTCCGGCAGAGCAAGGCTGCGCGGGGGAATATCCAGCGATTCGTCCGACATATCCACAGCGTACGCGTGGGCTGACCGAAGTGGGGCGTCCATGGGACGATAGGCGCGTGGGTATTGCGCCAATGGAACTCGATGAGCCAATCAGCGACGTCGATATCTCACCCGATAAGCCGTGGGTAACGATCGTGTGGAACGACCCTGTCAATCTCATGTCGTATGTGACGTATGTGTTTATGACGTACTTCAATTACCCCAAGGAGAAGGCGCAAAAGTTGATGACTGATGTTCACCTCGAGGGTCGAGCGGTAGTCTCCGCGGGCACACGTGAAGAGATGGAACGTGACGTCACAGCGATGCACTCGTACGGGCTGTGGGCCACGATGCAAAAAGACGACTGAGAAGGGGACTGAAAAAACCATGTCGTCTTATGGATTTCGTCGAACGATCACCGGACGTATTAGCTGTCGGCTCGAAGAGCCAGAGCGATCGCTCTTGGCGCACCTGACACGTGAACTCATTGACATGGTCGAGCCCGAGGCTCCGCAGGAGGATCAAGATCCGCTGGCAGCGATGGTGGGTATTGAGTCGGACGTCAGTCGTCCGAGCGATCCGGCCGTTGCTCGGTTGTTTCCTGACGCCTACCTCGATGATGCGACGGCATCTGATGATTTTCGTCGTTACACCGAGCGTTCGCTACGGTCGTCGAAGCTTGCGAATGCGCACACGGTACTCGACACCCTTGATTCGTCGGGAGAGAAATTAACTCTCGCTCAAGGTCCAGCAGCCGCTTGGCTGGGAACGCTCAACGATCTACGCCTGGTCCTCGGATCTCGGCTCGGAGTAACCGATGAGGGTCATCAGATTCCCGAGGACGTTTCCGAGGACGACCCGTCCGTCGGTTTACATCACATCTACGACTGGTTGACGTACCTGCAAGAAACCTTGGTGCAGGCCATGAGCGGTCTGATTTCCGAACTGCCGGACGATCGCGGGTAGATCGCGCGCTGGGTTCACCGGCGGTACCGCACCAACATGGGTGCCCATAGAATTAGCCCATGCTGACGATTCGCCAAGACCTAGTTGACGCGATGGTGGCGCACGCGCGTGCTGATCACCCGGATGAGGCCTGCGGGGTTATTGCTGGCCCGGAGGGATCCGATCAGCCAACTCGCTTCATCCCGATGGTGAATTCGGCTCGTTCGCCAACGTTTTATGAGTTCGATTCGATGGATCTTCTCAAGCTTTACCGAGACATGGATGACAACGATGAAGTCCCCGTCGTCATCTACCACTCTCATACCGCGACCGAGGCGTATCCCTCTCGCACTGACGTGAGTTACGCCTCAGAACCCGAGGCGCACTACGTCTTGGTCTCAACTCGTGAGACGGGAACGCAGGACGGACCGTATGAATTGCGTTCATATCGGATCGTCGATTCGGTGATCACCGAAGAGGAGATAACCGTTGTGTAGAGGCGCACGGGAATAGGACCCCGTACCCTGTACTTACAAGGTTGAGAGCCGACACGGTTCGAGGCTTACATCACGTCAGATGCGAGTTTGTTCACCCGCGCGATCGTGGGCATTTTTCAGGAGAGTTCACCAACATGGCCATCGAGGTCCGTATCCCCACCATCCTGCGTACGTACACCGACGGCGCCAAGCTCGTCGAAGGATCCGGTGCCACGCTCGCTGAGGTATTGGCTGATCTGGAAACCCGGCATACCGGAATCCATGAGCGCATCGTCGACGAGTCTGGCCTTCGCCGCTTCGTGAACATCTACCTCAATGATGAAGACGTTCGCTTCCTTGATGGCATTAACACTGCGGTCAACGATGGCGATGTTGTCACAATTCTCCCGGCTGTTGCGGGCGGCTAGTTCATGCGCTTCGAGTCGCTCTTAGATTCGGTTGGCCACACACCGCTGATCGGATTGCCGAGGCTTTCCCCGTCTGCCGACGTGCGTCTGTGGGCCAAGATGGAAGATCGCAATCCAACGGGATCGATCAAAGACCGTGCCGCTCTGCGGATGATCGATCAAGCTGAGGCCGATGGGCTGCTGCGGCCTGGCTGCACGATTCTCGAACCGACGAGTGGCAACACGGGTATTTCGCTGGCGATGGCCGCCCGGCTCAAGGGTTACCGCTTGGTCTGCGTCATGCCGGAGAACACGTCCGTCGAGCGTCGTCAGCTGCTCCATATGTATGGGGCGTCAATTCACTTTTCACCTGCCGCGGGTGGTTCGAATGAAGCCGTTCGCGTCGCAAAGGTGATGGCCGAGGAGCACCCAGACTGGGTAATGCTTTATCAGTACGGTAACCCGGCTAACGCGCTTGCTCACTACGAGACGACGGGCCCCGAGATTCTCGCGGATCTACCCACCATCACGCATTTCGTTGCGGGGTTGGGCACCACCGGAACTCTCATGGGGACGGGCCGCTTCTTGCGAGAGCACGTTCCAGGCGTGGAGATCATTGCTGCGGAGCCTCGCTATGGCGAGGTTGTCTATGGGCTGCGCAACATCGACGAGGGATTCATTCCCGAGTTGTACGACGAGTCGGTGCTCACGACTCGGTATTCGGTCGCGGCCCGCGATGCTGTTCGACGCGCCCGTGAACTCCTTGACCTTGAAGGAATTTTCGCAGGTATCTCTACCGGTGGAATTTTGCATGCCGCCCTAGGTGCAGCGTCGAAAGCTCACAAAGAGGGACGCAAGGCTGACATCGCTTTCATCGTGTGTGACGGTGGTTGGAAGTACCTGTCCACCGGTGCCTATGAAGGAACGCTCGATGACGCCGAAGATGCACTTGACGGCGAGCTGTGGGCGTAACGGGCATTGAATGAATGAAGGCCGCGACTCCATCGGGAGCGCGGCCTTCATTTTGTGTTCGAAGAGCTCAGTGATTAACGGTTTTGCTGGAACCAAGCCTTGGCGCCTGAAGTACTGACAAGAGCCAGAATCAGCGCGTTGATGATGATGGCCGACCAGCCGTAGGGCAGTCGGAAGAAGCCGAAGATGATGTTGATGACGGCCAGGGCCTGGATGATCGTGTGTGCCTGCTGTGATCCGATGCCAGCTAGGCGGGCGAGCCACATGTACATCACGCCGAGTAGAAGTGACAGCAGGCCATTGATGATGAGGTAGAAGGTCGGGATCTGGATGCTGTTACCAGTGGCATCAGTCACCGACGGGTTCTGGCCGATCCATGCCATCAACATCCACAGGCCCAGTGCCATGTTCAACACTGCGGCAATCCAGATCAAAATGATGACAGCGCTCACGCCGCCGGGTCGCTTCATGGTTGGTGTTGACATATCGGGCCTCTCTCAGCCGTTAGTGGATGCGGGGAAGTGCATCACGCTTGAAAAAATCATGACAGAGCAAGGGTCAGAAAACGGACACACCTCAAGCATGACGGAAACGTGTCGGGGCAATAGGCTCATGCCTTGTGACTGATGCGCCAATCGGGATTTTCGATTCAGGAGTAGGCGGACTGACCGTTGCACGGGCAGTTCTCGACCAACTTCCGCACGAGCCCGTCCTCTACATTGGCGACACTGCACGCGGCCCTTATGGTCCCCGTCCGATCGCTGAGGTGCGCTCGTTCGCCCTCGATGTGATGGATCATCTCGTCGACGAGGGCGTCAAGCTGCTCGTGATCGCGTGCAATTCGGCAAGTGCGGCAGTGCTGCGCGATGCGCGTGAACGTTATGACGTTCCGGTCGTCGAGGTTATTCAGCCAGCAGTGCGTCGGGCCGCTCGCGTCACCCGCTCCGGTCGCGTCGGGGTGATTGGTACACAAGCCACGGTGACGAGTGGGGCGTACATCGATGCGTTCGCCGCGGCTCCCGAAATCACTGTCTTTCAACAGGCCTGCCCGCGATTCGTTGAGTTCGTCGAAGCGGGTGTTACGGGCGGTGCTGATCTACAACAGATCGCACACGAGTACCTCGATCCGCTGACCGAGCAGGGCGTTGACACTGTGGTGCTCGGCTGTACGCACTATCCGCTCTTGACCGGCGTCATCTCGTACGTCGTTGGCGACGACGTCACGCTCGTCAGCAGTGCTGACGAAACGGCCAAGGATGTGTACCGAACATTGGTCGCCCATGGTTTGGAACGAGACCCCTCGTTACCTGCCCCTGTGCACCGCTTCGTCGCCACCGGTGATCCGGCTCCGTTCACCTCACTTGCTCGTCGATTCCTTGGCCCTGAAGTTGTTCGCGTTGAGCATGGCTCGGCCGTGGTAGCGCAATGAAGCTAACCATCGTTGGCTGTAGTGGCAGTTTCCCGGGCCCTGATTCACCTGCGTCGTCGTATCTCGTGGAGCACGATGGCCATCGGATCCTCTTAGACATGGGCAATGGCTCAGCCGGTGCCTTGCAGCGTTACGCAGACCCGTACGCGGTTGATGCAATCTTCCTATCGCACTTGCACGTTGACCACTGCATCGATCTCACGTCGTACTACGTCATGCGAACTTGGCATCCTGAAGGCCCGAAGCCGACACTTCCTGTCTACGGCCCAGAAGGAACGCACGAGCGCATGAAGTCTGCTTACGGCCCACTGCCAAGTGCAGGCATGGCCGAGCGGTTCGACTTTCACGATCACCAACGCACGGTTGAGATCGGACCATTTCGCATTACGACTGCTCGTGTCGATCACGTTGTAACAGCCTTCGGTTTCAGGGTGGAAGCCGGCGGCAGGACGCTGGTTTACAGCGGTGATACGGCGCCGACCGAAGCGCTCGTGGAGTTGTCTCAAGGCGCAGATCTGGCTCTGTATGAGGCGGCGTTCTTGTCGGGCCGCGACAATCCTCCTCACCTGCACCTAACACCCACCGAAGCTGCGGATCATGCACGTCGCGCGGGTGTTGATCGGTTGATGCTCACTCACCTCGTCGCGTGGAACGATCGATCACAGACGGTTCATGAGGCGCATCAGTCATGGGGCGATTCGGTGATGTTCGCTGAGTCCGGACTCAGCGTCGAGGTCTAGTCGAACTCGCGTTGCGCTGACGCTAAGGTCGGGCCATGACTCGTAGCGATGGCCGTGCGGCCAATGAACTCCGTCCCGTCACCTTCCAGCGTGGCTGGATCGATCAGGCCGAAGGATCCTGCCT
>JBAXUN010000041.1:0-18461 GCA_037129655.1 Actinomycetes bacterium
TTCGATCAGTCATCGAGCAGGTTCAACTCGTCATTGCCACGGAAGCGCTTGGCGAGCTCTGCTTGGGCCGCCAGATCGTGATCGGGCGGATATTCAACGTGTTCGAGGCATAAGCCAATCGGCGCGACCACGTGAATCTCAGCGATGCGAAACCGCGCAGCCAGTAGCCGGGCCGGCCAGTCGACATCGCGACGTCCGTCGCCCACCGGAAGTAGCGCGCCGACAACCGAGCGAACCATCGAATGGCAGAACGCGTCAGCGCGGATCGTCATCACCGCAAGATCTGACTCCGGCTCACGCACCCACTCAAGTTGCTTCAAAGTACGCACACTGCTCGCACCCGGACGCTTCTTGCAGAAGGCAGTGAAGTCCTGTTCGCCTAACAACGCAGCGGCAGCAGCGTTCATCGCATCGATATCAAGGCGCTGGCCGGTGCGACACCGGTGGTGCAAAACGTGGTACCGCACAAGTGGATCCGCACCGCCGGGAATGTCAGAAACCCGGTAGCGATAGGTACGAGCCAACGCAGACCATCGCGCATGAAAACCAGCGGGCGCTAAACCAATGGCACGAACCCGAAGGTCACCTGGCAACACCCCAGCAAGTCGACGTAGCGGTACTTCGCTGCCGCGCGCCATGACCTTCTCCCAATCAACGATCGGTATATCACAGTGCACTACCTGACCGCGGGCGTGCACCCCCGCATCAGTACGCCCAGCAACCGCGGCGCGCAAAGTTTCAGTGGATCTGAAAGTCACCGTCAAGGCTGATTCCAGTTCACCCTGAATGGTGCGCAAACCCGGCTGACGAGCCCAACCGGAGAACTCAGTCCCGTCGTAGGCGACCTGAAGTTTCAACCGAATCCAAGCCGGATCCAGAGCGCGATTGGGGATACGCGCAAGCCCGCCGTCCCCTTGGGGGGCGGCGGGCTCATCACGATCGTGCGTGGCGCTCAGAACTAAGCCCTACGCTTCGTCAGCGGCCTCAGCGACGGCTTCTTCAACTGCGCTAGCAGCCTCTTCCGCAGCCTTTGCCTCATGTGACACCTTGGCCTCGTCTACCAACTGCTCAACCTCAGCAGCGGCTTCCTCGACCTCAGCCTCGACGGCCTTGGCCTCATGCTCGACGAACTCCTTAGCATCCTCAACGATCTCGCCAGGGGTTGCGGTGCCCTCTGCATCGTGCAGGGCGGCAGCTGCCAACGCCTTCTCTTCAGCAGCCTTCTTCTCCTTGGATGCGCGCTTTGCCGCAGCCGTAGCCTCGGCCACAACAGCCTCAGTCAACGGCTCAACCAATTCGATGACGGCCATAGGGGCTGCATCGCCCTTACGTGGGCCAATCTTGGTGATACGGGTGTAGCCGCCTGGACGGGTCGCGTAACGCGGACCAATCTCAGTGAAAAGCTCGTGCACAACACCCTTATCACGAATGACGGCAAGCACGCGACGACGAGCATGCAGGTCGCCGCGCTTGGCGAGGGTGATCATGCGCTCGGCAAGCGGACGTACGCGCTTGGCCTTGGCCTCGGTGGTGGTGATCTTGCCGTGCTCGAAAAGTGCAGTGGCAAGGTTCGCGAGGATCAAACGCTCGTGAGCCGGACCGCCGCCGAGACGGGGACCCTTGGTAGGGGTAGGCATGTCAGTTCTCCTGTTTTACGGATGCCGATGACAAACAGCTCTAGAGCTGCTCGTCCTCAGCAAATCCCTGGTCGTCGTCATCGTCGTCATCGTCATAGAACGAAACGACGCTGGTCGGGTCGAATCCGGGCGGGCTGTCCTTGAGCGCAAGACCGAGGGTTACCAGCTTGGCCTTGACCTCATCGATTGACTTCGAGCCGAAGTTACGGATGTCGAGAAGATCGGCCTCACTGCGGCCGATGAGCTCACCAACCGTGTGGATACCTTCACGCTTAAGGCAGTTGTACGAACGCACCGTGAGATCAAGTGACTCGATCGGCGTCGACAACTGCTCGGCAACGAATGCGTCAGCCGGTGATGGGCCGATGTCGATACCTTCTGCGTCAAAGTTCAATTCGCGAGCCAGACCGAAGAGCTCGACGAGGGTCTTACCGGCAGATGCGATGGCGTCACGGGGAGCCATCGATTGCTTGGTCTCAACATCGATGACCAGACGGTCGAAGTCGGTGCGCTGCTCAACACGGGTGGCCTCAACCTTGTACGTGACCTTGAGGACCGGTGAGTAGATCGAGTCAACCGGAATACGGCCGATTTCCTGGCCTGGCTGCTTGTTCTGAACGGCAGATACGTAGCCACGGCCACGCTCTACGACGAGCTCGATCTCGAGCTTGCCCTTGTCGTTCAGGGTTGCGATGTGCAGACCTGGATTGTGAACCTCGACACCGGCCGGCGGCGCGATGTCCGCAGCGGTCACCGCACCCGGGCCCTGCTTGCGCAGGTACATCACAACCGGCTCGTCATGCTCTGACGAAACGACGAGCTGCTTAATGTTAAGAATCAGTTCGGTGACGTCTTCTTTCATGCCCGGAACTGTGGTGAATTCGTGGAGTATGCCGTCAACGCGGATGCTCGTCACTGCGGCGCCTGGAATGGACGAAAGCAGGGTGCGACGTACGGAGTTTCCGAGCGTATAGCCGAAGCCTGGCTCGAGCGGCTCCATGATGAAGCGCGAACGGAATTCAGAGACCGGTTCTTCAGTGAGAGTCGGCCGTTGAGCGATCAGCACGTGATTTTCCTTCCATGGCGCCCACTATTTGACACCTGTGGTTGATGGCTACGTCCTTGCAGTGCAACAAGTGCGATGTGGCTGGCCCTACGGCCAGCCACGGTCAGCATTACTTCGAGTAGAGCTCAACGATCAGCTGTTCCTGCACCTGCGTGTCGATAATGGAACGTTCGGGCAGGGAGTGGACCAGAACGCGCATCCGCGATGGGATGACCTCGAGCCACGCCGGGACAGCACGTGAGCCGAGCTCGGCGTAGGCCACGACGAACGGTGTGAGTTCGCGGCTTGCGGCGCGTACCTCAATGATGTCGCTCGGCGACACGCGGTAGGACGGGATGTCCACCTTGTGACCGTTGACCACGATGTGGCCATGGCGCACGAACTGGCGGGCCATGTCACGGCTCTTTGCAAAGCCGGCACGGTAAACGACATTGTCGAGACGAGTCTCGAGGATACGAAGAAGGTTCTCACCAGTCTTGCCCTGCTTGCGCTGGGCCTCTTCGTAGTAACCACGGAACTGCTTCTCGAGCACACCGTAGATGCGCGCGCACTTCTGCTTCTCGCGCTTCTGCAACAGGTATTCGCTTTCCTTGGTACGCGCGCGACCGTGCTGGCCGGGAGGGTACGGGCGGCTCTCAAGCGGGCAGCGAGGTGAATCGCACTTGGAACCCTTAAGGAAAAGCTTGGTCTTCTCACGACGGCAGCGCTTACAGTCTGCCCCGGTATAACGGGCCATGATGTGGGTAACTCTCTCTCAGGTCAGACGCGACGGCGCTTGGGTGGGCGGCAGCCGTTGTGCGGGCTCGGGGTTACATCCTGAATCGTGCCGACCTCAAGTCCGGCCGCCTGAAGCGAACGGATCGCAGTCTCACGGCCTGAACCGGGACCCTTGACGAAGACGTCGACCTTCTTCATGCCGTGCTCCATGGCACGACGTGCGGCAGCCTCGGCAGCGAGCTGGGCGGCGAACGGGGTGCTCTTACGAGATCCCTTGAAGCCGACCTGACCTGAGGACGCCCATGCGATCACTGCACCACTTGGGTCCGTGATCGAGACGATTGTGTTGTTGAACGTGCTCTTGATGTGCGCGTGGCCGTGAGCCACGTTCTTCTTCTCCTTGCGGCGCACCTTCTTCGCGCCAGCAGCCGTACGGCTCTTGGGAGGCATAAACCAATCCGTTCTAGGTTGAGGTGATCGGTCCTTCGGTCGCTAGCGGGTGCCAGCAGGACCGTCGGACTACTACTTGGTCTTCTTCTTTCCGGCCACGGTCTTCTTTGGTCCCTTGCGGGTGCGCGCATTGGTATGCGTGCGCTGGCCATGGACCGGGAGACCACGACGGTGGCGAATACCCTGGTAGCAGCCAATCTCGACCTTGCGACGGATGTCAGCGGCAACCTCACGGCGGAGGTCACCTTCGGTCTTGTAATTGCCCTCAAGGAATTCGCGGAGCTTGATCAGCTCTTCATCCGTGAGGTCTTTGACGCGGGTGTCCGGATTAATACCGGTTGCTTCCAGCGTCTGGGCGGCGCGCGTGCGGCCAACACCAAAAATGTAGGTAAGTGCGATCTCTACGCGCTTATCACGCGGGAGATCGACACCGATAAGACGTGCCATCGGGTGGTTCTCTCTTTCATTCGTCCGGAGGTTTCCAAGAGCGCTACCGGTCCCACCACCCAGGTGGGTCCCCGGCCTCCGGGCCGGGGGTGGCGTCCCGCACGCGGCACGTGTGCTGCGCGGGGGTCGGGTATCCGCTCTATCTGTGTTGTGATCGCTTGATCACAACTGCTGCGATTGCGACATCAGATGATGTCGCAACGACTAGCCCTGCCGTTGCTTGTGGCGAGGATTCTCACAAATGACCATGACGCGTCCGTGACGACGAATCACCTTGCACTTGTCGCAGATGGCCTTAACGCTTGGATTAACCTTCATCGTTCTCTCCACGGGGTCGTGCCAGGCGCGAACGCCCGTGCGTAGTTGGAGACTTTCAACTCGTGTGAGTTGCTAGCCGAGGACTTACTTGTAGCGGTAAACGATCCGGCCGCGGGTGAGGTCGTAGGGCGAAAGCTCCACAACAACCCGGTCATCAGGAAGGATACGGATGTAATGCATCCGCATTTTCCCGCTGATGTGAGCCAGTACTTTGTGCCCGTTATCCAATTCCACCCGGAACATGGCGTTCGGGAGGGACTCGGTGATCGTGCCCTCTAACTCGATGGCACCGTCTTTTTTGGGCATGTACTCGCTTTTCATCCGTTTCGTTGGTCTGACTACCGAGTTAGGCCGCATGACGATCCCGGGTACCGAAGTACCCGACAAAAGACATGATGGGCCATGGCTCGATGAGCCACGCGTTATCTTAGGCTAGAAGTGCCGCGGGGTGTTAATCCAGATCCGACGCTCGTCAAGGTTACGGCCGCTCGTACTGTAAAGCCGCAGGTCAGACGGGGTACGCCTGCGTGTCGCTACTGACGTGAGCTGGCCGGGCTAGGCACCCCAAGGGCGGCAAACCGCTCGGCGCCCCCGTCTAGGGCAGTCAGCACCCACGGACCGGCCGTCGTGAGGGCCACTGTGTGCTCCCAGTGACAGGCACGGCTGCCGTCGACCGTGACAACTGTCCACTCGTCATCAAGGGTGCGGTTCGCCGCGGACCCTGCGCAGACCATGGGTTCGATGGCCAAGGCCATCCCCTCGATCAGAGTGGGCGTCTTGCCTTTGACTGCGTAGTTCGGGACGTTCGGCTCCATGTGCATTTTGGAACCGATCCCATGTCCGACGTACTCCTGAACAATGCCGTACGAGGCACCTGCCGGTGCGGACCTAATCGTGGTCTCTACTGCGGTGCCAATATCGTTGAGAACTCCACCGACGAGAGCCGATGCCAATCCAGCCCACATAGACGCCTGTGTTACCCGTGACAGCTCTTCAAATTCCGGAGTTACTGCGCCCACCGGGACGGTGATGGCAGCGTCACCATTCCAGCCGTCAATAATCGCGCCGAAGTCGATTGAGATCTGATCGCCGTCATTAAGAACGCGATTTCCGGGGATGCCGTGAACGATCTCGTCGTTAACGGACGCACAGATCACTGCCGGGTAACCGTAGTAGCCAAGAAACGACGATGTCGCTCCATGTGTTGCCAGCGAATCACGCGCGATCACATCTAATTGCCTGGTGGTCACACCTGGCGCTACCGCCTGACGCAGTGCCTCAAGGGTATGACCCACGACTAAACCCGCTGCTCGCATAATGTCGATCTGCGCAGGTGTCTTGATCTCGATTCGATCCTTGCGACGAAACACGATTTAGATACCGAGCTCGTCAAGGATTCGATGAGTTACATCGTTCACAGCACCCATGCCGTCGATCTGGGAAAGCACGCCTCTCTGGCTGTAAACAGCAGTAAGCGGAGCAGTTTGCTCGGTGTAGATCTCAAGCCGACGACGGATGACATCTTCGGTGTCATCGGCCCGGCCCTGCTCCTGCGCACGATTGAGCAGACGACCAACCACCTCATCGAGATCGGCCGTTAACTCCACGACGCGATCGAGGCTCGAACCGTTGGCGGCAAGCATCTGATCAAGTTCGTCGACCTGAGCCAACGTGCGCGGATAGCCATCAAGCAGGAACCCATTTCGGGCATCGTCTTGACCCAGGCGATCGCGAACCATGTCATTGGTCACCGAGTCAGGGACGTACTCGCCAGCGTCCATGAACCGCTTCGCCTCAAGACCAAGTGGGGTTCCCCCGGAAACATTCGCACGGAAGATGTCACCCGTCGAGATATGCGGCACACCAAGACGCTCAGCGAGAACGACGGCCTGAGTCCCTTTGCCCGCACCTGGCGGGCCCATGAGCAAAATACGCATTAACGAAGGAAACCCTCATAGTTACGTTGCTGCAACTGGGATTCGATTTGCTTTACCGTATCGAGACCTACGCCGACCATGATCAGCAGCGAGGTGCCACCGAACAGGAAGCGCTGACCAACTCCGAGCGAGGCAAACGCGATGAACGGAATAATCGCCACAAAGGCAAGGTACAGCGCACCTGGAAGGGTGATCCGGGTGAGCACGTAATCCAAATACTCGGCCGTGGGCTTGCCGGCACGAATACCCGGAATGAAGCCGCCGTACTGCTTCATGTTGTCCGCAACCTCAACTGGATTGAAGGTGATGGCCACGTAGAAGTATGTGAAGAACACGATGAGCAAGAAGTAGACGAGCATGTAGAGAGGCTCGGTGCCACGAGTCAAGTTCTGCTGAACCCACTGAGCGAACCCATTGGTGCTACCGGAAAGCTGAACAAACAGAGTCGGAAGGTACAGCAGCGAGGAGGCGAAGATGACGGGGATAACACCAGCCATGTTGACCTTCAACGGTATGTACGTCGACGTGCCGCCGTACATACGTCGCCCAACCATGCGCTTTGCGTACTGAACCGGGATGCGACGCTGCGCCTGTTCGACGTAGACGACGGCAGCAATAATCGCGAAACCGACTAACAAGACCAGCAGCAGGGTGAACGGGCCGTTGATGGTCCCGATCTGCCACAGCTGGCCGGGGAACGTGGCGATGATCGACGTGAAGATAAGCAGCGACATACCGTTGCCAACACCGCGATCAGTGATGAGTTCACCAAGCCACATGATCACGCCAGTACCCGCCGTCATCACCATGATCATGGTGATGATCGTGACGATGTTCTGGTTAGGAATGATCTGTGACGGACAGCCTTGGAACAGGCGCCCGGGGACTCTGGCCAACGCGACGATGCCGGTGCTCTGAAGCACGGCAAGGGAGATCGTCAAGTAGCGGGTGTACTGCGTCAGGCGAGCCTGACCAGACTGGCCCTCTTCACGCAACGACTCAAGACGTGGGATAACCACCGTGAGCAATTGAATGATGATCGATGCAGTGATGTACGGCATGATCCCGAGGGCGAAAACCGACAGTTGCAGAAGTGCGCCACCACTGAAGAGGTTGATCAGCCCGTAAATCGACTGATCCTGAACAAGGGCAATACATCCGCGAATCGCTTTGTAATCAACGCCGGGAGTCGGAACGACCGAACCCAGACGGAAAATAGCAACGATGCCGAGAGTGAAAAGCAACTTGTTGCGCAGGTCCGGCGTACGGAACGCCGACGCGAACGCGGAAAGCACGAGAGCCCCTCCTGGTGGCGCTAACGCGCCGTGTGACGAGATCTACACGGTCAAGCCGTGAGCACGATCCGAGGTTCGGAGTCGTGTGGGATGAGCCTAACAGTCCGTACACGAAAGGCGTCCCTCTACGTCGCTCAATCGACGTAGAGGGACGCCTTTCGAATGCTTAGCATGACCATGAGGTGAGTTACGTGAACTGACCCGTATGACCTGCAACTAGGCTAATTCGGTAACCGAACCACCGGCAGCGGTTATCTTGGTCCGCGCAGTGTCCGAAAACTTATGTGCAGAGATTTGAAGTGCAACGTTCAGATCACCGTTGCCGAGGACCTTCACGAGTTCGTTCTTGCGAACAGCGCCAGCAGCGACGAGTTCGTCAACGCCGATCGCGCCACCCTCTGGGAACAGTGCCGACAACTGCGCAACATTGACTACTTGGTACTCAACGCGGAAGTGGTTTGTGAAGCCCTTGAGCTTAGGCAGACGCATATGCAAAGGCATCTGCCCGCCCTCGAAGCCGAGCGGCACCTGGTAACGAGCCTTCGTTCCCTTGGTACCACGGCCTGCGGTCTTACCCTTGCTTCCCTCACCACGACCAACGCGGGTCTTGGCAGTCTTAGCTCCGGGGGCCGGACGTAGGTGGTGAACCTTGAGCGTCATATTAGTCGACCTCCTCGACGACAATCAGGTGCGCAACGGTGTTGACCATTCCGCGAATCTCCGGGCGATCTTCCTTCACGGACGTATCACCAATGTGCTTGAGACCCAGTGAGCGAAGGGTATCGCGCTGGTTCTGCTTCCCGCCGATTTCCGAACGGATCTGAGTGACCTTGAGGCGAGCCATCACGCACCTGCCCCTGCAGCACGTGCGCGCAGCAAAGCAGCCGGAGCCACATCTTCCAGCGGCAAGCCACGGCGAGCCGCAACCTGCTCTGGACGCTCAAGTCCCTTCAACGCTGCAACGGTGGCGTGAACCACGTTGATTGCATTGTCTGAACCAAGCGACTTGCTCAGCACATCGTGAATTCCTGCGCACTCAAGAACGGCGCGCACCGGTCCACCGGCGATCACACCGGTACCGGGTGAGGCCGGACGAAGCATGACCATTCCGGCCGAGGCCGAACCCGTGATTGGGTGCGGAATCGTGCCCTGAATGCGCGGGACCTTGAAGAAGTTCTTCTTGGCCTCCTCGACACCCTTGGCGATCGCCGCCGGAACTTCCTTGGCCTTTCCGTAACCGACGCCGACCGTACCGTCACCGTCTCCGACGACGACAAGTGCGGTGAAGCTGAAGCGTCGACCACCCTTGACGACCTTGGATACGCGGTTGATCGTGACAACGCGCTCGAGGAATGCGGACTTCTCCGCAACCGGGGCCTTGCTATCGCGTCGATCGCGACCGCCCCGCTCGTTGCTGCCGGCACCGCCTTCGCGGCGCTGGGCTGCACCCATGACTAACCCTCTTCCCGTCTCGTCAGAACGCGAGGCCGCCCTCGCGGGCGCCATCGGCTAGGGCCGCTACGCGACCGTGATACTTGTTTCCGCCACGATCAAAAACAACCGTGTCGATGCCTGCGGACTTCGCCCGCTCGGCAACCAATTCGCCAACCCGCTTTGCCTTGGCACTCTTATCGCCATCTAGGCCGCGCAGATCTGCTTCCATCGTCGATGCCGACGCGAGGGTCTTGCCCACGTTGTCGTCGACAACCTGCACGAAAAGGTGCCGTGCAGAACGAGATACCACCAGGCGCGGACGAACCGCGGTACCGGTGATCTTCTTGCGGACTCGGGTGTGGCGACGCTTGCGCGCAACCGCCTTCTTGTTGCCCGAGCCGAGCTTGGTAACAACAGACATGGCTACTTGCCTGCCTTTCCGGCCTTGCGGCGTATGACCTCGCCCGCGTAACGCACACCCTTGCCCTTGTAAGGGTCAGGCTTGCGCAACTTACGGAGCTTGGCGGCAACCTCGCCGACCTGCTGCTTGTCGATCCCGGAAACCGAGAACTTGGTTGGGGTCTCCACTGCGAAGGTGATTCCCTGCGGTGCCTCGATGAAGACGGGGTGGCTGTAACCGAGAGCAAACTCTAGGTCGCTGCCCTTGGCTACAACACGATAACCAGTACCGCTGATCTCCAAGTCCTTGCGATATCCGTCCGTGACGCCAACGACCATGTTTGACACCAAGGTGCGGGTCAGACCGTGAAGTGAACGAGACATACGCTCGTCATTCGGTCGAGTGACTTCAAGGGTACCGTCTTCGGCCTTGGCGACAACGATCGGCGCTGCAACGTTGTGGTTCAACTGACCCTTGGGGCCCTTGACCGTAACTGTAGATCCGTCGATGTCAACCGTTACGCCAGATGGCACGGTGATAGGAAGGCGTCCAATACGTGACATGGTTTCGACCCCCTACCAGACGTAGGCGAGGACTTCCCCACCCACGCCCTTCTTTGCAGCCTGACGATCCGTCAGCAAGCCAGATGAGGTCGAAATAATCGCCACACCGAGGCCACCGAGAACCTTGGGAAGTGAAGTGCTCTTTGCGTACACGCGCAGACCTGGCTTGGAAACGCGGCGTACCCCAGCAATGGAGCGCTCCCGGGTTGGGCCGAACTTCAGGTCGATGCGAAGGCTTTTGCCAACCTCAGCGTCTTCCACCTTCCAGCTCGCGATGTATCCCTCTTGCTTGAGGATCTCAGCAATTCCTGCCTTGATCTTCGAGTGGGGCATCACGACTGTGTCGTGGTACGCCGAGTTGGCGTTACGCAGACGAGTAAGCATGTCTGCGATCGGGTCGGTCATTGTCATGGCCTAATGGCCTCTCTCACCGTGGTATCCACAACGGACTTCGTCGTGGACCTTCGGTGTCGTCGGGTCTTACCAGCTGCTCTTGGTGATGCCGGGCAATTCGCCGGCGTGGGCCATCTCGCGGAAGCAAATCCGACATAGGCCGAACTTGCGGTAAACCGAGTGCGGACGACCGCAACGGTTGCACCGTGTGTATCCACGGACGCCAAACTTTGGCTTTTTATTCGCCTTGTTAATCAGTGAGGTCTTAGCCACGGTCAGTTCTCCTTGAACGGGAAGCCGAGCTGCTTGAGCAGCGCGCGGCCCTCGTCATCGTTTGCGGCGGTGGTGACGAGCGTAATGTCCATTCCACGTACTCGGTCGATGGCATCGACGTCGATTTCATGGAACATGGACTGCTCGTTGAGACCGAAGGTGTAGTTGCCGTTGCCATCGAACTGCTTACCGCTCAATCCGCGGAAGTCACGGATACGAGGAAGCGCAACCGAGAGCAGGCGATCGAGGAACTCCCACATGCGATCACCACGAAGAGTCACGTGACAACCGATCGGCATTCCTTCACGCAGCTTGAACTGTGCGATGGACTTACGCGCCTTGGTGACCTGCGGCTTCTGGCCGGTGATAGCAGCGAGATCGCGGATCGCGCCTTCGATAAGCTTCGAATCGCGAGCTGCCTCGCCGACACCCATGTTCACCACTATCTTGGTGAGCCCTGGAACCATCATGACGTTGGCGAAATTGAATTCCTCGCGCAGAGCGGGAACGATTTCCTCGCGATAGCGGGTCTTGAGGCGTGGCTGCATCTTTTCAGTGCTGGTGGTTGTCATCAGATGTCCTTACCAGTGCGCTTAGAAACGCGCACGCTGCGGGAGCTCTCGTACGTGGTGCCATCTGCACGGGTCTTTGTGACCGTTTCCCGACGGTAACCAACCCGAGTGGGGCGGTCATCTGACGGATCAACGAGCATCACGTTGGACACATGCACGGGGGCTTCCTGCGTAACAATGCCGCCGGTCTTTGCGCCACGATTCGAGGTGCCGACCTTGGTGTGCTTCTTGATCCGGTTGACGCCTTCGACCAGAACCTTCTCGGCCTCGGGGATTACGGCAATCACTTTGCCCTTAACGCCCTTGTCCTTACCGGTGATGACCTGAACGAGGTCACCCTTCTTGATCGCCAAGATTTTCATACCTACAACACCTCCGGGGCGAGCGAGATGATCTTCATGAAACGCTTCTCGCGAAGTTCACGTCCAACCGGGCCGAAGATACGGGTGCCGCGTGGCTCGCCATCCGCCTTGAGGATGACAGCGGCGTTCTCGTCGAAACGAATGTAGGAGCCGTCGGCACGACGGCGCTCCTTCTTCGTCCGGACGATGACTGCCTTCACGACGTCACCCTTCTTGACGTTTCCGCCCGGGATTGCGTCTTTGACTGTGGCGACGATGACATCACCGATGCCCGCGTAGCGTCGACCGGAACCGCCGAGAACGCGGATGCACAAGATTTCCTTGGCACCGGTGTTGTCGGCGACTCGCAGTCGCGACTCCTGCTGGATCACTTCATATCTCCTGTTGTCGCGCCGGTTCTCGGCGTACGAGCCTGGCGGAACTTAATCGGTCGGTGGTGCGACGTAGAAGCCGAAACAACTATGTCGAACCTGATGAGTGTAGGTGGCAACGTACTCAGCCACCAAAACTCGAAGTCTTACTTGGCACGCTCGAGGATCTCCACCACGCGCCAGCGCTTGGTGGCAGAAAGCGGTCGGGTCTCCATCAGCAGCACCTTGTCGCCAACACCAGCAGAGTTCTGCTCGTCGTGGGCGTGAAGCTTGCTCGTACGACGCACGACCTTGCCGTAAAGCGGGTGCTTGAAACGGTCTTCTACAGCAACAACGACGGTCTTGTTCATCTTGTCGCTGACGACGTAACCCTCGCGAACCTTACGGTCCCCGCGGTCCAAAGTGGTTTCGGTCATGTCCTTCTCGTTCGAGTCACTCATGCCGCACCGACTGGTGTGATGCCGAGCTCGCGCTCGCGCATGATCGTGTAGATACGGGCGATGTCCGTGCGTACTGCACGAAGTCGGCCGTGGCTCTCCAACTGTCCGGTCGCTGCCTGAAAACGCAGGTTGAACAGTTCGGCCTTGGCTTCACGCAACTTAATGACGAGTTCCTCGTCATTAAAGCCGCGCAATTCAGCGGGGCTGGTACCAGTAGCCATTAGTTCACCCCTGCCTCGCGCCGGATGATCCGGCACTTCATCGGAAGTTTGTGTGATGCGCGAAGGAGCGCCTCACGTGCAACAGCCTCGTTCGGGAAGGTGAGTTCGAACATCACACGACCCGGCTTGACGTTAGCCACCCACCACTCCGGTGAACCCTTACCAGAACCCATGCGGGTTTCGGCAGGCTTCTTGGTCAGCGGACGGTCTGGGTAGATGGTGATCCACACCTTGCCGCCACGACGGATGTGACGAGTGATGGCAATACGTGCCGACTCAATCTGTCGGTTGGTGACATATGCGGGCTCAAGCGCCTGCAAACCCCACTCGCCCCATGTCACTTCGGTGCCACCCTTGGCGGCACCCGAGCGACCCGGGTGGTGCTGCTTGCGGTGCTTTACGCGACGAGGAATAAGCATGACTTAGGCCTCCGAACCAGTGGTTTCGGTCGCCGCTGCGACAGCCTCGACTGCGACAGCTTCAACATCTGCTTCAACCGGTGCACTCTCAACGGCGGTATTCTCTGTGCCCTGACGACGCGCACCCGGACGGGCCGGACGCTCTGGTCGACGGGCTTGACCCAAACGCTCAGCAGCGATAACTGCTTCGCGCTCAGTGCGGGACTGGCTTACTTCACCCTTGTAGATCCACACCTTCACGCCGATACGGCCGAAGGTTGTGCGGGCCTCGTAGAAGCCGTAGTCGATGTTCGCGCGAAGGGTATGCAATGGCACACGACCCTCACGGTAGAACTCGGTACGCGACATTTCTGCACCACCCAAGCGACCAGACACCTGGATACGAATACCCTTGGCGCCGCTCTTGAGTGCGGACTGCATTGATTTACGCATCGCGCGACGGAACGAAACACGGCTCGAGAGCTGCTCGGCAACACCCTGCGCGACGAGCTGAGCATCGATCTCGGGGTTCTTAACCTCGAGAATGTTCAGCTGCACCTGCTTGCCGGTTAGCTTTTCAAGGTCGCCACGGATGCGGTCTGCCTCAGCGCCACGTCGGCCAATCACGATACCCGGACGGGCGGTGTGAATGTCGACGCGAACACGGTCACGGGTGCGCTCGATCTCAACCTTCGAGATACCTGCGCGCTCCATACCCTTTGTCATGAGGCGACGGATTTTAACGTCCTCATCGACGTAGTCGCGGTAGCGCTGACCCGGCTTTGACGAATCGGCGAACCACTTCGACTTGTAGTCGGTGGTGATACCTAGGCGGAAGCCATACGGATTGATTTTTTGGCCCACGGCCGGGTCACCCCTTCTTCCGCGACGAGCCGGCTTCAACCGATTCGACGACGACGGTGATGTGACTAGTGCGCTTACGGATGCGGTACGCCCGACCCTGGGCGCGCGGACGGAACCGCTTCATCGTCGGACCCTCGTCGACGTAGGCCTCGCGGACTACGAGCGTCGTTGGGTCGAGATTGAGGTTGTTCGTCGCGTTTGCGATGGCGCTATCAAGCACCTTTCCCACCGGCTCGCTTGCTGCCTGCGGTGCGAAGTGCAGAATTGCCTGCGCTTCGGCTGCTGGCAGTCCACGGATCAAATCGATCACGCGGCGCGCCTTCATGGGCGTGACACGCACGTAGCGCGCCTGAGCCCTGGCTTCCATCGCTGTCCCCTTGCTGGTCGAAAGTACTTACGGATGTGTTGTTCGTCGTACATCTTGGGTAACGCTTTTCGTCACATGGCCGATGGCCGCGAGTCGAGTTAGCGTCGCTTGGCTTTGCGGTCGTCCTTCACGTGGCCACGGAAGGTTCGCGTTGGAGCGAACTCGCCGAGTTTGTGACCGATCATGTTCTCGGTGACGAACACCGGGATGTGCTTGCGGCCGTCGTGCACCGCAATCGTGTGGCCGAGCATGTCCGGGCTGATCATTGAACGGCGGGACCATGTCTTAATGACATTCTTGGTGCCCTTTTCGTTTTGATCATCGACCTTCTTGGAAAGGTGAAGGTCGATGAAGGGGCCCTTCTTCAAACTGCGTGGCATATCTCAGGCTCCCTTAACGCTTCTTGCCGGACTTGCGACGACGGACGATGAACTTGTCACTGGCCTTGTTAGCCTTGCGGGTGCGGCCTTCGGCCTTACCGTTCGGGTTGACCGGGTGGCGACCACCGGAGGTCTTACCCTCACCACCACCGTGCGGGTGGTCGACCGGGTTCATGGCGACACCGCGGACGGTCGGGCGCTTGCCCTTCCAACGCATACGGCCGGCCTTACCCCAGTTGATGTTGCTCTGCTCGGCGTTTCCGACCTCGCCGATCGTTGCGCGGCAGCGCACATCGACGTTGCGGATTTCACCGGACGGGAGACGAAGCTGGGCGTACGGTCCATCCTTGGCAACAAGCTGAATACTTGTACCTGCCGAGCGGCCCATCTTGGCGCCGCCACCTGGACGCAGTTCAACTGCGTGGATGACAGTACCGACCGGGATGTTACGCAGCGGCAGGTTGTTACCTGGCTTGATATCGGCCGACGGACCGGTTTCGATGTTGTCGCCCTGAGACAACTTGTTCGGCGCCACGATGTAGCGCTTCTCACCATCGGCGTAGTGCAGAAGGGCGATGCGTGCGGTGCGGTTGGGGTCGTACTCGATGTGAGCGACCTTCGCGGGCACGCCGTCCTTATCAGCACGACGGAAATCAATGATTCGGTACGCACGCTTGTGACCACCACCCTGGTGACGGGTAGTGATACGACCGGAGTTGTTGCGTCCGCCCTTGTTTGGCAAGGGGCGAACGAGCGACTTCTCCGGCTCCGAACGCGTGATCTCGACGAAGTCGGCAACGCTCGAGCCACGACGGCCCGGTGTTGTCGGCTTGTACTTACGGATACCCATGGGGTTTCTCTTCCTCGTCGGTTGCGTTAGGAGTGCGCCGGTCAGGAGACCGGGCCTCCGAAGATGTCAATACGGTCGCCGTCAGCAAGGCTGACGATTGCGCGCTTGGTGTCGGCACGCTTGCCGAAACCAGTGCGGGTGCGTAGACGCTTGCCCTGACGGTTGTTGGTGTTCACGCCGATGACGCGTACTCCAAACACCTGCTCAACAGCAATCTTGATCTGCGTCTTGTTCGCGTCAGGTGCCACGATGAACGTGTACTTGTTCTCATCGAGAAGGCCGTAGCTCTTCTCAGAGATCACTGGCGCGAGCAGGATGTCGCGTGGGTCTGCAATTTTCATTCTGCTGCTTCCTCACGTGCTTCGGACTCCGACGCAACGGCCTTGGCACTCTTACCGGCTGCCGGACCTGCAAGGAATGTCCCGAGGGCCTCGGCCGTGAAGATGACGTCGTCACTGACGAGAACGTCGTAGGTGTTCAACTGATCAGGTGCGATCAGGTGGACTGAAGGAACGTTACGAAGCGACATCCACGACACCGCATCATCACGGTCAACAACAGCGAGCAGATTGCGACGCTCACTCACCGCGAGAATCGCAGCAAGTGCCGACTTCGTCGATGGGGTATCGCCATCAACAAACGACGTGACAACGTGAACGCGGCCGTTACGTGCGCGATCGGACAGGGCGCCACGAAGTGCGGCCGCCTTCATCTTCTTGGGGGTGCGCTGGCTGTAATCGCGTGGCTCTGGTCCATGGACCGTTCCACCACCGGTGAACTGAGGTGCGCGGATCGAACCCTGACGGGCGCGGCCGGTGCCCTTCTGCTTGTAAGGCTTCCTACCGCCACCGCGAACTTCACCGCGGTCCTTGGTCTTGTGCGTCCCCTGACGGGCGGCCGCAAGTTGCGCTACAACAACCTGGTGGATCAGCGGAATGTTGACCTGAACACCGAACACGTTGCTCGGGAGTTCAACTGAACCGCTTACCTTGCCCGCTGGTGTGCGCACGTCTACCGAGGTGACCTCAGCAGTCTCTGCAGATGCAGTCATGCTCAAGCTCCCTTCGCGGACGTACGAACGAGAACGATGTAGCCCTTGGGACCGGGAATCGCACCCTTGATGAGGATGAGACCGTTTTCCACATCGATCGAGTGGATCGTGAGGTTCTGAACGGTCTTACGTACGTGACCCATGTGACCAGCCATCCGGACGCCCTTGAAGACGCGGCCTGGCGTTGCACAGGCACCGATCGAGCCAGGCTTGCGGTGGTTGCGGTGCGCACCGTGTGATGCACCCACGCCGTGGAAGCCGTGACGCTTCATCGTTCCCGCGAAACCCTTGCCCTTGGTGGTACCGACGACATCGATCGTCTGACCCGCCTCGAAGTGGTCGACGGCAATTTCCTGACCGAGAGTGAACTCGGTGGCTGCCGGCGTACGCAGTTCGACGAGGTGACGACGTGGTGTCACACCGGCCTTGGCGAAGTGACCCGACGCAGGCTTGTTGACCTTACGCGGGTCGATTGCGCCGAAGGCAATCTGTACGGAGCTGTATCCGTCTGATTCTGGGGTCTTGACCTGGGTTACGACACAAGGCCCAGCCTTGACAACAGTGACAGGGACAACCTTGTTGTTCTCGTCCCATACCTGAGTCATGCCGAGCTTTTCGCCCAGAAGTCCCGTGAAATTGGTGCTCATGGTGGCTACTGTCCTCAGAGCTTGATCTCGATATCGACACCAGCCGGGAGGTCGAGACGCATCAGCGAATCAACCGTCTTGGGCGTGGGGTCGAGGATGTCGATGAGACGCTTGTGCGTCCGCATCTCGAAGTGCTCGCGGCTGTCCTTGTACTTGTGCGGCGAGCGGATAACGCAGTACACGTTCTTTTCGGTCGGCAGCGGCACGGGGCCTGCAACCTGCGCGCCAGTGCGAATCACCGTCTCGACAATCTTGCGTGCCGATGAGTCGATGATCTCATGGTCGTAGGCCTTGAGCCTGATGCGGATCTTCTGTCCCGCCATGGTGGCTGATGTCCTTCTCGTTCGTGTGCCGCTGAAACTGGTGCAGTGAGCACCGGTGGTGGGTTTCGTGGTCGGGTGGCAGTTACGCCACCCGACCACGAGCACCCAGGATCGTGCTGGTGTCGGAAACCGACAACCGGTTGTATTACTTAAGGATCTTTACGACGCGACCGGCACCAACGGTGCGGCCACCTTCGCGGATCGCGAAACGCAGGCCCTCTTCCATCGCGATTGGCTGGATGAGGTCGACCTTCATCTCAGTGTTGTCGCCTGGCATGACCATCTCGGTGCCCTCTGGCAACGTCACGACGCCGGTCACGTCCGTGGTACGGAAGTAGAACTGCGGGCGGTAGTTGTCGAAGAACGGCGTGTGGCGGCCACCCTCGTCCTTGGACAAGATGTAGACATTAGCGTCGAACTCGGTGTGCGGGGTAACTGAGCCCGGCTTGCACAGGACCTGTCCACGCTCGACATCGTCACGCTTGGTTCCACGAAGAAGCAGACCCACGTTCTCGCCAGCCTGGCCCTCATCGAGGAGCTTGCGGAACATCTCGACACCGGTGACGGTGGTCTTGGTGGTACCTGGACGGATGCCAACAATCTCGATTTCTTCGTTGACCTTGACGATACCGCGCTCGATACGACCGGTGACAACGGTTCCACGACCAGTGATCGTGAAGACGTC
>JBAXUN010000042.1:0-18459 GCA_037129655.1 Actinomycetes bacterium
TCGATATCTCGATCGCGGCCAAACTCCTCGGCTTCTTCCTTATCTGTGAGGTTGTACTCCTGGCTGCACTCGCATTCTCGGTGCTGTTCAAGGGCGGCGGCCCGGATGGGCTGATGTCAGACATCGTCAATCCACTCAACGCCTTCAAAAACTTGCCTGAAGGCGGCGGACTCAACCCGGCTGTCATGGTTGGTGACCCGGCTGCGCCTATCGCCGCTGGTGCCGCCGCACTCGGCGTGTTCTTTGCCTTCTGGTCATGGATCGGATTCGAGACCACTGCCGTTTACGGCGAAGAGTCGCGCAACCCGCGCAAGATCGTGCCTCAGGCAACGCTCTTCGCCGTTATCTCCCTCGGACTCTTCTACTCATTCGTGTCATGGATGGTTATCGCTGGTAACGGTGCAAACCAGGCCATCACCAAGTCGTACACAAACGCCATCACCATGTTCACCGATCTTGCTGTCGCGAACCTCGGTGGCGAGTGGGTCCGAACCGTCTACTTGGTCCTGATCGTTTCAGGCTCGTTCGCCTGTGCGCTGGCCTTCCACAACGCCGCATCGCGTTACCTTTACGCAATCGGCCGCGAGGTGCCGGCTCTTCGCAGCAACCTCGGAACCACCCACGCGACCCACGGCTCACCGCACATCTCATCCATCGTTCAGACGATCATCACCATCCTGCTAACGATCGGCTTCTACTTCCTGACGCCGAACGGTAGCGATGTACTTCAGGGTGGCTACATCTTCGAGTACGGCCTCTTGGCCCTTCTCGGAACTCTCGCCATCCTGCTGGTCATGGCGATTTGTTCGGTGGCGGTGATCTGGTACTTCTGGGTCAAGAAGGTGCACACCGGCAATATCTTCTCCACGCTGATCGCGCCCGCACTCGGGTTCCTCGGCATGATGTATGTCGTTTACCTGCTCCTGAGCAACATCACCTTCGCCGGTGGTGGCGCTGCTGGTTCGGCATTCTTCGTCGCGATTCCGTGGATCACGGTCGCCACCTTCGTGGCCGGTCTGTTGTTCGCACTGTGGATCAAGAACAGCCAGCCGGACGTGTACGCAGAAATCGGGCGCACCGTGCTCGAGGAAGCTCACGAGCGCGTCTAAGAACGGCTGACTAACTGATCTATACGATCTGCGGGGTGCGTTGCGTGGTCTCCACGTAACGCACCCCGCAGTCATGCTGGGCATTACCGTTGACCTATGAGCACCACAAAGGAGCGAACGTCACAATGACGGATACGCAGCCCATTGGCCGGTTCAGATTTATGGATGCACAGCGCGTGAACCTCGACGGTTTCGCAGTCGAAGATCAATCGCTTGGACTCATCGCCTTTAATGCAGCCGCCGACCCCGAACCATCACTTGTCCTTGACGCGGACGGCAACGTCGTGGAAATGGACGGACGAACTGCCGATGACTTCGACCTGATCGACGAGTTCATCGCCCGCCACGGACTAGATCTCAGCGTTGCGCCCGAAGCGATGTCGCTTGCTGATGTTGAGTTCGCGCGACGCATCGTCGACATCAATGTTCCACGAGCCGAGATCATTCGACTTGCCGCGGGGGCAACCCCGGCGAAACTTGCGCGTGTCCTGTCACAGCTTCGAGCAGCTGAACTCGTGATCGCCATGACGAAGATGCGCGCCCGTAAGACACCGAGCAATCAGGCGCACGTCACAAACAGGTCGGACGATCCGCTCCTACTTGCCGCCGATGCGGCAACAGCGGCAGCCTTTGGATTCCGCGAAATCGAAACCACCGTGCCCGTTCTCGGTGATGCTCCGAGCAACGCGGTGGCCGTCTCTATTGGCGCGGCAGTCGGTGCTGTCGGGGTGCTGGTGCAGTGTTCCGTTGAGGAAGCGCTCGAACTCGAGTTGGGAATGGCTGGGCTCGTCTCTTACGCAGAGACTGTCTCGATCTACGGCACCGAGCAGATTTTCATTGATGGCGACGACACCCCGTGGTCGAAGGCCCTGCTGACCTCCGCTTATGCAAGCCGCGGCATGAAGATGCGCGTCACCTCAGGTGGCGGCTCCGAGGCACTCATGGGAGCTGCGGAAAATCGATCCATTTTCTACTTAGAAGCGCGCTGTGTGGCTCTCGCCAGGGCCCTTGGCACACAGGGGGTTCAGAACGGTGGCATCGACGCCGCATCGGTCTCGGGATCTGTTCCCGGCGGCGCGCGCAGCATGATGGCTGAAAACCTCATGGTGATGATGCGCAATCTCGAGGCATGCACCGGCAACGACGCCCTCATGAGCGAGTCGGATGTACGACGCACGTCGCGTACCCATCCGATCTTCATCGCCGGAACCGACTTCGTCTGTTCAGGCTTCGGATCAATTCAGCGTTACGACAATATGTTCGGCCCTAGCCAGTGGAACTCCGAAGACATCGATGACTTCCTGATCATGCAGCGTGACTGGACTGTCGACGGCGGTCTGCGCAGTGCAGCCGAACCAGAGGTCGCCCGCTTACGTCGTCGCGCGGCCTATGCAGTGCGCGACGTCTACCGCTTCCTTGGCCTGGCCGATTTCGATGATGTCTGGGTTGAGCAGGCAATTGATGCGGCCGGCTCAAAGGACATCCCAGCTGCCGATCTCATGACGCCACTTGATGCCTCGCGGATCATCCGACAGTCACGCGTCACGATGGTTGATGTCGTAGCCGCACTTGATGCTTGTGGTTACACGACCGAAGCCGAACGCCTCCTTGCGATGCTGCATGCCCGCGTCGACGGGGACTACCTGCACACTGCTGCCATCTTCGATGAGGACATGAACGTCATGTCCTTAATCACAGATCCCAATGATTACGCCGGTCCCGGCACGGGCTACGAGATCACCGGTGCGCGGCTCACCGAACTTAATGCCGTGCGTCAGCAGCGGTCAGTTAGTGACCTCCGCGACGAACAGGCCGCTGCGGCCGGGAATCACTTCACCGTTGTCGGCGCATCGGCAGCGGGATCAGATCCGACCGAGGTGACGATCGGCGTCTCGGCAGCTACCGGCCGAGCCATCTGGACGACGCTGTCCGGCCTTTCGGTCGTCGACGTTCTGGACGAGTTATTGGCCGGTCTGGAGGAGGAGGGCTGCCGCGGCCGGATTATCCGGATCAACGACACCGTCGATCTCGGCATGATCGGGCTGACGGCGGCGCGTTTGTCGGGATCCGGTATCGGGATCGGGCTGCAGGCAAAGGGAACTGCACTGATTCACCGACGCGACCTGTCGCCGCTTGCGAATCTCGAGCTCTACAGCGTCGCCCCAACCGTAACCCCCGAGCTGTATCGCGCACTCGGTATCAATGCCGGCCGACATGCCAAGGGTGCAACTCCGGAGCCATTACGAAATCCTTACTCCGACATGGCAATTGAGGCACGTTTCCACACGAAGGTGGTTTCGCTCGTTGCGATCGAACGTACCTGTCTCAGCCCAGACCTTGGCCCGGAAGATCTGGAGTTGACCCGATGAGCACGGCCCGATCAGGACGCGACACCGCCGACGTCACGTTGGATTCGATTCGCCTTGGCGAGGTGACGATGGACGATGTCACCATCCATCCAGAGACCCTCGTACGTCAGGCCCAGGTGGCACGTGAGCACGCAAATCCTCAGCTCGCCGAAAACCTCTTGCGGGCAGCCGAACTCACACTGATACCCGATGCCGAAGTACTTGCCATGTACGAGGCGTTACGTCCGGGACGTTCCACCGGCGAAGAGCTACGAACTCTGTCTGCATCACTACGTGATCGAGGTGCGCCACGCACAGCAGCACTGATCGATGAGGCGGCAGACGCCTACACGCGACGCGGCATCACGAAGCAATCCTGAGAGTCGACTCAGACGTGACGATCATTGCTGGTGTGGACGTCGGCAACTCGACGACTGAGATCGTCATTGTCGACGCCTCCACGACGCCACCAACCCCGATCGTCTGGGATCGCATACCAACCCGCGGCATCAAAGGTTCAGCAGATTCCGCCCACGCTGCGGCATTGGTGTTGCGGCGCTTGGCAAAACGAGCGGATCTGACGATCGACCACGTCGTCATCGCACCACAGCATCCCGTCGATTCACTGACCATCGTGATTGACGAACCGCCGCCAGACACCGGTCGGCTCGCCATCATCGGCTCCGGTACGACCACCCCGGCTGGGTCAGGGGTTGGTATCGGCCATCCGCGACTCATCTCGGCTGACATCGACACCACGGGCCCTGTCGTACTCGTTGCCCAAGATCCACGTTCGTATCGAGCCACCTCAATTCGGATCAACGAATGGCTCGAAGCTGGCGCCAATGTTGTTGGGGTCGTGTTAGCGGGAGACGAAGCGGTGCTCGTCGCGAATCGAATCTCCACACAGTTGCCGGTCGTAGATCAGGTCGATGTCGAAACTGCCCTACGTGCGCATCACATTGCGGTCGAGGTGTCACCATCGGGCGTTCATGATCTCGCCGATCCGGTGCGTATATCTGCGTTGACCGGGCTCGACCGAGTTGAACATGCTGACGCAGAAGCAGTTGCTCATCAGTTGCGTGGAATTCGCGATGCGGCAATTGCGGTCTTCGCAGAGCGACGAACCCCATCGCCCTCCCCCATTCGCGCGGCTCGCGTTCACACCGACGATGCAGATTTCGATCTTCGCGACGTAGCGATCCGTCCGCTTCCCGCCCGCAAAGGCGGCTCGCTGACCTTCGACGGATCAGCCTGGCACCCATTCGCCGATCTTTGGGCCGTCGATCTCGCCGAAGTTGCCGATACAAGTGCTATTCGTCCGCGCAGCGTCAACGAGCGAGCGATATCCCTTGCCACTCTTGCTGATACGGCCGGCGATCCGATCGAGGTGCCAGCGCGCATCCTTGGCGACGAACTCGGATTGCCTGTTTTTATCGCGTCGAGTGAAGCGACTGCGGCACGGATTGGCGCGCTGAGCACACCGGCTGCGAATCCGGACGCGCTGGTACTCGATCTTGGCGGTGGCACGATCGACGCGGCAACGACCGTCGATCACAGCATCGTCGTGGCCGGAGCCGGCGACCTTCTTACGGCCGCGGTGGCGCACCTTCTTGACATCCCGCGCGGTGCCGCAGAGTGGGTCAAACGTGAGCCGAGTGCCCGACTCGAGGGACCACATGTACTGGTCGGCGAGGATGGTGTTCGACGGTTCGTCGATGTGCCAGTGACGGCAGATGCTGTCGGAGCGCTCGTTGTGCCGGGCCCAGCCGGACTGCTCCCGTTCAATGGGCACCTCGCCCCTGGTGAATGGCGGATGCTGCGCCAACAACTCAAGCGAGCGGTGATCAGTAGGAACATCGAACGTGCGACGGCGGGCGTAGACACCGCGCGCGACGCGATCTTGGTCGGCGGACCCGCTGGCGATACCGAACTGCTGAGTATGGCTGTGCGGGCATTACCAGGCTGCACACCTGGTCGGGCCGATGTGGCCGGCCAGCTCGGACATCGGTGGGCAGTTGCCTACGGCTTAACCCTGTTACATCAACGCGGCGAAACACAATCCACCTAAGCCACGCCGCCAGCAGGAACTAGCGAAGGCCAGTACCGCGACGTAGTGCGTCCTGCACCAATGCGTCCACAAGAGCCGGATAAGCCAGGCCACTTTGCGCCCATACCCGCGGATACATGGAGATCGACGTGAATCCAGGCATCGTGTTGACCTCGTTGATCAGCCAGTTCCCATCACTGGTCAAGAAGAAGTCGCAGCGTGCCAAGCCTTCACATCCCAGCGCCTCAAACGCCCGAACCGATAACTCCTGAACGTCCCGAAGTTGAGCTTCAGTCAGCGAAGCAGGAACAACGAGTTCTGCTGCATCATCAAGGTACTTAGCTTCGAAGTCATAGAACTCATGATCGCCATGCACGATGATCTCGGCACAAACACTCGCTCTCGGCGTTCCGCTTTCGTCGACGAGAACGCCACACTCAATCTCCCGCGCCTGCGCCACACCGGCCTCAACGACGATCTTCGGGTCGTGTTGACGCGCCTGCTCGATAGCTTCGACCAACTGCGCGGCGTCCTTAACCTTGGTGATCCCAACGCTGGATCCAGCCCGAGCCGGCTTCACAAAGACGGGGAAACCCAAGTCCCCGATCCGCGCCAGCGAACCAGCCTGATCGGTACGCCACTGCCGATCCGTCACAACGACGTATGGCGCCTGATCAAGACCGGCGACAGCGAACATCGCCTTCATCGCACCCTTGTCCATCGCCGCGGCGGAGGCCAAAACACCTGATCCCACGTAGGGAACGCCAGCCATCTCCAGCAAACCCTGGATTGTTCCGTCCTCGCCATAGGGACCATGTAGAACTGGGAACACCACGTCAACGGCCGCGAGCGTCTGCGGCACGTCCCCTGGGGAATGAACAGTGAGCTCGGTGCGGGTTGGATCGCCAGTAAAGACCACAGAAGATCCATCGTCGAAGACCTGCGGAAGTTTGCCGTCGCTAATGCGCAAGCGCTCAGGATCGACTGACTCCAGAACCCACCGCCCATCGGGAGTGAGCCCAATGGGGACGACGTCGTAGCGGGCCGGGTCTAGTGCTCGCATCACGGACCCGGCGGACACACATGAAATTGCGTGCTCACTGGAACGTCCACCAAAGATGACGGCAACTCGGATTCTGGGAGATGACACCAGATCACCCTACGCCCGAACTCCCGCGAAACCGCGCAGACCGGTAGCGTCTGCACATGACTTCTTCCGATTACCGCAGCGAACTATCTGTCGAATCCCTTGTCGTGGCAGCTGGTCGTCCCGCCCACGAGGTCGACGGGCCAATCAACGTCCCCGTTGTCCTGTCGTCGACCTTCCACGCTGGTGGGCCTGTGGCTTACGGCCGCACGTCCAACCCCACCTGGGAGGCGCTTGAGGACGTCGTTGGCAAGCTCGAGGGGGGAACTGCGCTCGCGTTTGCCAGTGGCATGGCGGCGATCTCCACGGTGATGGACATCATCAAGCCGGGCGGCGTTGTCGCACTGTCTGCACATACGTACTCGGGTGCAGCGGCACGTATGCGCGATCTTGAGGCAGCTGGGCGCGTGACGGCACGACTGGTGCAGATCGACGATCCGGCCGCGATTGAGGCCGCGTGTGAAGGCGCGGATGTGCTCTGGCTAGAAAGCCCCACCAATCCGGCGATGGAAGTATGCGATATCCCGGCAGCTGTCGCGGCGGCCAAGAAGAACGGCGTACTGGTGGTGTGCGACAACACCTTTGCCACACCACTACTTCAGCAGCCACTTAGCCTCGGAGCCGACATCGTCGTGCACTCGGCGACCAAAATGTTGGCCGGCCACTCCGACGTACTCATGGGCATGGTCGTCACTAATGATGACGAGATTCGTGCGAAGCTCATTCGCACCCGAACCCTGCTCGGCGGAATTCCCGGGCCATTTGAGGCATATCTCGCCTTGCGTGGAATTCGTACGCTGGCACTACGCGTGCGTCAGTCGCAGGCCAGCACGCAGATCCTTGCCGAGCGACTCGCAGCGCACCCAGCCGTCACACGTGTTCGCTACCCAGGTCTGCCGGGCGATCCTGGCCACGAGGTGGCGAGTCGTCAGATGACGGGCTACGGATCAGTGCTGTCATTTGAAACCATCGGCGACGCAGCTGCCGCCGAAAAGGTGTGCGACTCCGTTCGTCTCATGACACATGCCACCAGCCTTGGCGGGGTCGAGACGTTGATCGAACGCCGTCGCCGTTGGATCGAAGAACGCCCCGACATTCCTGAGACTTTGATCCGTCTAGCCGTCGGCATCGAAGATGTCGAGGATCTGTGGGCCGATCTGAACGGTGCGTTGAACATCATCGTGTGACGCGGGGTTAAAGCCCTTGCCGAGTGCTGCCATCGACAACCGACAGAACATCGACGTCCATTTCAGCCTCGGGCTTTGTCGCCCGAGACATGAAGCGAGACAGGCAATCTGCAGGTGACAGTCCATGATGAACCACCTGGACGATTGCTTCGGTGATCGGCATCTCGATTCCTTCGGCGACGGCCAGATCGAGAATTCCCTGGCAACTCTTTACGCCTTCACAGGTCTGCGTCATCGCTTGAGTGGCCTGGTCGATCGAAAGACCCCGGCCAAGGTGTTCGCCAAAGGTGCGATTACGGGAAAGCGGCGACTGACAGGTGGCCACGAGGTCGCCGATCCCAGCAAGCCCTAGGAAGGTCAGCGGTGACGCACCTAGCGCAATGCCCAGCCGGGTCATCTCAGCTAACCCACGGGTGATCAACGCTGACTGCGCGTTCTCACCGAAGTCCATACCGACGGCCATCCCGTTGGCCAGAGCGATCACGTTCTTAACCGCGCCACCGATCTCGGTGCCTACAACGTCAGTCGTCCAATACGGACGGAAGTAGCCCGTGGTGGACACGTCGGCGTACTCTTCGGCGACGTCGGCCAGCGGGGACGCAATCGTCGTCGCGGCTGGCTGACGTTCGATGATTTCGCGAGCAAGGTTCGGTCCAGAAACCACGGCGATGCGCTCGAGCGACACACCTGCGGTCTCGCTGATCACCTCGCTCATACGCTCATTCGTGCCTGACTCGATGCCCTTGATCAACGAGACCAGAAGGACGGACGGATCGAGCATCGGTGCCCACGCCGCGAGATTGCCACGCAACGTTTGTGCTGGAAGGGCCAAAGCGACGACCGTCGCCCCGCGCAACGCCTCGGCAGCATCCGTCGTGGCCGCGATAGCACTCGGAAGCCTGACACCGGGGTGGTACACCGGGTTTTCATGGGTGGTTTGAATGGCGTGGGCAATCCGGGAGTCGCGGCTCCAGATCGTCACCTCGTGGCCGGCATCGGCAAGGACTTGAGCGTAGGCAGTGCCCCACGACCCGCTACCCATTACCGCACAGCGCACTAGTTACTCCTCGCCTTGCTGATCGGGCGCCTGATGCGCTTTAAGGTCATATCGTTCCACGGGTGCCTTCGCGTCGCGCAAGACCTCTAATTGTGCCGTAATCGCGGCCATGAGGCGGTCTGTTGCAACATCCAACACCTGCGCATCGATTGGGCGGTGACGTAGATCATCAAGATAGACAGGCGGCCCGGCCAGAACCTTCAAGGTCTTCGGCGGAAAGAGCCGCAGTTCCTTGGCATACGGCCGCACGACCTCCTGTGCACCCCACTGCGCCAAGGGGATTAGCGGTGCACCCGTCATGAGGGCGATTCGCGCTGCCCCCGTCTTGCCCGTCATCGGCCATAGTTCTGGGTCGCGACTTATCGTTCCCTCAGGGTAGATAACGACACACTCCCCCTTGTTGACTCCTTCGACTGCGGCGCGAATGGCATTGGCAGCATCCTGCGTCTCCCGATACACCGGTATCTGGCCTGCCCCAGTAATGATCGACCCAATCACCGGGATTTCGAATACCTCATGCTTGCCAAGGAATCGTGGCAACCGGCCATTGTCGTAAAGGTAGTGCGCGCACTGCAGCGGATCGAAATAGCTGATGTGGTTGGCGGCCACAACGATCCCCTGCTGAGTTCCGTCGGAGCGAACCGACGCGTCAAGGTTTTCCATTCCCCGCCAGTCTCGACGAGTAAACGCCATGAGCCATGGACGCAGCAGGACGACAGCAGTCATGTACGCAGCGCCACGTGTCTTCCCGCTGGGATGGCTCATACTGCCCCTTCTTCTGCGCCGCGCATGTCTCCCCGACGCGTCACCAACCGGCGATCGCGCCCGCGCCATCTTCCCGCGAATAACCTGCGTCTGCATGGCGACGGGCTAGGGTCCCGACATATATCTGGCCCTGCTCATAGGAATGCGGGCGGATCGGCCATGATGTAGCCATGACTGCGACCGTCCCAACATTGACCTGGGTCGTGGTCATGCCTGTGAAACCTCTGATCCGCGCGAAAACTCGGCTCTCCACCCGGCCCGCTGGCGAACGCCGATCGCTTGTGCGCGCCTTCGCCTGGGACAGCGCCAATGCTGTGCTGGCAAGTGAACATGTGGCCGACGTCGTCATGGTTACCGACGATCCGATCCTTCAAGGCGATATCACCGCCCATGGCGGATCTTGGATTCCCGATGTGCCCGACGGTGGGCTCAATGCGGCGTTGGTTCATGGTGAGAAGTACGTCCGAGAATCCTTCCCGGACGCTGGGATCGCTGTTGTCACATGCGATGTCCCCGCGCTCAAGACTGCTGAACTCGACGCCGCGTTAAAGGCGGCGGCGCAGGTCGACCGCGGATACCTTAGTGATGCCGCCGGCACTGGAACCACGTTCCTTACCGTACGTCCCGGCATTGCCCTCAATCCCTCGTTCGGCCACAGATCGGCGGCGGCGCACAAGGCTTCCGGCGCAACACCACTGGACTGCGGGGCTGTCCCGGGTCTGCGCCGAGATGTCGACACTGAAATCGACCTGTGGGATGCGCGCCGGCTAGGTGTAGGTCCAGCGACAGCCCGCATTCTGGTCATGGACAGAGAAGAAACCGACCGCGGCTAAGCCGCACGTGTGATCCCAGACTGAACGGGATCGCCCAGCCACTTCACGAGGTACCCCCCAAACGACGTTGGGGCCGCATCCGCAATGGACACGACCCCAACGTTGGAACTTTGAGCAATTAGCGCTTTGCTGCGGCCTTCTTGGCCGGAGCTGCCTTCTTGGCTGCAACCTTCTTGGCTGCAACATTCTTGGCAGGTGCTGCCTTCTTGGCCGGAGCGGCCTTCTTCGCAGCTGCCTTCTTGCCGGCAACGGCATTCTTGAACTCGGCACCGGCACGGAACTTAGGAACCGAGGTTGCCTTGATCTTTACGGTTGCACCGGTCTGCGGGTTGCGACCCACGCGAGCGGCACGGTCTGCCTTCTCGAACACACCGAAGCCGCTGATGGCCACCTTGTCGCCCTTGGCGACGCTCTTGGTGATTTCATCGACGATTGCCTCGATTGCTTCGCCAGCTGCCTTCTTGGTGATGTCAAGGCGGGCGGCGAGTCGATCGGTGAGCTCTGCTTTGTTCACGCTCTCTGCCACGATATTCCTCCACGGAAATGAACTAGACGTTCGTCTAGCAACGCCCTGAAACCTAATCGCCAGAGCAGCAAATCGCAAAGCGGCGCGCCGTGATTTTCCTAACTCTCACAAGGAATTCACGCGGATTGAGAGCTCCTTATGGAACTTCACAAGCGGGTTGCGAAATTTGGGAAAAGAGGGTAGCTAGCGAGTTGTAGGCAGCCAGGACGGACGGCTGGCTTCGAACTCGGTGATCAACTCTTCGTGGCGAAGGGTAAGACCGATGTCATCGAGCCCTTCAATCAAGCGCCACGCGGTGTAGTCGTCCACGTCAAAGGTGGCAACGAGGTCGCCGACGCGTACTTCACGAGCCGGAAGATCAACTGTGACCTCTGCCGTTGGATCAGCTTCGACGATCGCCCAAATCTGCTCGATCACAGCTTCGTCAACGACGGCGGTGAGCAAACCGATCTTGCCACTGTTGCCACGGAAGATGTCTGCAAAGCGTGACGAGAGAACAACTTTGAAGCCATAGTCCTGCAACGCCCACACCGCATGCTCACGCGATGAACCGGTACCGAAGTCCGGGCCGGCCACCAAGATGCTCACATCAGCGTAGGTGGGGTCGTTGAGGATGAAGTCAGGATCCTGACGCCAGGCAGCGAAGAGTGCGTCCTCGAAGCCGTGACGGCTGATCCGCTTGAGGTATTCGGCGGGAATGATCTGGTCGGTATCGACATTGCTACGACGCAATGGCAAGGCATGACCGGTGTGAACAGTGAACTTTTCCATGATCGGTCCTTAATCCTTAAGCGTTCGACGCGACGAGGTCGGCAGGTGATGCCAGATGGCCAGCGACTGCCGTGGCAGCAGCGACCTGCGGTGAGACTAGGTGAGTACGTGAACCCGGGCCCTGACGTCCTTCGAAGTTTCGGTTGGACGTGGATGCACTGCGCTTACCGGGGGCCACCTTGTCGGCATTCATCGCCAAACACATTGAGCACCCAGCATTACGCCATTCGACGCCCGCCGCGGTGAAGATCTTGTCGAGACCCTCCGCTTCGGCTTGAAGGCGAACGCGCACCGAACCTGGAACCACGATGGCGGTAACAGTCTCGGCGACCTGTCGACCGTCGAAAACCGCTGCAGCTTCACGCAAATCTTCGATACGACCATTCGTGCAGGAACCGATGAAGACCGTGTCCACGGTGATTTCCTTCATCGGCGTACCCGCGGTCAGGCCCATGTATTCGAGCGCGCGCTCGATCGAGACCCGTTCATTTTCGTCACGTGCGTCATCTGGCGAAGGCACTGATGCCGAGAGCGGCAGGCCCTGCCCGGGGTTGGTACCCCACGTGACGAACGGCGAAAGCGTCGATGCGTTCAGGGTGACAACCGCATCGAAGGTTGCGTCGGCATCGGTGACGAGCGTCTTCCAGTACTCGACTGCGGTATCCCAATCGGCACCCTTGGGCGCATGCTCGCGTCCCTCAAGGTAATCGAAGGTGATCTGATCGGGAGCGATCAGGCCGGCGCGGGCACCTGCTTCGATCGACATATTGCACACCGTCATCCGAGCTTCCATCGACAATGCGCGAATCGCTTCACCGCGGTACTCAAGGACGTAACCCTGACCACCGCCGGTACCGATCTTGGCAATGACAGCGAGGATGATGTCCTTACTCGTCACACCGTCGGGCAGAGTGCCTTCGATCTCGATGGCCATGGTCTTGAAAGGCTTGAGCGGCAACGTCTGCGTGGCGAGCACGTGCTCAACCTCGGAGGTGCCGATACCAAAGGCGAGAGCACCGAATGCACCATGTGTTGACGTGTGCGAGTCACCGCAGACGACCGTCATGCCTGGCTGAGTGAGACCCAGCTGCGGGCCAACGACGTGAACGATGCCCTGCTCGATATTGCCGAGCGAGAAGATCGGCACGCCGAACTCGTCAGCGTTGATACGAAGTGCTTCGACCTGGGCGCGCGAAATCGGGTCCGCGATCGGCTTGTCAATATCGAAGGTCGGCACATTGTGATCTTCGGTAGACAGGGTGAGATCGGGACGACGCACCTGACGGTCAGCGCCACGCAGGCCATCGAATGCCTGCGGGCTGGTGACCTCATGGGTGAGGTGCAAGTCGATGTAGAGCAGATCAGGTTCGCCTTCAACGCGACGAACGACGTGTGCATCCCACACTTTTTCTGCGAGCGTCTTAGCCATGATTGTCTCCGTCCAATTTGCCATCTCATATGTTGAGATGTCAGTATCACTTCATGGACAACTCTAGCGGAGTCGGCGTGCTCGACAAAGCCGCGGGTATCCTCGCTGCGCTAGAGGCAGGGCCACTCACTCTCGCGGGTTTGGTTCAGGCGACCGGCTTTGCACGACCTACCGCCCATCGACTCGCTATCGCGCTAGAACATCACCGACTCGTGGCCCGCGATCTGCAGGGACGCTTCGTTCTTGGGCCGCGTCTGTCAGAGTTGGCAACAGCCGCTGGCGAAGATCGCCTTCTTGCTGCCGCTGGCCCGATTCTGACCACGCTACGAGATACCACCGGCGAGTCCTGCCAGCTCTACCGTCGTCAGGGCGAGCAGCGCATCTGCGTCGCCGCAACCGAACGTCTCAGCGGCCTTCGCGACACGGTTCCGATCGGCGCAGTGCTAACAATGCACGCCGGCTCAGCCGCCCAAGTCCTGCTGGCTTGGGAAGAGCCCGAGCGCATGCACCGCGGCCTGATGGGTGCAAAGTTCAGCGCCACCACACTGGCCGGCGTACGTCGTCGTGGCTGGGCCCAGAGCGTGGGCGAACGTGAGGCTGGGGTGGCATCGGTTTCAGCACCAGTTCGTGGGCCCGGCAACCGAGTCGTCGCCGCAGTATCTGTCAGCGGGCCAGTAGAACGCCTCGGACGCGCACCAGGCCGCCTGCACGCCCAAGCCGTCGTAACCGCGGCCGCCCGTCTCACCGAGGCCCTGCGCCGTTCTGCCACCTAGGTCCCGCACCGGCAGTGAGCGACGAGCGCTGATGAAACAAGAAAGCCCGCCACCATGACGGTGACGGGCACTTGCTTGTAGCCCCGACGGGATTCGAACCCGCGCTACCGCCTTGAGAGGGCGGCGTGCTAGGCCACTACACAACGGGGCCGTGCTTTCGTACGTGCTTCGCATCACGCGTGGCGGCGTGAATCAGCAAGAAGGTGTCGGTACCGACAACTCACCGCGACGTTTTGCGCGCCGGTGGTGCGTTTACGTGATCAACACGATCCGCTGGGGTACCAGGACTCGAACCTAGACTAACTGAACCAGAATCAGTTGGGCTGCCAATTACCCCATACCCCAAGGACGCCTATCGGGGTGATTCAGCGCCGCGAGAGATCATAGCCTTTGAAGGGACCCGCGCCCAAACCGCACCCATCACATGAGACGAACGTCCGTCCATTACGAGGCGATATCAGGGCTGCTAGGACGCGGGAATCGCCTCAATGGCCGCGGCCAATCGCGCCGTCGAACGTTCGCGTCCAAGCAGTTCCATCGATTCGAAGAGCGGTGGAGAAATACGGCTACCCGTCACAGCTACCCGGACAGGACCAAAGGCGACCTTTGGCTTGAGTCCAAGTCCATCGATGAGCGCGGCGCGCAGACCCGCCTCGATCGACGCATGATCGAATTCTGGCAAGCCTTCAACTGCGTCCAGCGTGGACTGCAGGACGATACGCGAATCGGCCGTCAGCACCTTCTCGCGGTCGTCAGGATTGAGGGCGAAGTCAGCTTCGTCGACGAGCAGGAAGCGAAGTGACTCAGCCCCCTGTGAGAGCGTCTCCATACGTTCCTGGATCAGCGGTGCGGCAGCGTGAATAACGTCACTCTGCGCAGGTGTCGGGCCGGCAGCGATGATGCCTGCGGCCTTCAGGTACGGCGTGAGCCTCTCGGCAAGATCGTCGGCAGAGATGTGTCGAGTCCAGTCACCGTTGATAGCCAAACACTTCTTCGGATCAAAGCGAGCCGGGTTCGGCTGCACCTTCTTGATGTCGAAGAGCGCCGCCATCTGACGAGGTGAGAAGAACTCGAGATCGTCACCGGGCGACCAGCCGAGAAGAGCTAGGTAGTTCAACAGACCCTCGGGTAGGTAGCCCTGTTCGCGATATAGATTGAGTGAGCTCTGCGGATCGCGCTTTGAGAGCTTCTTATTGCCCTCGCCCATGACGTAAGGCAGGTGACCGAATAGCGGCGTCGTACCGTCGCCAACACCGATCGCGGCTAACGCCTCGTACATGGCCAACTGCCGTGGCGTACTCGACAGCAGATCCTCGCCACGCAAAACGTGGGTGATTCCCATGAGCGCATCGTCAACGGGATTTACCAACGTGTAGAGCGGATCACCATTACCGCGCACGATGACGTAATCGGGTACATGCTCAGGCTCGAACGCCACCTCGCCGCGGACAAGGTCATCCCACATCCACGTCTTGGTAGGCATGCGAAGGCGAAGCACCGGCTCGCGACCCTCGGCGCGGAACGCAGCCTTCTGCTCGTCGGTGAGATCGCGGTCAACATTGTCGTAGCCAAGTTTGGGATCTTGGCCGGCTGCCTTACGTCGCTCTTCAACCTCATCGGGAGTGCTGAAAGACTCGTACGCCCATCCAGATTCGAAGAGTCGACGGGCGACATCTGCGTAGATATCCATCCGCTCGCTCTGACGATATGGAGCATGTGGCCCACCAAGCTCGGGGCCCTCATCCCAATCGAGGCCAAGCCAGCTCAGCGCGCCGAGCAAGTCGTTGTACGACTCTTCAGAATCGCGCGCAGCGTCCGTATCTTCGATGCGGAAGACGAAGGTGCCACCAACGTGCCGCGCATACGCCCAGTTGAACAGGGCGGTGCGAACCATGCCCACGTGCGGGTTCCCTGTCGGGGATGGGCAAAAGCGGACGCGGATTGGCGATGACCCCGTCGCCGGTAGCTCAGGATTCTCGCTCACATTATGTGCACGTACTTCTTGCTCAGTCACGCAAAGCCACCCGGTTCGTCAGAGTTCCAATACCTTCAATAGTGACGCTTACGCGATCACCGTCGTTCAACGGGCCGACACCGGCTGGTGTGCCGGTGACGATCACATCACCCGGCAGCAGCGTCATTACATTGCTAATCCACGTGACCAGTTCAGCGATCCCGTGGACCATGAGCGACGTACGTGAGTCTTGCTTCAACTCACCATTGACTCGGCACTGGATCCCGAGATCCGACGCGTCGAGGCCGGTCGTGATCCACGGACCGATCGGGCAGAACGTATCGAAACCCTTAGCCCTACCCCACTGTCCGTCCGTCTTCTGCAGGTCGCGCGCACTCACATCGTTGGCGCAGGTGTAGCCGAAGATCACATCGTTGACACGATTGCTTGGCACCTCGCGGCAGAGCCGGCCGATAACGATCGCGAGTTCGGCTTCATGCTCGACCTGATCGGACTGCGGTGGCAGATCAATGCGATCCCCTGGGCCAACCACTGAGGTTGACGGCTTCAGGAAAATCATCGGCTCGGGCGGAACCTCGTTACCCATCTCGGCGGCATGTGCCGCGTAGTTACGCCCAACTGCAATGATTTTGCTAGGGATCATCGGCGCAAGAAGGCGCACATCAGCAAATGGGATCGGCTTACCAATCGGATCGATCGACCCAAATGGATGGGCGTCGATCTGGGTAATCGTCGTTTCCGACGACGGAATTCCTTCGTCGCCGAGATTGTCGATCACACCGAAGTTCACGACTCCGTCTGGGCCTGCATAGCGCGCAATGTTCACACCCCGAGCCTAGTTGCTCGTCACGCTCTGCGTGCACACCGGACTCGCGAGCCGATGACGGGCGCCTACTCGTCCGGGAAAGTGCGTCCGGCCTTCATCAACCCATAGGCAACTGCGTCTTCCAATGCGATCCACGAGGCCGCTATGACGTTCTCGTGGACTCCGACGGTCGTCCAATCGTCGTGGCCGTCCGTCGTGCCGATCAGCACGCGCGTGACGGCGTCAGTACCAGTGACCCCTTCGAGGATGCGCACCTTGTAGTCAACGAGTTCGAGGTTTGCGAGCTCTGGGAACGCCGTGGCAAGCCCGGCACGGAGAGCGTTGTCGAGAGCGTTAACCGGGCCGTTTCCTTCGCCCGTGGAAATAATGCGCTCACCGCCTGCGTGCACTTTCACCGTCGCCTCGCTGACAACCTCACCTGAAGGCAACTGCTCGACGATCGTACGCCACGACTCAACGGTGAAGTGACGACGTCGCTCACCGTTAATCTCATCACGCATGAGCAACTCGAACGATGCGTCAGCGGCCTCGAACGTCCAACCTGAGGCCTCAAGGTCCTTCACACGATCGACCACACGGCCAAGGGCGGCGGTGTCTCCGGCAATGTCGATTCCCAGCTCGCGGCCCTTGAGCTCAACCGATGCGCGGCCGGCCATCTCCGTCACCAGGATGCGCATGTCATTGCCGACCAGCTCCGGATCCATGTGGTTGTACAGATCCGCATTCACCCTGAGCGCACTGGCATGTAGCCCCGCCTTATGCGCGAAGGAACTAACACCAACGAATGGCTGATGGGTATCTGCCGGGAGGTTGGCCATGTCAGCGAGCGCATGGGAGACGCGCACCATCTCGCGCAGCTTGCCGTTCGGAAGCACGCGCATATCGAACTTGGTTTCCAGATTTCCGACGACGACGAACAGATCGGCGTTACCAGTGCGCTCGCCGTATCCGTTCGCTGTGCACTGAACATGCGTTGCGCCGGCCTCGACGGCGGCGATCGTATTCGCCACCGCACACCCGGTGTCGTCCTGACAGTGGATACCGATCCGCACGCCAGAGCGCGTCAGAACGTCGGTGACAATCGCATTGATGCGGCTCGGCAACATGCCGCCATTCGTATCGCACAGGACGCCCACCGAGGCACCGGCCTCAAACGCCTCAACGAGTAGCCGCACGCCGTAATCGGGATCCGTGCGATACCCGTCGAAGAAGTGTTCGCAGTCGATGAAGACGCGTCGACCTTCGGCCACCAAGTACGAGACGGTGTCGCGCACCATCGCGAGGTTCTCCTCCGGCGTCGTACGCAACGCCTCGGTGACGTGACGGACATCGGACTTTGCGACGAGGGTGATCGCCGGAGTTTGCGCGTCCAACAGGGCCTGCACCTGCGGGTCATCCTGCACCGCGAGGCCAGCCTTGCGGGTTGCCCCAAAGGCCACCAACTGTGCGTTTACGAGGTTCAGTTCCTCACGGGCGCGCGCAAAGAACTCGGTGTCCTTGGGCAACGCACCTGGCCAACCGCCCTCAATGAACCCGACACCGAACTCATCAAGGAGCTTGGCAACGGCCAACTTGTCGTTGACCGAGTATGAAATTCCTTCACGTTGGGCACCATCGCGCAGCGTGGTGTCGTAGACGTGGAACTCGTCGGTGACCATAAGAC